>DAOUKZ010000198.1:0-11743 GCA_034420775.1 Dehalococcoidia bacterium
CTCGTGGCGGTCCTCGGGATCATCCAGGCCCCGATCGTCGCCCAGCACGTATGGGAGGCGGCCGCCGGCGACCTGGCGGAGGGCCCGACCGTGGGCACCGGGCCATTCCTGGCGGGTGAGTACGTCCGGGGTGAGTCCGCCGACTTCAGCCGGTTCGACAGCTATTACCTGGAAGGCAAGCCATACCTGGACGCAATCCGCTACCTGATGATCGGCGACGAGTCGACCAGGATCGCGGCCTTCCGGACCGGTAGGGTGGACCTGCTGGGGCCCGGCGTCACCGACATCAACAAGGTCCAGCTTGCTCAACTCCAGGGCGACGTGCCCGACCTCAGTCCGAACCCCTACGACCGGCTGTCCTCGAAGATCGTCATCATCAACACCGAGCGCGAGCCCTTCACCGACATTCGCGTGAGGCGCGCCATCTTCCTCGCCATCGACCGGTTTGAGGCCCTGGAAGTCTTGGACGACGTGACCAGGCCCGCGGGTCCCGCATTCGCCCCTGGGTGGGAATTGCCCGAAGAGGAGCTGCTTGCCATGCCGGGCTACCGCCAAGGCGCTGACAAGCAGCAGGACATAGATGAAGCCATGCGGCTTCTTGCCGAGGCCGGTTACCCCGACGGGTTCGATACCGAGGCCGTCACCGTGGAACCCGTTGCGCGGCTGGTGAAGCTGCAAGTCTTCGTCGTAGACCAACTCGCCAAGGTCGGCATCCGCGTGAAGTCCTCGCCGCTGCCCTTCCCCGAGCTCGTCCCCAGGGCGGTCTCCAACGACTTCGACCTCTTCCCGGTGGAGTCGTCCGTGCTCTACATCGACCCCGACGCCAACTCGTACAACATCTCGGTCCAGCCCTTCTCCAACGTCCACGTCGACGAGCGGACCAACGAGCTCTACGCCCAGCAGCGGGCCGAGCAAGATCCCGACAAGCGCCGCGAGATCGTCTACGAGATGCAGCGCCGCATGCTCGAGACACTGGGGCAAATCCCCATCGCGTGGGGACAGGGCTTCTGGCCCTCACAGGCGAAGGTGAAGAACTTCTTCCCACCCAAGGGCGTCTGGCTCCACGCGCCGCGCCTCGACCACGTTTGGCTTGACGAGTAACGCTCCTCCTAGAGGCGAATCGCCCCTGTTGCGGCAGGGGCGATTCGCTCTCGGGGGCGGTTTGCAACCATGAGAGAGTACCCGCACCGCAGCACGATGGGTTTGAGGAGGCGGTAGGAGAGAAGCATGGCGACGTACGATTTGGTTATCCGCGGCGGGACTATCGTCGATGGGAGGGGCCTTCCCCGGTACAAGGCGGACCTAGCCGTCAAGGACGGCAGGATCGCCATGATCAGCGGCAAGATCAACGCGGGGGGCGCGAGAGAGCTTGACGCCAGCGGCTGCATTGTCGGCCCCGGCGCCGTCGACCTGCATACCCATTACGACGCCCAGGTCAACTGGGACCCCTATTGCTCCATGTCCGGCTGGTTCGGCGTTACCTCTCTCACCATCGGCCAGTGCGGCTTCGGCTTCGCCCCCACGCGGCCCGAGGACCGAGAGCTAAACATGCGCATGATGAACCGCGTCGAGGCGATCCCCCTTCACTCGATGCAGAAGGGCATGCGCTGGGACTGGGAGACCTTCCCCGAATACCTCGACAGTTTGGACCGGCAGGGTCTGGGACTCAATATCGGGGCGCTCTTCCCCATGTCGCCCATGCGGGGCTACGTCATGGGCATGCTCGAGTCCCGTCACAGGACGTCGGCGACGGATGCGGAAATCAATCAAATCAAGCAGATCTTCTATGACGCCATGAAGGCCGGGGCCTTCGGCTTCTCAGCCAACAAGAGCGCCGAGGACCGGCCCGACGACGGCGGCTACCTACCCACCCACGTTACTTCCGACGAGGAATTCCTAGCAATGGCCGAGGTCCTGGGAGAATTCGGCGTCGGTCACATCGGCTGGACCATTGGCGTCCCCATCTTTGACGACCGCCCGGCCCAGCACAAGCTCGTGAGCAAGATGATGCGGATTTGCGGGCGCCCCGCGCACATCAACTGCATCTTCGCGACCCCTGAGGACATGGTCTGGCTGAACGAGTCTCGTGCGGAGGGCCTCCCCCTGCTGATCCAGCAGCCCACCATCTACCCCGACGCCATCTTCAAAATCTCCGAGTACAACCTCTTCGACATCTACCCCAACTGGGTGCAGCCCATGGTCGGCAGCGCCGAGGAGCGAGCCGCCAAGCTACGTGACCCGGCGACCCGCGCCGCCATGAAACGCGATGTGGAAGGTCAAAGCGGTATTACCACGCGTACGGATTGGGACACCTTCACCGTCGTGGAAGTCGCTCACGAGCGAAACCGCAAGTACGAGGGGAAAACGATCGAAGAGATCGCCCAAATGGACGGGAAACATCCCCTCGACGCGCTCCTCGATCTCGCCCTCGACGAAGACCTCGAGACTGAATTCATGAACAAGTCGGGCGCCGGGGATCCTGGGGAAGAAGGGCTTGCGCCCCTCATCAAGCACCCCTACTTCCACATCTCTCTGTCGGATGGAGGCGCGCACACCCGATACTTCACCGTGAGCACTTGGCCCGTCAATTTCTTGGCGCACTGGGTCCGGGACAAGGAGCTCATGACCCTCGAAGAGGCCCACGTCAAGATGAGCGCCTACCCTGCGTGGTTCGCCGACTTCAAGGACCGCGGCATCCTACAACTGGGGGCCTGGGCCGACATCATCGTCTACGACTTTGACAAGCTGGGCTACATGTACCCCAAGCCCGTCTTCGCCACCGACTTCCCCGGCGGGGAGCGGCGAATCATTCAGAAGCCCACCGGCCTCCGCTACACCATCGTGAACGGTACGGTCACATTCGAGGAGAACGATTGCACCGGTGCCCTCCCCGGTAAGCTGCTCCGCAGCTACGACATGGTCACGTAGGGGCGCACCTGCACTTATAGCGCTACGCCATACCCAAGGAGGCAGGATATGAAGGGCCGCCTAGTTGTTTTCATCGCGCTTGCCGTCATCCTCTCCTTGGTGTTCGCCGCCTGCGAGGGGCCGGCAGGGCCGGCGGGCCCAGCGGGGCCGGCGGGACCCGCAGGACCGGCGGGACCAGCGGGACCGGCAGGACCTGCAGGGCCAGAGGGCCCGCAAGGGGCGGCCGGGAGCGACGCTCCGGCTCCCCCACCGGCGACCGCGGTCCCACCCACGGCCACACCGGAGCCGGCCCCAACAGCCGCTCCGCCCACGGGCCCTCAGCCACGCCGGGGAGGCACCCTGACAGTCGCGGGAGGCGACCCCCCCAACATCGACCCCATCAAGGCCGTCACCAGCCAGTACTACCTCCATTGGGGCAACATCTATAGCGGCCTAGTCCAGTACAACCCAAGGCAACCGGTGACCGAGATCATTCCCGACCTGGCGGAAAGCTGGGAGATAGGCTCCGATCTCACGAGGTACACCTTTACGATGCGCCCCGGCGTCAATTGGCACGATGGCCAGGCCTTCACTGCCGCCGACGCCAAGTGGGGTCTGGAGACACTCATGGCGGAGGGCGGCCATGCCGCCGAAATGCCCGCCATCGCCACAATAGAGGCCCCGGACGACGCCACCCTGGTGCTCAACCTAGAGCGGCCGCAGGCCTCGGTGCTCCAGATCCTCGGCCTCATCTTCGTCCCCATCGTGCCCCAGCATGTCTATGAGGCCAATGGCGGGGACCTCTCCAACGGCCCGAACATCGGTACCGGCCCCTTCATAGAGGGCGAATACGTGAAGGGTGAGACCGCCGAGCTCACCCGGAACCCCAACTACTTCGAGACGGTTGACGGCACTCAGCTACCCTACCTGGACGGCGTCAAGACCTTCATGCTCCGCGACCTGGAGACCAGCATCGCCGCCTTCCGCACCGGACAAATCATGCTGCTCGACCCGCGCGTAGGAATCGATGGAGCCCAAGTAGAGCGGCTGCAGCGAAGCGTCCCCGACCTCAAGCCAACGCCGTGGGACATGCTCCAGATATCAACACTCCTGATAAACCCTGACGCTGAACCTTGGAACGATCAGCGTGTGCGGCAGGCCGCCAACTTGGCCATCGACCGCTGGGAGGCCGTGGAGCTCAACGAGAACCTGTACAAGCCCGCCGGCCCCATCGTCTCCCCCGGGTGGGGTCTCTCCGACGAGGAGCTCTTCGCACTACCGGGATTCCGCCAAGGAGCCGATAAGGAACAAGACCGTGAGGAGGCCCGGCGGCTCCTCGCCGAGGCCGGCTTCCCCGACGGGTTCGAAAGTGAGTTGATGCACTTCACCCACGCCGCCTGGATGCAGGACCTCGCGGTCTTTGCCATAGACCAGCTAGCCAAGGTCGGCATCAGGATGGAGTCCAACGGTCTGCCCCTGGCTGAAGCTCTGGAGGCCTGGCAGCAACAAGCCTTCACCGTGACGACCTTTGGACACAACATCTCCTTCCCCGACCCTGACGCTACCGCGAAGAATGTCAAACCGAACATCTTCCATTTCTTGGAAGACGCCCGGCTCATCGAGCTCTTCGACCAGCAGGCGGTGGAGGCTGACCTAGGAAAACGACGAGCGCTCGTGACCGAAATGCAGCAGCACATGATGGAAACCGCCGCGGTGATCTACATAGGCTGGCAGGAGAACTTCTCCCCCGTCGCGCCGCAAGTCGAGGGGCACGAGGGCGGCCTTGGGATCTGGAGTCGTATCCGCCACCACTACGTCTGGCTGTCCGACGGGTAGCCCACGATTGAGAGCACGCGAGGGCTATCGTCCCAGAGACCGGTAGCCCTCGCGTTGCGATCGATGATTCTTCCGGCGTGCCCTAGGGACGGCAGTCCGCTTTGATCCGCCGCATACACCCCGCCTGGTGGGTCCTGGCACTGACGTTCGCGGTCCTCTTCTCCCTCAACGGATCGCGGGCGTCCTTTGCCGTCCTCTACACGCCGCTGGAGGAAGAGGCCGGGTGGAGCACGGTCTCCATCGCCGGGGCGGCGACGGTCGGCCAGGTTGTCATGGGCCTCTCCTTCATCGCGGCCGGCATGGCCGTCGACCGGTACGGGCCCCGTCGCGTGCTGCCCATCTTCGCGCTGCTGCACCTCGCGGGCTATGGGCTGTCGGCCGTGGCCACGGACGTATGGCAGGTCTACGTCGGCTTCGGCCTATTGGGGAGCGTCGCCTTCGGCATCGGCGTAGGCCCGCTGCTGGCGATCGTCGCCCGGTGGTTTCGCCAACATCAGGGGCTGGCTTTGGGCATCGGCTCCTCCGCCGGACAGGCGGGAGCCGCCCTGTTCGCGCCCATGACGGCCCTCCTCACCGACGGCATCGGCTGGCGGTGGACCTTCGGACTGCTGGGCTTCATCCCCTTCGCGCTCCTGCTCATCGCCGCCGGATTCCTGCAGCGCCGGCCCGAGGAGGGCGGCAAGCTCCCTTATGGGGCCGAATCTTCCGTCGGCGGTAGGGCTGGCCCTCGGCTTCCTTTGTCTCCTGCCTTCGGACCGGCCGTCCGAGAGGCGCTCCGCCAACGTGCCCTGTGGTTGGCATGCGTCGTCTACTTCAGCGCCAACATCAGCACCGGCCTTTTGATATTCCACATCGTCAGGCACGGAGAGGGCGAGGGGCTTTCGTCGGCGGCGGCAGCGGGGCTGCTCTCCGTGGTCACCGGCGTAAGCGTGGCGGGAAGAGTGGGGGGCGGCGCCATCGCCGACCGGGCAGACTTCGGCAAGCTCCTGACGATAAGCTGCGTCGTGATGGGGGTGGGGGTTGGACTCTTCGCTACCTTCCCCCATACCACCTTGCTCTACTGCTTCGCCGCGATCTATGGCGTCGGGCTCGGCGGGGCGGTCGTCCTGCAGACCATCGTGAGCCGCGCCATCGTCGGCGAACAAATCCTGGGAACGACCGTCGGGATCATCTTGCTGGCGGTCAACCTTGGGGCGGGACTCGGCGCCTTGCTCGGCGGGGTCACCTTCCAGTGGACCGACTCCTATCTCCCATCGTTCTTAATCGGGGCCGGCGGAGCCGGGGTGGCCGCATTGAGCGCCTTGCTGTTGAGCGCCCAGCTCCGCCGGGTGTCGGCATCCGCCTAATCGCGGCCCAACCCCAGGGCGCGCGACCCTCACGGCTGTTGTGAACGATGGGAGATTCTGCCACTCTTGCGTCGTCCACAAGCAGCCGGATCGGGGCACGGTGAATTCCCGCCGGGCTCGCCGGTCGCCGGGAGATTCAATTGCCTGCATGCACCGAAGGTGCTATAAGAGCCGCAGCCACCGGCTAGCTGGTGGAAGACCAACAGGATGTCGATAAGGTCCTTGGGAGCGGGGGAGAAGGATGCGCGAGTTCAAATTGATGGACGGCGACAGCCATGTCATCGAGCCGCCCGATCTGTGGCAGAGCCGGGTCCCGGCCAAGTACACGGACCGGGCGCCCCACATGGAGCGGTTCGAGAAGGGCGACGCCTGGATCATGGAAGGGGCCGTCGACCCCATCACCTTCGGCCATAACGTCCTGGGCGGTACCCCCGGCGGTCTCACCCCCGAGGGCCGACGAGAGTGGGTCTTCTGGGAAGAGGTGCCCAAGGGCACCTACGACCCCGTCGCCCACTTGGAGGCCATGGACGAGGATGGCGTAGGCGCGGCGGTCATGTACCCGACGCCGCGCGTCTCCGCCGGTATCCAGTTCACCAACAAAGAGCCCGAGTTCCACCTCGCCCTCGTCCGGGCCTATAACGATTGGCTTTCCGAGTGGTCGAGCACGGACCCGGCCCGTTTGGGCGGCATCGCCATGATGCCCACCCTGGGCATCGAGGAGTGCCTTCAGGAGATGCGCCGCGTCGCGAAGATGCCCGGGCTGCGCGGCGGCGTCCTTCTCAGCCGCTGGCCGTCGGGCGACTTCGAGATTACCGACGAGGACGAGCCGTTCTTCGCCGAGGCCGCCGAGGCCGGCATTCCCATCGACATCCACGTCTCCTTCAGCACGGCGGCCCCCGGGGCCAAGGCGAAAGGCGCCACCGGCGACATGCGCCACCTCGACGCCCCCCTCCGCACCAAGCAGATCATCAACAGCGGCCTGCTCGACCGCTACCCCAACCTGAAGGTGGTCTGGGCCGAGACCGACTGCGGCTGGGTCCCCTACGTGCGGGAGCAAATGGACGACCGCTTCCACAGACTGGAGGCGGCGAGCCGCCCCGCCATCAAGAACCCTCCAAGCTACTACTTCGACAACAACCTCTTCTTCACCTTCATTACCGACAGCTACGGCGTCGCAAACCGCCACTGGATCGGCCTCTCCCAGATGATGTGGTCCAGCGACTACGCCCACACCGGCACCGACTGGCCCCGCTCTTGGAAGACCATCGAGCGCCACTTCGAAGGCGTGCCCGCGGACGAGAAGAAGACGATCCTGGCGGACAACTTCATCCGGGTGTACGGCTTTCCACAGGCCAACTAGCCGGCTAGAAGGCCTCATCGTGAGAGCCGTTCCGGACTGAAGGGGGTATGCGTGGCAGACGGCGAGACAACGCTGGCGCTAACCGGCAACACGTACGTGGCGCAACCGATATCCGGTTACCGCAACGACCGGTTCCTGAAAGTCGTGGATCTCTTGCGGCACGCCGACTGCACCACGACAAACCTCGAATGCGTGATTCAGGACGGAGAAGACTGGCCCGCATTCACCGCGGGGATGGGCTCGCATGCCACCTACATGGCCGCGCCCCCAAGCATGATCGACGAACTGAAGTTCCTAGGTGTGAATGCCCTCTGCGCCGGGAACAATCATGTCTCGGACTTCGGCGAGAACGGCATCCTGACGATGATCGGCTACCTGAAACGCGCCGGGATGCCCTATGCCGGAATAGGGGCAAGCCTCACCGAGGCCTCCGAGGCCTGCTACTACGACACGCCGACCGGCGCGCGGGTCGCCTTCCTCGCCGCCTGCGACTACGGCCCCAGGGCAAACATGGGGCTCGTCTTTCCTTGGCCCCACGGCTACTTGCCCGCCGATAACCTGCCTCCTTTCAAGAGCCGGCCCGGGGTCAACCTCCTCCGCTACGACACCGCTCACGTGGTAAGCGAAGATGCCATCAATGCCCTGCGCCAGATCAGCCAGGACCTCGGATGGGAGCACGAAAAGCTCCTTCGACGCCATGGCGGCGGTTCGAGAAGCGCCCCGCTGATTGGTCCGCAGACCAACTTCGGCTGGGAGGAGGACACGGAGACGGAGTTCTTCTTCCTGGGCAGGAAGTTCATGGTCGGCGACACGCCCGGGAACGTCCCCTTCCCCTACCAGGAAGACCTCGACCGCATCTACAAGCACGTCCGAGAGGCCCGAAGGCAGGCCGACATCGTCGTGGTCGCCCTGCACGACCAGAGCCACGGGTTGGGGATCCACCCCTACATCGACACCTTTTCCCACGGAGTCATCGATGCCGGCGCCGACATCTACTTCTGCAACGCCGGCGAGCACCGGGGAGTCGAGATCTATAAGGGCAAGGCGCTCATCTACGGCCAGCCGAGCCTCTTCCTGCAGACCGAGGCGGTTACCCACGTGCCCAGTTCCTTCATGTCTCGCGTCGGAGCCGGCGCCGATGGGCTGGCCGCGGACTTCCTCGACCTCCGTGCCGAAGCGGCGGCGGCGGCGCGAGAGTTTGGCCCCGGAGCCTCGGAGCGGCAGAGCTCGGGAGGCACCGCGGTGCACCTCTGCATCTTCGACCACCAATTCGAGTTGAAAGAGATTCGGATTCAACCCTTGGAACCTTCCTCCGGCCCCCGGTTCCGGCGGGGGCTCCCCCTGATGCCGGAGCCGGGAAGCCCCCTCTCCGAACGGGTGCTGAACTACTCAGTGGAAGTCTCCAAGCCCTTCGGCACAACCGTAGAGATCCGAGACGGCTTGGGCATCATCAGCCTCAAGTAAGGCACGCCGCCACCCTCATCAGGCGGCGACGCTCCCGAAGGACGCCACATGGCCGAGCTACGCGGTAAGCCTTACATCTACGTGACCTGGATGGCGCGCCTGCTGGCGGGGACGCGCTCTTGCGAGTGGGCGTCGTGGTTCAAGACGCAGCACGAGGGCTGGAGCTGGAAGAAGGTGCCCACCGACTTCGACCTCGCCGCGTGGACGATGCGCCACGCCGCCCTCGTCAGCGAGGAGCGCGACCGGCTGGAGGCCGAGGGCGCGGAGGTCTTCGCCGAGCAGCAGAACCACTTCAAGGTGCGCGGGCGGGCGGCGACACTGTCGGGCCAGGCCGATCTCATTTCCGTCACCGACGAGCGCGTCGTCGTCCACGACGTCAAGACCGGCGAGCCCAACGCCGCCGACGTTGCCCAAGTCGTCCTGTACATGTGGGCTCTGCCCCTGGCAAAGCCGCGGTACCGCGACACCGCCCTAGAGGGCCGCGTCGTCTACGCCGACCATGCCGTCGATGTCCCGGCGGCGGCGGTCGACGATGACTTCAAGGCCCGCGCCGTGACCCTGATCGAGCGGCTGGCCGCCGAGGCCGCCCCGCGCAAGACTCCCAGCCACTGGGAGTGCGGCTTCTGCGAGATCACCGCCGCCGACTGTCCCGATCGCATCGAGGAGAAGCCGCCGACGGAAGAGACCGAGGTCTTCTAGCGGCCGACTCCGCCTAGACGCTCGCCTCGGCCATGGTCTTGACGGCGGGCTTGACCGGTGGGGCGCTCCGCCAGTGGGGGATGCCGTCCTCGGGACGCGCGGCGGCTATCTCGCCCTTGCTCACCTCGGACCAGTGGGCGTGGTTCAACTGGTGGAGGGTGAAGCAGGCGCTCAACGCGTTGTAGAAGCCCTGGTTGTCCTGCGTCTCGTTCACCGACTCCTTGATCATGAGCGAAGTCATCGACGGTAGGCTGGCGATCCGTCCGGCGAAGGCGAGCGTCTGTTGCTCCAGATCTTCGAGCTTGAAGACCTTGCTCACCATCCCCAGCCGGTAGGCTTCCTCGGCGTCGATGGAGTCGCCGGTGAGCATGAGCTCCTTCGTTTTGCGGATGCCAAACTCCCAGGGGTGGGCGAAGTATTCGAGGCCGCACATGCCGAGGCGCGTGCCGACAACGTCGGCGAAGACGGCGTTATCGGCGGCGACGATGAGGTCGCAGCACCAGGCCAACATCAGCCCCGCGGCGAGGCAGTTGCCCTGCACCTGGGCGATGGTGATCTTGCGGAGGTTGCGCCAGCGGCGCGTGTTGTCGAAGAAGAAGTGCCACTCCTGGAGCGTGCGCTGCTCGGCGCCCACCTTGGTGCCGCCGTAGCCCTGCATGGTGTAGTGCTGATCGGGGCCCGGCGCCCGCTCAGCGCGCGCGTCGGAGGAGCCGAGATCGTGGCCGGCGGAGACAGCAGGGCCGACCCCGCCCAGGATGACCACGCGCACCTCGTCGTCGGCCTCGGCCTTCAGGAAGGCGTCGTTCAGCTCGACGAGCAGCCCGCGGTTCTGGGCGTTCCGCTGCTTCGGCCGATTCATCATGATGCGCGCGATCCGGCCCTGTTCGAGGGTCTCATAGGTTACGAATCGGTAGTCGGACATGTCGCCTCCCGTGCGAATGTTGCTGTGCCAGAGTCTGCGCGCCTCGGCGCGCTCCCGGAGGATACCCGCCCCCAACGCCGGGAGCAAACGCGGCCCGTATCGGGCCCAAACTGCCCCCGCGCGCGGTGAGCGTTCGTGAGCGCTCGACAGGTGTGGACGTCGTGAGCGGTCGTGAGCGCCATGAGCGCTCGTACAGTGTGGGCCTTGTGCGCGTCGTGAGCGCCATGAGTGGTTTGACATGAGCGCGCCGCGAAGGCCCGGTAAGGGAGTCTACCGCTGGGAGCAAGCAACCGGCGCGGTGTAGAATGGCCGCCCCCGCGATGGACCCCACAGGAGAGCAGCCCGAACTGGCCGTCGTCGTTCCCACGTACGAGGAGCGGGAAAACCTGCAACCGCTCGTCGAGCGCATCGACGCCGCGCTTGCGGGGACGCGCTACCGCGTCGTCATCGTCGACGACGACAGCCCCGACGGCACCGCCGAGGCGGCACGGGCACTCGGCGAACGCTACCCGGTCGACGTGATCGTGCGGACGGACGAGCGGGGACTCGCCTCGGCGGTCGTCGAGGGTATCCGGCGGAGCCGGTCGCGTTATGTCGCGGTCATCGACGCCGACCTGCAGCACCCGCCGGAGGTCCTGCCCAGCCTGCTGGCGGCGGCCGGGGAGGCCGACGTCGCCGTCGCCTGCCGCTACGTGCCGGGGGGCGGTGTGGGCGCGTGGAGCCTGCCGCGCCGGGTCGTCTCCCTGGGGGCCACGCTGCTGGGTCGGCTCATCGTGCCCGCGGCGCGGCTGACCCCCGACCCGATGTCGGGCTACTTCCTGCTGCGCCGTGAGGTCGTCGACGGCGCGCCGCTCGACCCATTGGGCTACAAGATCCTGCTCGAAGTCCTGGCCCGAGGCGCGGTGAAGCGCGTCGCCGCCGTCCCCTACACCTTCGAGACGCGGCAGCACGGGACGAGCAAGCTCGGCCTCCGCGAGCAGGTCCACTACCTGCGCCACCTGCTGCGGCTGCGGTTCAGCCTTCGTCGGGGGTCTTGATCACCCCATCGGCCTCGAGCGCGTCGATCTCGTCCTCACCGAGGCCAAGCTCGCGGGCGAGCAGGCTCCGGGAATGCTCCCCGAGCAGCGGCGGGTGCGACGAGGGCCGCGCCGGCGTACGGCTCATGTGCTGGAGGGCGTTGGCCGCGAGCGGCACGCTGCCCAGCTTCGG
>DAOUKZ010000199.1:0-19912 GCA_034420775.1 Dehalococcoidia bacterium
GTAGCTTTCGAGCTTGCGCAGGATCGTGTCCGGGTCGCCGACCACGACCATGTTCTGCCGGTCGTATTCGCCGACGTCGAACTCGCCGCGCGCCTGCCGCTCCATGTCCTCCAGCCGCGCCTGGACTCCGCCGATCGCCGTCACGTCGCCGGACGCCTCGGCCTGCGCCTTCATGATCGGCGCCTCCCACTTCAGGGTCACCTCGGCGAGGTGCTGGTACCACCAGTGGCAGGCCTTCATGCCGCCGTTCTCGATGGCCTTGGCGTTCGTCTCGGCGCAGTGGACCAGCGTGTACGCGGCGAGGCGGTTGTTGACGAACTTTCCGACAGGCTTCGCCCGCTTGATGGCGTCGCGGTAGGTCGCGATGCGCTCCCCCAGCTTCTCCAGCGGCACCAGGATCGACAGACTGAGCACCCCCAGCCCCTTCTCACCCGCCTTCGGGTAGCTGTCGTCGCTCGACGCCGCAACCCAGAGCGCGGGATGGGGCTCCTGCACCGGCTTGGGGAGCACGGCGCGCTCGCGGACACGCCAGTACTTGCCCTCGTGCGAGAAGGTGTCCTGCGTCCAGATCTCCGGGAGCATCCGGATCGCCTCTTCCCACATCTCCCGTGACTCCGCGAACGGCACGTCGAAGCCGTCCTGCTCGTACGGCGTGGAGCGCCCGGTGGCAAGCTCGACGCGGCCGTTCGACAGGATGTCGAGGACGGCGGCGCGCTCGGCGACCCGCACCGGGTGGTTGAACGGCTTGGGCAGCAGCACGACGCCGTGGCCCATGCGGATGTTCTTCGTCCGCATCGCCGCCGCGCCCAGAAAGACCTCCGGCCCCGAGCAGTGCGAGCGCTCCACCCGGAAGTGGTGCTCGACCATCCACACGATGTTGAAGCCGGCCTCGTCGGCCCGCTCGATCTGCCCCAAGGCCTCCCAGTAGGCCTGCTGTTCAGCCTTCCGCTGGCCCTCCGGCCAGGGCTTCTCCACCTCGATCTCGTACAGCAGGTCGAGTTTCATGCGTCGATCTCCTTCTCCATCTCTATCGTCGTTACTCGCCGGCGAACGCCTTGATCACCTTGCCGCCCCATTCGTCGCCGCCGACGGGGCGCCGGAGCCGGAGCGCCAAGCGCCACCGGCCGTCCTTCCGTTCGAATTCGAAGTGATTGTAGCCGCACGTCCAGGGATAGTACCCCTCGTCGCCGCGCACGAAGACGATGGAGTAGGCCTCGGCCCACGCCCTGTCGCCGTCGACGCGGATGAAGTGGTTCACCACCGTGTGCTGCGAGCGGTTCTCTATCGTCTTGTGCCCCTTCGGGTTGGTGATGATGTCGTAGAGCAGCTCGTCGGAGCCCGCCGCCTTGTCCTCCGGCCCGAGGTCGTAGACCCCGTCCTCCGTCCACACGTCGACCCATTCCTTGGAGAGCCCCAGGTCGGCGGTGAAGCCGTAGCGGGCGAGGACGTCCCGGACCGCCTCCTTGTCCTCCAACTCTTTGACGCGCCGCTCCAGCGCCTCGATCCTGCTCATCTCATCGCTCATCGCCCACCTCCGGTCCGCCGGCTCCGACCGGCGCAGCGGCCCGAACCGTACCCCATCGCCGCACCGATGACTACCCGCCGCCCTACCGAGTCGTGCGCGGGTAGTCCACCACCTCCAGCGGCTCCAGCGACTCCGGCTCGATCTCCTGGAACGAGTGCAGCGCGCCGACGGTCAGGAAGTCGACGTGGCGGCCCTTGGGGAACGACGCGCGGGCATGCTCCTTGAGGTCGGCGATCGACGCCTGCACGTCGTCGCTCTCGATCTCGTACAGCGCCAGGTACTGCGAGGGCCCCACGCCTGGGTTGAGGTTGAAGAACCGCCGCGCGCTCACCACCCCCCGCGCCTTCAGCAAATCGGGCAGATGCGTGTGCGTATACCAGCGGTTGAACTCCTCGTCGCGCCCCCGCTCGACGCAGTTGGTGTAGGCGAGAAAGATTCCCTTCGGCATGCTCTCCTCCTGTCGGCTCAGCCGTGTCGCGGGCCGCCCCAATCCTAGTGCACACGCACCCGATTGACGAACGCCGGCCCGCGGCCTATCGTCGGCCTCGCCGCGGCCCACGCCGAAGCAGGCCAAGGAGCGCCATCATGGACACCGTCATCGTCTCCGCCGACGACCACCTCGACATGCACACCCTCCCGCCCGACCTGTGGACGGCGCGCCTTCCCGCCCGTTACCGCGAGCACGCCCCGCGCGTCGTCGAGGTCAACGGCGGTAAGCAGTGGCAGATCGACGGCGCGACGCTCGGACCGAGCGGCAGCCTCGGCTGGCTCGATGGCAAGGCCGCCGGCCCCGACGACGACGGACGCCGCCCCTCGACGCCGTCACTCCGCCTCGAGGACATGGACCTCGACGGCGTCCACACCCACGTCATGTACGGGCCCCTCCGTTGGCCCATCCCCGACCCCGAGCTCAAGTTCGCCGTCCTCGCCGCCTACAACGATTGGGCCGCCGAGTTCAACGCGGCGTCGCCGGAGCGCCTCTGCGCCCTCGGCTACCTCCCCTCGCACGACGGCGAGGCCGCCGCCAACGAGCTCCGCCGGTTGGCCTCGATGGGCGTCCGCGGCGCCCTCCTCAACTTCTTCGACTGGGTGCGCACCGACCCCTTCGACCACGCCTACGTCCGGGGGTGGTCGCCGCTGTGGGAGGCCGCCGACGAGACCGGCCTCCCCGTCAGCGTCCACCTCGGCGGCGGCACCGAGCGCCTCCGCGTCGAGCTCGGGTCGTGGGTCACCTCCGCCTACACCTCGATCTGCCAGATGCAGATGGACGAGGCCCTCACCATCATGGTCTTCAGCGGCGCGCTGGCCGAGAACTCCGGCTTCAACCTCGTCCTCGGCGAGTCGGGCATCGGCTGGCTCCCCTACGTCGTGCAGCGCATGGACCAGGTGCAGGAGAAGCACGGGTGGCGCGTCAACGACTTCAAGCTAGCGGAGAAGCCCAGCGACCTCTTCCGCCGCCAGGTCTACGCCACCTTCGAGGACGACTGGGTGGGCGTGAAGATGCTCGACGACATCGGCGCCGGCAACGTCATGTGGGCCAGCGACTATCCCCACGGCGACGGCGTCTTTCCCCACTCCCGCGAGGCGGTGGCGGAGCTTGAGGCCATCGTCGGGCCGGAGACCGCCCGCAAGGTCACCCGCGACAACGCCGCGCGGCTCTACAAGATCGACGTGCCAGGCGTCTAGCCCCGCCGCAGCGTCCGTCCGGCCCGCGCGCCGGTGTACTCGCCGTGGTCCAGCGTGACCTCGCCGTTCACGATGGTGTACGCGATCCCCGTGCCGCGCTGCACCAGACGCCGGCCGCCGGCGGGCAGGTCGTCGGCGAACTCGGGGTCGCCGGCGGCGATCGTATCGGGGTCGAAGATCACAACGTCCGCCGCCATCCCCGGCGCGAGCACGCCCCGGTCGGTCACGCCGAACTGTCCGGCGGGCACCGACGTCATGCGCTGCACCGCCTCCTGAAGACTCAGCGCCCCCCGCTCGCGCACCCAGTAGCCGAGCAGGTGACTGGGGAAGCCGGTGTTGTTTTCGGTGACGACGTGCGCCCCGGCGTCCGACTGCTCCGGGATCATGTCCGGGGCGCGGAGGATCGCCATCTGCGCCGCCTCGTCCGGGTTGCGGTTCCCGGTGTGGCAGAACTGCGTGTCGAGGTCTTCGCCGACCGAGACATCGAAGAGCGCGTCGATCGGATGAATGCCGAGCGCCTCGCCGATCGCCTGCAGGCTCATCCCCTCGAACCGCTTCCAACGGTCCGTCTTCGCCTTGGCCAGCGTCACCAGGTCCCACTTGATCGGGTTCTGGAGGAAGAAGGTGTCCGTGACGTTCTCCGTGTCCTCGCGCAGCCGCGCCCGGTACGCCGGATCGGCGAGCAGCCGCATCTTCTCCTCGAACGTCTCCATCGACAGCTTCAGCCACAGCGGGTAGCGGTCGAAGAAGTCGGTGAAGCGCAGGTTGAACTCGCGGCGGTTCGGCACGACGTTGCCGAGCCCGATGATCTTGCCGCCCTCGGCCCGCATCGACGCCATCCAGTCCAGCACCTCTCGCCAGCCTTCCACGTTGGTCGTCGTCTGCGCCACCGAGTTGATGATGACCGGCCGCCCGCTCACCCGCATGAGCTTGGTGAGCCGTTCTCTTCCTTCGTCGGTGTACTTGTTGAAATCCGACCCCACCGCGAGCTGCACGATGCCCCGGCCCATCTCGCCGAGCGTCGCGGCCAACGCGTAGACCTCGGACAGATCGGCCACGCGGCTGGGAACGGGATTCCCGTCGCCGTCCCAGTGCGTCGCCACCCGGGCCGTCGAGAAGCCCAGCGCGCCGGCCTCGACCGACTCCCGCAGCAGCTGCTTCATGTGCGCGACCTCGTCGCCGGTCGCGGCGCGCTCGGCGCACTCCGGCCCCATCGCGTTGCGGCGCAGCGTCGAGTGCCCCACGAACGTGGCCGCGTTCAGTCCGAGACGCGGCTCAAGCGCGCGCAGGAAGGCGGCGTAGTCGCCCCACTCCCAGGGCAGCGTCGTCGACACCACCTTTTCGTCCATCGCCTCCACGTGCGCCAGCATGCGGATGAGATAGTCCTGGTCCTCCGCCTTGCACGGCGCGAGCGTGATGCCGCAATTGCCCATGATCACGCTGGTGACCCCGTGCCACGACGACGACGTTGCGATGGGGTCCCACAGGAACTGCGCGTCGTAGTGGGTATGGACGTCCCAGAAGCCGGGGGCCACGGCCAAACCGCCGGCGTCGATGACGCGGTCCGCGCTCCCGTTGGCGCCGCCCGCCTCTACGATCCGCCCGTCGCGGACCGCCACGTCGCCGTGCCGCGGCTCTTCCCCCGTCCCGTCGACGATGAGGCCGTTCTTGATCAGCAGATCGTTCGCCATGACATCCTCCCCGCAGCGCCTATGGAAAGAGGCCGCTATTGTAGCGAAACTCGGGGAAGCGGGGGCGGTTTGACTTGCTTCGCGGCGCGTCCTAGATTCACTGGGCGCTCATTCCCTTCGACGGGAGCCCCACATGGCCACCGACATCGCGAAGCTCTTCGATCTCTCGCGGCAGGTCGCCTGTCTCACCGGCGCGGCCAGCGGCATGGGCCGCGGCACCGGCATCGTTCTCGCCCAGGCCGGCGCCACCGTCATTCTCGCGGACGTCAACGAGCCCGGCTTGGAAGAGACCGCCCGCCTCGTCGAAGAGGCCGGCGGCAAGGCCTCCACCATGCGCTGCGACGTCACCAACGAGGCCGCGGTGGAAGCCCTCGTCGCCAAGGCCGTCGCCGACCACGGCCGCATCGACATCATGGGCAACATCGCCGGCATCCCCCAGCAGAGCCTCATCGCCGACACCACCGAGCAGATGATGGACGACCTCTTCGCCATCAACCTCAAGGGCGTCTTCTTCGGCGTCAAGCACGCCCTCAAGACCATGATTCCCCAGAAATCGGGCAACATCGTCAACGTCTCCTCCGGCATCATCGACTTCTCCGGCGCCACGGGCGCGGCCCTCTACGGCATGTCGAAGGCGGCCGTCGCCATGCTGGGCAAGACCGCCGCCGCGGAGGGCGCGCCCCATGGCGTTCGCGTCAACACCATCGCCCCCGGCGTGGTGATCACCGGCTTCAGTGAGCACAACTGGCGGGATGCCGCACCGGAAGATGTCCCGGGACGCAAGGAGGCCTACATCCGGGCCGCCGAAGAGAACACCCCGCTCGGCATGGTCGGCCACCCCGACCACGTCGCCCACGCCATCCTCTACCTCGTGGCCCAGACCGGCGACTTCGTCACCGGCCAGATCATCCGCCCCAACGGCGGCCTCCAGATGCCCTGGTAGCCAGCGCTCCCGGGGGGTCTTCCCTCTTCTCCCCACGGAAACCCTTGCAAAAATGGGGCCCGCGGGCTCCGTTGACCTTGGCGCACCCCTCCCTGCCCCCTGCCCTCACCCCAACCCTCTCCCAGCGGGAGAGGGGGAAGACCGCCCCGCGCCCACACCTCGCCACCGCCGCTTGACTTGCCCCGGCCCGCGCCCTAGATTCAGCGGGCGCTCATCACCCATCCGCCACTGAAGGAGTCCCCCATGGCCGCCGACGACATCGCGAAGCTCTTCGATCTCTCAGGACAAGTCGCCTGCCTCACCGGCGGCGCAAGCGGCATGGGCCGCAGCACCGGCATCGTCCTCGCCCAGGCCGGCGCCACCGTCATCCTCGCCGACATCAACGAGGCGGGCCTCGACGAGACCGCCCGCTTCATCGAGGATACCGGCGGCAAGGTCTCCACCGTGCGCTGCGACGTGACCAACGAGGCCGAGGTCGAGGCCCTCGTCGCCAAGGCCGTCGCCGACCACGGCCGCATCGACATCATGGGCAACATCGCCGGCATCCCCCAGCAGAGCCTCATCGTCGACACCACCGAGGAGATGATGGACGACCTCTTCGCCATCAACCTCAAGGGCGTCTTCTTCGGCGTCAAGCACGCTCTGAAGGCGATGATCCCCCAGAAATCGGGCAACATCGTCAACGTCTCCTCGGGCATCATCGACTCCCCCGGCACCGAGACCTGGTGCCTCTACGGCATGTCCAAGGCGGCCGTCGCGATGCTCAGCAAGACCGCCGCCAAGGAGGGCGCTGCGCACGGGATACGCGTCAACACCATCGCCCCCGGCATGGTGATCACCGGCTTCACCGAGCGTCACTGGCTCGACGACGAGGGCAACGAGGTCCCCGGACGCAGGGACGCCTTCATCCAGGCCACCCAGGAGCGCAGCCCCCTTGGGCTGGCCGGCCACCCCGACCACATCGCCCACGCTATCCTGTACCTCGTCTCCCAGACCGGGGAGTTCGTCACGGGGCAGATCATCCACCCCAACGGCGGCGTCTCAATGCCCTGGTAGCCCAAGACCGGGTGGGCCGGGACGGGGAGGGAGCAGCGCCCTTCGGGCGCTCGCGCGCCTGGCGGCGCGCGCCCTCTCTCAATCTCCCCCAGGAGGGGGAGAGGCTTAAGACAACCCCACTCCGATGCCCTTCCAGGAAGATTGAGGTGAGGGGCCCCGCGCCGACCGCCGAGGGCTATCGACCCCCGTCACCGCCCTCCGGTGTAGGGGCGGCCCCTAGGCCTCATCCTCCTCGGCCATCAGCTCGGGCAGCGGCTGCTCCTCCGGGTAGGCCTCGGCGCCGTGCTGGGGCAGGTCGAGCCCGCTGAGCTCATCTTCGCGGCTCGTCCGCAGGCCCATGATCCTGTTGAGCGCCCAGCAGACCGCGCCGGCGGTGATCACGACCCAGCCGATGAGCGCAAGCGCGCCGATGACCTGTACGACGAACTGCTCGCCGTTGCCGTCGATGAAGCCGGAGATGCCGTAGCTGCCGTCGGCGAAGATGCCCACCGCGAGGACGCCCCAGATGCCGGGGCCGCCGTGGACCGAGACCACCCCGGTGACGTCGTCCACGCGCAGAATCCGCTCGACGACGAACTTCGTGCCGAGCATGACCGGCACGGCGAGGGCGCCGATGAGCACGGCCGCCCAGGGGGCCACGAAGGCGCAGCCGGCGCTGACGCCGACGAGCCCCGCCAGGGCCCCTTTGCACACGGTTGGGAGGTCGGCCTTGCCCGTCCGGAACATGGTCCAGTAGAGCGCGACCACCGCGCCCGCCGCGCCCGCGAGCACCGTGTTGGCCACGATCACCGAGATGCGGAGGTCGGCCGATGCGGCGGCGTTGCCCGCGTTGAAGCCGAACCATCCCAGGAAGAGGATGAGGGTCCCAACGGCGACGAAGGGAACGTTGTGCCCCTTGACGAGGTTCGGCCTGCCGTCGGCGCTGAACCTGCCGAGGCGAGGGCCTACCGCCGCTGCGCAGACCAGCGCGGCGAGGCCGGCGAAGGCGTGCACGACGCCGGAACCGGCGAAGTCGGCCAGGCCGGCGGTCTCCCCGATCTCGAGGCTGCTCAGCCAGCCGCCGCCCCAGACCCAGTGGCCGTAGACGGGGTAGATCAGCGCGGCGAGGACGAAGCCGTAGGCCAGGTAGGCGGTCAGCTTCATGCGTTCCGCGACGCCCCCGGCCACGATGGCGGCGGCGGTCGCGGCCAGCATCACCTGGAAGAACCATCGCGCGATGGTGCTCACGTCGTAAGCGTTGCCCGCGAGGAAGAAGCCCGAGACCCCGATGAAGTCGTTGCCCTCTTTGAGCCCGAAGCCGCCCGCGCCGCCGAACATGAACGCGAAGCCGAACGCCCAGTAGGCCAGGCTCGCGATGGCGAAGCCCATAAAGCCCCGCGTCAGGTAGCTCACGGTGTTCTTCGACCGGACCAGGCCGGCGCCGAGGAAGGCGAAGCCCGCCTGCATGAAGAAGACCAGGACGCCGGCGGTCACCGTCCAAACGAAGTCGATCGCGCTGTCGGGGCCGGCCGCGAGCGTCTCTCCGCCCGCGGCGTCCTGCGCGTTCGCGATCTGGGGAACGAGCCTGAAGCCGACGAAGAGGAGCGCCAGCATGACCAGGGCCGTCAGGCCCCGCGCCTGCCACACGTCTCTGGGCCGCGTCTCCCCCACCGGCAGGGTGAGGTAGCGGCCCGCGCCCGCGAGTGCGCTCATCATGCGAACGGTCTCCTCTCCTCGGGTCATTGTCTTGCCGTCGAACCTCCCCCGTCAAACGACGCGTTGAAGCCCAGGCGGGAAGCGGCGTGCGCTACAATGCCGCCGTGGACTATCTCGAAGGCCTGAACCCCCCGCAGCGGGCCGCCGTCGAGGCGATCGAGGGCCCGGTGCTGGTCATCGCGGGGCCCGGCAGCGGCAAGACCCGCGTCATCGTCCACCGGCTCGCCTACCTCATTGGCAAGATCAAGGTGAGCCCCCGCCGCATCATGGCGGTCACCTTCACCAACAAAGCGGCACGGGAGTTGATCGACCGCACCGCGCGACTCCTTGGCCTCGGCCCCCCGGCCCCGATGCTCGGTACCTTCCACGCCATCGCCGCGCGCATCCTCCGCATCCAGCGCGAGGCCGCCGGCCTCGACCGCGACTTCGTCATCTACGACGCCGACGACCAGCGGAGCCTCATCAAACGCGTCATGCTCGACCTAGAAATCGACTCGAAGCGCTTCGGGATCGGGGCCGTCCGAAGCGCGATTTCGGAAGCGAAGACCAAACTCCTCAGTCCCGAGCAATTCGCAGCGGAAAAGGCCAACTACTTCGACGAAATCGTCCACCGCGTCTACCAGCGCTACGAGGAGCTGCTCGCCCAGAGCAACGCCCTCGATTTCGACGACCTGCTCCTGCGCGTCGTCACCCTGCTGGAGCGCAACGAGGACGTCCTGGAACGGCTCCGCCGCCAATACGTCCACGTCATGATCGACGAGTTCCAGGACACCAACGCCGCCCAGTACCGCATCGCCCGGCTCATCGCCGACCCTGGACGCGAGGGCGGAGAGACGAACCTCTTCGCCGTCGGGGACCCCGACCAGTCGATCTACTCCTGGCGCCACGCCGATGTCGGGAATATCCGTGGTTTCACGGAGGACTATCCCGGCACCACGGTGATCAGCCTGGACCAGACGTACCGCTCGACAGGAACGATCCTCGATGCGGCGGGGGCGGTGATCAAGGAAGACCGGGGGCTGTGGACGGAGAACGGGCGCGGCGAGCGGATCGGCGTCATCGACGCGCTCGACGAGCACGACGAGGCCGCCCGCACCGCCGGCGAGATCGGCCGCCTGGTGAGCAAGGAAGGCCGGCGCTACGCCGACATGGCCGTCCTCTACCGCACCAACGCCCAGTCCCGCCCCTTCGAAGAGTCGTTCATGCGCTACGGACTCCCCTACCACCTGGTCGGGGCCACGCGCTTCTACGAGCGCCGCGAGGTGAAGGACGTCGTCGCCTACCTGCGCCTCGTCCGCAACCCCGTCGACGACGTCAGCCTGCAGCGGGTGATCAACGTCCCCGCCCGCGGGATCGGCGGCCGCACCCTCGACGAGCTGGGCCGGTGGGCGTCGGGCCGAAGCCTCCCGCTCTACGCCGCCATCCAAGCCCTCGCCGACCCCGAGACGGCGCCCGAACTCGACCTCACCCCGCGTGCGATGAAGGCGTTGACCGGCTTCCGCGAGCTCATCGACTCCCTCGCCGAGGAGAGCCGGCGCGTCTCCGCCGCCGAGCTGGTGACCCTGGTCTTCGAGATGACCGGCTACCGCGACTATCTTCTGGCGAGCGACGACATGGGCGAGGAGCGCGTCGAGAACGTCATGGAACTCCGCAGCGTCGCCGAGGAGTTTGCGTGGATGGACCCGCCGGAGGGCCTGACCGCCTTCCTCGAGCAGGTCGCCCTCGTCTCCGACACCGACAACCTCGGCGAGAAGCCGGACACCGTCACCTTCATCACCCTGCACCAGGCCAAGGGGTTGGAATTTCCCGTCGTCTTCATCGCGGGGATGGAGGAGGGCGTCCTTCCCCACAACCGCTCCTTCGACAACCCCGACCAAATGGAGGAGGAGCGCCGCCTCGCCTACGTGGGCATCACCCGCGCCGAGGAGCGCCTCTACTTGATGCGCGCCTACCGGCGGTCGTCCATGGGGCGGCGCGGCACCAACCCTCCCTCGCGCTTCCTCGCCGACATCCCCCCGGAGCTGCTCCGCCCCCTCGACCGGGGCCGGGGCGGCCGGCGGCCCGCCTACCGGGGCTTCGGCGGCGGCGCCGTCGAGCGTGCCTCCACGCGCCTCCGGGCCTGGGACGAGGCGGACGAGCCCCCGCGCCGCTACGCCGGGCCCGCACCGGCGCCGGGCCGGATCTCCAGACGGCCCGCGCCGCCGGGCGTGCGCGCGCGCCGGGACGCCGAGCCCGCCGCCTCCGGCTTCGACGCCGGCGACCGCGTCCGCCACGCCAAGTTCGGCGACGGCGTGGTCGTCGGGTGCGTCCCCTCCGGCGCCGACCACGAGATCACCGTCGCCTTCCCCGGCGACCATGGGGTCAAGCGCCTGCTGCTCAGCTTCGCCCGCCTGGAGAAGCTCTAACCCGCGGTCGCTCCCAACCCGGGCCCGCTCATCGTCTAGAATAGAGTCCGCGCCATGACCGCCATCCTCGCCATCGAGACCTCCTGCGACGAGACCTCCGCGGCTGTCGTCGTCGACGGGCACGACGCCCGCTCCAACGTCATCTCCTCCCAGATCGACGTCCACGCCCGCTACGGCGGCGTCGTTCCCGAAGTCGCCTCGCGGGAGCACGTCCTGCGCATCGGCCCCGTCGTCCGCGAGGCGCTCGACGGCGCCGGCATGGACTGGGACGGCCTCGACGCCATAGCCGTCACCGCCGGGCCGGGGCTCGCCGGCGCGCTGCTGGTCGGCGTCAACGCCGCCAAGGGCATCGCGGCGGCGCGGGGCCTGCCGCTCGTCCCCGTCAACCACCTGGAGGGCCACGTCTACGCCAACTGGATCGGCGCCAACCCGCCGCCCTTTCCCTTCGTCTGCCTCATCGCCTCCGGCGGGCACACCGACCTCGTCCTCATGCGCGGCCACGGCGCCTACGAGATGTTGGGGCGCACCCGCGACGACGCCTCCGGCGAGGCCTTCGACAAGGCGGCCCGCATCCTCGGACTCGGCTACCCCGGCGGCCCCGTCATCCAGCGGACCGCCGAGCGCGCCGACGCTCCGCGAACGCTGCCCCGCGCCTGGATGCGCGGCAGCCACGACTTCAGCTTCAGCGGTCTGAAGACCGCCACCCTCCACCTGGCGCAGGACCTGGGCCTCTACCCGCCGCCCACCCTGAACGGCGGCACGGAAGAAAACCCCGAACGAGAGGCCGAGGTCGCCAACGTCGCCGCCGGCTTCCAGGAGGCGGTCGTGGACGTCCTCGTGGAAAAGACCGTGGCCGCCGCGGAGGAAGCCGGGGCCGCCGCCGTCGCCCTCGCCGGCGGCGTGGCCGCCAACAAGCCGCTGCGCGAGCGCCTCGCCGCCCGCGCCCCCGTCCCCGTCCACATTCCCCCGCCCGTGCTCTGCACCGACAACGCCGCCATGATCGCTTCTGCGGCCTTTTTCAACCTAGCGGACGCCCGGCCATCGAACGGGTCCGGCTCGGAGATGGCCCTCGACGTGTCGCCGGGGCTGTCGCTAGCATAGGGCCTAGGCCAGGGCGCAGCCCTCGCAGAGCAGCCCATCGCAGCGCCGCTTGTAGAGCCTGATCATGCCCTGCTGGATGGCCGCCGTGCGCGGCAATTCCGCCGCCCCGCGCTCGCGCAGCATCACCTCCATGCGCCGCGTCAGCCGGTTCGCCGCCAGCGGCGGATGGGCCCCGTAGGCGTCGAGGCACCGCTCGGCCTGGGCCGCGTCGCCTTCCCGCCTCGCCGCCGCCGTCAGCCAGGGCAGCGCCACGTTGACCACGATGTCGGCGGCCCGCGACGCCCCCACCAGCGCCCCCTCCTTCTTCAGGATGGCGCCGTCTTCGTGGTCCGGCGATGAAAAATCGGAGCGGGCGCGCCAGAAGCCGGGACCGTCGACCGCGAACGCCGTGGAGAGCCCCTTGACACCCTCGCTGGCGAGGATGCCGCCGAGCCGGCCGCCGAGGCCGCCGACGAGCCGTGCCGCGATCGTCCCCGCCGCCGCGACCCGCCGCGCGGGGGCGTTGGCCGGACGCGCCCCATCGAAGCGCCACGGCAGGCGGTCCGACCGCACCTCCGCGGGGCGGCGCTCCCAGAGCGCTTCCAGGAAGGCCGGATAGCCGCGCTCCGCCTCCCACCCACGCTGTGACGACAGCAGCTCCGCCGCGCCCAGCAGCAGCGCCTCGGCCCAATACCGGCGCGTCGCCTCAGGAGTAGAAAGCAGGGCCGCTTCCAGCGACGGCCACGGGGCCAACGCGGCGAGCCGCCGGAAGGGCTCCACGTTCCGCGCGTAGCCCAGGGCTTCGAGGACGCCGCCGTACAACGCCCGCACCGTTCCCTCTTGGGCCATGCGGCGCTCGTAGGCCGCGGCCCGCTCCTCGAAGCGACGCAGCCCCTCTTCTTGCAGGACGGCCGCCAGCTCCGCCGCGGGGCCGGGCCGCATACAGGGCCGGACCTCCTCCGCCTCCGGGCCGTGAAGCCTATCGAGCGCGATCACCGCGGTGGGCGCCGTCGCCCCATCCGACATGGCCACCGGAGCGGGAGGCGGCCTCAGAGCCACGTGCAGGATGACGTTCCGGTAGCGGGGGTCGCGGTGGTGCCCGTGACCGCGCCAATCGGCGCCGTCGACGTGGATCTCGACATCGCCCCGGGCCAGGCGGCCGCGTTCGTCGCCGACCACCGCTCCCAGGAAATCGGGCCCCGCGCCGCCGTTGGGCCAGCCGGGAAAGACCACCCGCCGCGCCCCGCCGCCCGCGAGCGGCACCTCGCGTCCCGCCGCCGCCACCCACCAGTCGTGGACGGCCGACTCCGGAGGGCTAGCCGGCCGGGGGGCCTTCGTCCGCGCCGGCGCGCCCATCCGGTACGGCGTCGGGGCCTCCGCGATCAGGAGCCCCCTCGCCGCCTCCGTAACGCGTACCGGCCTCTTCGGCCATGCGGAGCAGGGCCCGCGCCGAGACGCCCCGGGGCTTGTAGGCCCCCGTCTCCCACTCGCTGATCGTCTGCTGGCGCGCGCCAAGCTCATCGGCCATCTCCCGTTGGGTCATGTTGAGCCGCCGGCGCAGCGCCCGCACCGCCTCCGCATTCCATTCGATTCGCTCTTCTCCCACGGCTTCCCGACTATACACGCTACCGTGTAAGCCTACAACCTCCCCCTCTTGCGCGGCGGCCTAACGCCGGGTACTATGGCGGATGGATTAGCAGTCGGCCTGCCCGAGTGCTAACAGAGGCTAGGCCGCCGCGCGACCCCGCGGCGGGAGACGAAAAGGCAGCGAAGGAGGCATTCGTGGCGAGAGCGATCAGACCCATGGGGGACCGTGTCTTGGTGAAGTCCCTCGAAGCGCAGGAGACGATCAAGGGCGGGATCATCATCCCCGACACCGCCAAAGAGAAGCCCCAAGAGGGCGAAGTGCTCGCCGTCGGCCCCGGCCGGGTCACCGACGACGGCAAGACGATTCCGATGGAAGTCAAGGTCGGCGACAAGGTGGTCTACGCCAAGTACGGCGGCACCGAGATCAAAGACGGCGACGACGAGCTCCTCATTCTCCGAGAGAGCGACATTCTGGCGAAGGTCGGCTAGCGCCGTCTGAGCCCATTCGGCCCGCCCCGGCGCGGGCTTCAGAAGGAGTCCAACAGAGTCATGGCAGGAAAGCAGATCGCACACGCGGAAGAGGCGCGCCGCTCCATCATCCGGGGCGTGGACGCCTTGGCCGACACGGTCAAGGTCACCCTCGGCCCCAAGGGGCGCAACGTCATTCTCGATAAGAAATTCGGCCCGCCGCAGGTCAACAGCGACGGCGTCACCATCGCCAAGGAAATCGAGCTCGAAGAGCAGCTCGAGAACATGGGCGCCCAACTCCTCAAGGAAGCGGCCACCAAGACCAACGACGTCGCCGGCGACGGCACCACCACCGCCACCGTCCTCGCCCAGGCCATCGTCCACGAGGGCTTCAAGAACGTGACCGCCGGCGCCAACCCGATGGCCATCAAGCGGGGCATCGAGATCGCCGTCGCGGCCGTCCGCGATGAGATCCAGAAGGTCTCCACCCCTGTCTCCGGCAAGGAGCAGATCGCCCAGGTCGCCTCCCTCTCCGCCCACGACACCGAGATCGGCGAGCTCATCGCCGAGGTCATGGAGAAGGTCGGCAAGGACGGCGTCATTACCGTCGAGGAGTCCAAGGGGCTCAAGTACGAGATCGAGTACGTCGACGGCATGGAGTTCGACCGCGGCTATATCAGCCCCTACTTCGTCACCAACACCGAGCGCATGGAGTCCGAGACCGACGACCCCTACATCCTCATCACCGACAAGAAGGTCTCCGCCGTCTCCGACATCCTCCCAGTGCTCGAGAAGGTCCTCCAGGTGAGCAAGAACTTCGTGCTCATCGCCGAGGACGTCGAGGGCGAGGCCCTGGCCACCCTGGTGGTCAACAAGCTGCGTGGCACCCTCAACTGCCTCGCGGTGAAGGCGCCCGGCTTCGGCGACCGCCGCAAGGCGATGCTCGAAGACATGGCCATCCTCACCGGCGGCACCGTGCTCAGCGAGGAGGTCGGCCGCAAGCTCGACTCCGCCACCGTCGCCGACCTCGGCCGCGCCCGCAGGGTCTCCTCCGACAAGGACAACACCACCATCATCGAGGGCCGCGGCGACGACGACCTGATCACCAGCCGCATGGCCCAGATCAAGTCGCAGATCGACACCACCACCTCCGACTTCGACCGCGAGAAGCTCCAGGAGCGCCTCGCCAAGCTCGCCGGCGGCGTCGCCGTGATCAAGGTCGGCGCGGCCACCGAGGTCGAGCTCAAGGAGAAGAAGGCCCGCGTGGAGGACGCCCTGTCGGCCACCCGCGCCGCCGTCGAAGAGGGTATCGTCGCCGGCGGCGGTACCACCCTCATCCGCATCCAGAAGGGCCTCGACAAGGTCAAGGGCGACGAGGACGACGAGACCACCGGCGTCCAGATCGTCCGCCGCGCCCTCGAGGAGCCGGTGCGCCAGATCGCGGCCAACTCCGGCGCCGAGGGGTCGGTCATCATCCAGGGCATCCGCGAGTCCAAGGCCAAGAACTACGGCTACGACGCAGAGATTGAAAAGTGGGGCGACATGATCGAGATGGGCATCGTCGACCCCGCCAAGGTCACCCGCGCCGCCGTGGAGAACGCCTCCAGCATCGCCTCCATGATCCTCACCACCGAGGCCATGATCACGGAGAAGCCGGAGAAGGCCCCGGCCATGCCCCCGATGCCGCCCGACGGCGGCATGGGCGGCATGGGCGGCTTCTAGCCGTCCCCGGCAAACCGCAGACCCGGAACGAGGGGGCCGTCCGCTCGGACGGCCCCTTCTCTTGGCCCTCCCCCTCTTAAGCCTCCCTCCCCTTGTGGGAGGGACTGAGGGAGGGATCGCGCCGCCAGGCGCGCCGGCGGGGCGGAGTGGGGGCCTCCGAACCTCTTCCCCCAAGGGGAAAAGATTGAGATGAGGGGCCCCCGCCAGCCGCCAACGGCGTCCGAGGCGCGACCACCGCCCACCACCCCAACCCCTCTCTCTCATCTCCCCCACAAGGGGGGAGAGGCCAGACCCACCGGGAGGCGTCCCCACGAAGCGCCCACCTCAAATCTCCCTCCCTTTAAATGGGAGCCACCTCTTCAACCTCCCTCCCCTGGTGGGAGGGACTGAGGGAGGGGTCGCGCCGCCAGGCACGCCGGCGGGGCGGCTGGGACAGAAGGGGGATTGACAGTCTCTTTTTTGGACTCCTATAATCGCCAAAGAGGTGGAGCGGCCCGGTTTCAGGGTCGGCCTCAAGCCGAGGCAACCTCCACCAGGGGTCATCCCTCTCGTTCCAGTACAGGTTCCCCATTCGCGGCTTGGGCTGTTCGGCGGTTTGTGGCGCCGCCGTGATGAGCTCTCCGGCTCCTCCCTCGAACGCGACCCTTCCTGGACGGCAGCGATCCACATGAGCCGAAATCCGTGAACCACGCGGCGAAGTTCATCTTCGTAACCGGCGGCGTCGTCAGCTCCGTCGGCAAGGGCATCGCCGTCGCCTCCCTCGGCCGCATCCTCAAGAGCCGCGGCCAGACCGTCTCCGTGCAGAAGCTCGACCCCTACCTCAACGTCGATCCCGGCACCATGTCTCCTTACCAACACGGCGAGGTCTTCGTGACCGCCGACGGCTGCGAGACCGATCTCGACCTCGGCCACTACGAGCGGTTCATCGACGTCGAGCTCACCAGGAACTCCAACGTCACCGCCGGCGAGATCTACAGCTCCGTGATCGCCAAGGAGCGGCGGGGTGACTATCTGGGCGGGACGACCCAGGTCGTCCCTCACGTCACCAACGAGATCAAGGACCGCATCCTCCGCCTCGCCGAGAAGAGCCCCGCCGACGTCATCATCGTCGAGGTCGGCGGCACCGTCGGCGACATCGAGGGCCTCCCCTTCCTCGAGGCCATCCGCCAGATGCGGAACGAGGTGGAGCGCGGCGCCGCCCTCTACCTGCACGTGACCTATCTGCCCTACATCAAGGCGACGCAGGAGCTGAAGACGAAGCCGACCCAGCACTCCGTGAAGGAGCTGCGGAGCATTGGCATCCAGCCCGACATCATCCTCTGCCGCAGCGACTACGAGATCCCGGAAAGCGCGCGGGCCAAGATCGCGCTCTTCTGCGACGTGCCGCCCGACGCCGTCGTGCCCCTGGAGACGGCGGACAACATCTACGAGGTCCCCGGCATCCTCGAGGACGCCCGCATCGGCGACCTCGTGATCGAGCGGTTGGGCCTCCATGCCTTTCCCGACGGTCTCGTCGATTGGCGGGCCATGGTCGACAAGATGACCGCCGAGTACGAGCCGCTGTCCATCGCGGTGGTCGGCAAGTACGTGGAACTGCACGACTCCTACATCTCGGTACGTGAAGCCCTGCAGCACGCCGGCATCGACCACGAGCGGGGCGTCGAAGTTACCTGGATCGCGGCGGAAGAATTGGAGTCGGGCGACTGGGAGCCGTTTCTGGCCCATGCCTGCGGCATCGTCGTGCCCGGAGGCTTCGGCGAGCGCGGCATCGAGGGCATGGTGCGCGCCGCCCGCTACTCGCGGGAGCGCGGCATTCCCTATCTCGGCCTCTGCCTCGGCATGCAGGTCATGGTGATCGAATTCGCCCGCCACACCCTCGGGCGCGAGGCCAACTCCACCGAGTTCGACCTCGAGACGCCCTACCCGGTCATCGACCTGATGCCCGGCCAGCGCGAGATCGACGGCATGGGCGGCACGATGCGGCTCGGCGACTACCGGTGCGACCTCGAGGCCGGGACCCTGGCCCGCGGCGCCTACGGCGAGCGCACCGTCGTCGAGCGGCACCGCCACCGCTATGAGTTCAACAACGACTACCGCGAGCAGCTCTGCGGGGCGGGTCTTACCCCGAGCGGGCTCTCCCCGGACGGCTCGCTGGTCGAAATCACCGAGTTACAGGGGCACCCCTTCATGTTGGGGACCCAATTCCACCCCGAGTTCAAATCGCGCCCGAACCGCCCCCATCCGCTCTTCCAGGCGTTCGTGGGCAGCGCGAAGGAGATCGTCCGCGAGGGCGGCCAACACAAGCTCCCGATCAGCTGACGGCGGTTACGACGGGCAGGAGGCAATGGCGTTGAGAGAGGACGGACGCAGGTCAAACCAGCGGGGATCGCGGCGGCGCTCGGGCAACCGGGGCGGCCAGGTCCAAGTGATGGAGCCCGAGGTCGACCTGACCCCAACCACCGACCTGGCCGCGGTGATGGCGGTGCTTGACTCCAAGTCGCGGGACGATCTCGTCGCCGTGGCCGGCGAGATCGGCATCCAGGGCGTCGCCCAGATGAAGAAGAGCCGCCTCGTGCAGGAGCTCCTCCAGATCAAGGCACAGGAACAGGGGCATGAGGTCGCCACCGGCGTCATCGAGATCATCGGCGACGGCTACGGCTTCCTTCGCAGGAACGGCCTTCGCCCCAGCCCCGACGACGTCTACCTCTCCCCCTCCCAGATTCGCCGCTTCGCCCTCCGCACCGGCGACCTCGCCATCGGCCTCGTCCGGCCGCCCAAGGAAAGCGAGAAGTACCGCGGCCTCCTCCGCGTCGAGGGCGTCAACGGCCTCATTCCCGAGGCCGCCAAGAAACGCCCTACCTTCGACCGGCTCACGCCCGTCTTCCCCGATGAGCAGATCAAGCTGGAGATCGGCCCCAAGAACCTCTCCAACCGGCTCATCGACTTGCTGTCCCCCATTGGCAGGGGCCAGCGCGGCCTCATCGTCTCGCCCCCCAAGGCCGGCAAGACGATTCTCCTCAAGAACATCGCCCAGGGCGTGTCGCAGAACGCCCCCGAGGTCGTCCTCATGGTCGCCCTCGTCGGCGAGCGCCCCGAGGAGGTCACCGACATGGAGCGCTCCGTCGAGGGCGAGGTCTTCAGCTCGACCTTCGACGAGCCCGTCGAGGACCACACCCGCGTCGCCGAGCTCGTGCTCGAGCGCTCCAAGCGCCTCGTGGAGGGCGGCAAGGACGTCGTCGTCCTCCTCGACTCCATCACCCGCCTCACCCGCGCCTACAACCTCGCCGTGCCCACCAGCGGTCGCACCCTCTCCGGCGGCATCGACCCCGTCGCGCTCTACCCGCCGAAGCGCTTCTTCGGCGCGGCGCGCAACTGCGAGGGCGGTGGCAGCCTCACCGTGATCGCCACCTGCCTCATCGACACCGGCAGCCGCATGGACGACGTCATCTACGAGGAGTTCAAGGGCACCGGCAACATGGAGCTGCACCTCGAACGCAAGCTCGCCGAGCGCCGCATCTACCCCGCCATCGACATCCAGCGCAGCGGCACCCGCCGCGAGGAGCTGCTCCTCAGCAGCGACGCCCTGAAGCAGGTCTGGCTCCTCCGCCGCATCGTCGCCATGATCAACGCCGACGCCCAGCGCGAGACCGAAGCCACCGAGAAGATCCTCGAGCGCCTCTCCAAGACCCCCACCAACGACGCCTTCCTCGCCACTCTCAACAAGAGCGGCGTCTAACCCCCGCCCTCCTTAAGCCTCCCTCCCCTTGTGGGAGGGACTGAGGGAGGGGTCGCGCCGCAGGCGCGGGCGACGCGGGGCGGGGGCAGTCCGGCGGCTGGGGCGCCATCGCCCCACCCCAACCCCTCTCTCTCATCTCCCCCACAAGGGGGGAGAGGCCAGACCCCAAAAAGCGACCACCCCTCTTAAACCTCCCTCCCCTTGTGGGTGTATAGACCGGGGACATCATTAACGGGTGTTCGGAGACATGGTTTACACCTGCTGCTGGCAAATGAAGCAGCAGGAGGTGGACTATTCCTTGGCAGGAGGCATCCGCGG
>DAOUKZ010000200.1:0-5451 GCA_034420775.1 Dehalococcoidia bacterium
GCAGGTAGCGGAATACCTTGAAGAGGTGCTCAACGCCCGCAAGCGCCGGGAAGGCGGCGCTCCACCTTCCGGCGGCGACTCGGGCCGGGGCCGGCGTGGCCGTCCGGGGCCGATGAGCGGAGGCAAGCAGCCGGCCCTTCTCTAGATGGGAAAGCCTGTCTACCGGTAGGCGCGCTCCCAACGATCGCGATAGGCCACGGCCTCGACCGGCAGCCGGCGGGTCTCGCCGAACGGCTTGACCGGATAGCCCACCGGGATAATGCACGGCACCTCGACACCCTCGGGGATGCCCAAGCCCTGTTTCAGACTCTCCTCCACGCGGCGGTGTAGCGTCGTGAAGATGGTGCCGAGCCCGTAAAGCCGCGCCGTCAGCATCATCAGCTGCACGCCCTGAAGCACGGAATCGAGCGCGTTCTTTTCCGTAAGGCAGACGACGATGAAGGCCGGGACGTCGTAGATGCCCTTCGTTGCGAACTCCCACGCCTCGGCGAGGATCTTCGGGCTCGCACCCTCCGCGTACCGCCGGGCCGACTCGTCGCCCCGGTTCTCCAGCCCCGCCTGGTGATAGTGCTCGGCCACGACCTTGCGCTCGGCCTCCCCCGTCACCGCGATGAACTTCCACGGCTGCCGGTTGATCGCGCTCGGTCCCCGCGTGCCGGCCTCGAGAATCGCCCGCAGGGCCTCCTCCGGCACGGGATCGCTCCGGTAGTGCCGGACGGCGCGCAGCGAGCGCATCGCCTCGAAGGCGTCGATGTCGGGCATAACGTGCTCCTTGCGCGGCCCTGAGACTCGGCCTACGAGGCGTCCAGGCCGCCGTCGACGAAGAGACCTTGGCCGGTGATGTAGCTGGCTTCCTCGGAGGCGAGGAATGCGATCAGCGCGGCAGGCTCCGAGGGGTCGGCCATCCGTCCGAGCATGCCGCGTGTTCGGGTGTTGGAAGGGCCGCGCGTGGCTACCGCTGCCTTCAACAAAGGGGTGTCGATGGGGCCGGGCAGTATCGCGTTCACCCGGATGCCCTTGGCGGCGTACTGCATTGCCAGTGAGCGCATCAGTCCCAGCACTCCGCCCTTGCTGGTCCCGTAGGCCGTCGTGGGCGAACCGATCGTGGCGCCGGTGGAGCTGGTGAGAACGGCTGCCCCGCCGCCGCTTTTCACGATCTCCGGGAAGGCGTACTTGCAACAGAGGAACATGCCCCGCAGATTCACGTCCAGCACCCGGTCGAAGACGGCCTCGTCGATGGTGGTAACCGGGCCGTCGTCGCGGGAGAAGACGCCGGCGTTCGAGACCAGCACATGGAGCGCCCCGAACGCCGAGACGGCTTCGCGGACAAGGCGCTCTGCATCGGCGGCCTTCGACACGTCGGTGGGTACGAAGATGGTGCTACCGTCGGCGTCCTCGACGAGGCGCTGCGTTTCGCGACCCGCCTTATCGTCGATGTCGCCGACCGCGACGCGCGCCCCTTCTTCGGCGAAGCGCAGCGCGGCGGCGCGCCCGATACCGGAGCCCCCGCCGGTGATGATGGCCGTCTTTCCTTCGAGCAGCATGGCTAGATCGCCGTGAGCCCGCCGTCGGCGGCGTAAGCCGCGGCGGTGATGAAGGATGCGTCGTCGGAGGCCAGAAACAGGGCGAGCGCGGCAATCTCTTCAGGGCGCCCTATCCGGTCCATCAGGCGGGCCGGCCGCGGGTAGTTGACGCCGTCGGCTGCCCGCCCCGCCGCCGTGGCCGCCGAAAGCGGCGTGTCGACGGCCCCAGGGCAGATCGCGTTGGCCCGGACCCCCTGCTCGGCGAATTGCTTTGCCACGGCCTTGGTGAAGGTGAGCAGCGCCCCCTTGCTGGCGCAGTACGTGGGACGCTGCACCGCGGCCAACGCCGCCGTCGAGGCGATGTTCACCACCGCGCCGCCGCCGCAAGTGACGATCTCCGGGAGCGCGTAACGGCAGCAGTGGAACGGGCCCTTCAGGTTCACCCCCATCACGCGGTCCCACGTCTCTTCGCTCAAGTCCTCGATCAGGTGGTCGTCGTGGTCATAGATGCCGGCGTTGTTCACCAAGATGTGGAGCCTGCCGAAGCGCCGCACCGTCTGTCCTACGGCGTCGCGGACGTCGTCCCCTTTAGAAACGTCGCAGCGGATGAACTCGGCGGAGCCGCCGCCCGCTTGAATCGCATGGACGATGCCCTCGCCGCCCGGGCGGTCGATGTCGAGGCAGGCGACGCTCGCGCCCTCGGCGGCGAACCGCATCGCGATCGCCGCGCCCATCCCAGAGGCGGCCCCGGTGACGATGGCCACCTTGCCTTCGAGCCGCATGCGTCCTCTCCTTGCCTGCTCCGCGCGGCGCGGGCGGCTAGATCGTCACGCCGAGCCGTTCTCCGACGGTGAAGATGTCCTTGTCGCCGCGCCCGCTCAGGTTGACCAAGATCGTCGTGTCGCTGGGCAGCGTCTTGGCGAGGCCGATGACGTAGGCCAGCGCGTGGGAGGGTTCGAGGGCGGGAATGATCCCCTCGGTCTGGCTCAGGACCTGGAAGGCTTCCAGGGCCTCGTCGTCGGTCACCGCGACGTACTCGGCGCGCTCGATGGTCTTCAGATAGCTGTGCTCGGGCCCGACGCCGGGGTAGTCGAGGCCCGCCGAGATGCTGTGCGCCTCCTGTATCTGCCCCTGTTCGTCCTGCAGCACGTACGACATCGAGCCGTGCAGAACGCCGACGGACCCCGCCGTGAGCGTCGCGGCGTGCTCACCGCTGCCCAGGCCATGCCCCGCTGCCTCGACGCCGATGAGCCGGATACTCTCGTCTTCGAGAAGAGGGTGAAACAGCCCGATGGCGTTGCTGCCGCCGCCCACGCACGCAATGGCGTAGTCCGGGAGCCTGCCCTCCGCCTCAATGAACTGCGCCCGGGCCTCGCGGCCGATGACCGACTGAAAGTCGCGCACCATGCGGGGATAGGGATGCGGCCCGACGGCGCTGCCCAGCAGGTAGTGGGTCGTCTCCACGTTGGTGACCCAGTCCCGGATCGCCTCGTTGATCGCATCCTTGAGGGTGCGGCTGCCGCTGCTCACCGGTTCGATCGTGGCCCCGAGGAGTTTCATGCGGAAGACGTTCGGCGACTGGCGCCGGATGTCCTCCTCGCCCATGTAGACGATGCACTCAAGCCCCAGCATGGCGCAGACCGTCGCCGCGGCGACGCCGTGCTGCCCGGCGCCGGTCTCCGCGATGATCCGCTGCTTCCCCATGCGCTGGCAGAGCAGCCCCTGTCCCAGGGCGCTGTTGATCTTGTGAGCGCCGGTGTGGGCGAGGTCCTCCCGCTTGAGGTAGATGCGGGCCCCGCCGAGCTTCCCGGAAAGATTCTTCGCGAAGTAAAGCGGCGTAGGACGGCCGGAGTAGGTCCGCGAGAGGCCGTCGAGCTCCTGCCTGAAGGTCTCATCTTGGACGGCGGCCTCGTAGGCCTGCTCCAGCTCTTCGAGCGCCGCCATGAGCGTCTCGGGGACGAACTTCCCGCCGAATTCGCCGAAGCGTCCGGCGGCGTCTGGGATGGGTGTTGGGGCTGTGGTTGTCATAACTGTTCAGCGCCCGATCCGGGCTCGGCACCAATGATAGCACCCGCTCTGCGCGCCCTGCCGTCGATTGACTCCTGAACTGTCGGCGTGCTACGGTGACTTCTAAGAGTTCTACGAAACCGGTTCTCGCACAGGAGAGGCACGGTAGATGATTACGGTCACCGACAACGCCACGCAGAAGATCCAGGGCATCATGAAGGAACAGGGCGAGGAAGACGCCTCGCTCCGGGTCATCGTGACCGGCATGAGCTGCTCGGGGCCGCAGTACATGATGACGTTGGAGCATGAGCAGGAGGACGACGACGCGCTCGTCGAGTCCGACGGCTTACGGATACTCCTCGACCCCGACACCGCGCAGATTCTCGAGGGCTCGCAGATCGACTACCTGGAAGGCCTCGAGCGCTCCGGGTTCACCATCGTGAATCCGAACATGCAGACCGGCGGCGGCGGTTGCGGTAACTGTAACTGCGGCAAATAGCCGGAAATGATCGTTCGAAGAAGGCGGCGTGAGCCGCCTTCTTCTTTACCCTGAACCATGGCGCCCGTAGGGGGCGACGAGAGGAAATGATGGCGCCGGAAGCCGCCCGCACCTTGGACGTCCGCTCCTACTTCGACCCTGTCGAGTGCCGTAGCCTGAAGTACGTGAAGCACGAGCTGGCCGAACTCGACCCGGGCCAGACGCTGGAAGTGCTGGGGAACGAGTTCCAGAGCCGCGAAATCCGGGCGTGGTCGTCCAAGTTCCGCCATCAAGTGCTCGATGAGCGGCGCGAGGGCGATCTCGTGCGGCTTACTATTGAGAAGGCGGCGTGAAGAAGATCGCGGTCCTCGTTTCCTCGGGGACGCGAAACAACCTTGCCCAGGTTGCCAGCCTCGTCATGGCCGCCGTCCTCTGCGATGTCTCGGTGAGCGTCCTCTTCCGCGACGAGGCCGCCGCCGCCGTGACGCGCGAGCGCATCGGGTCGCTGCCGGTGTCGCCGTTCTTCGCCGCCGACCTTGAGTACGCCAGCCGCGCGGAGCAGGCCAGGATGAGCGATGTCGCCGCGCTCTTCCGCGAGGCGAAGGAGGAGGGCGTGGTGAAGCTCTTCGCCTGCACCTCGTCCATGTTCCTCGCCGGCGTCGCCCGCGAAGACCTGATCCCCGAGATCGATGAGGCGCGCGGGCTCGTTTCCTTCATGATCGAGGAGATGGACGACGCCGACCACATCTTGACGTTCTAGGCGTCGGCATCCCCACCGCCTTCCCTTGACGGCGCTGACGGCTGTCGCTAGAATTCTGCATTGTTGATATGGAATCTCATATCGACGGTCAGTTTTAGGGCGGAACTCCTGAACGATGACGCTGACCCGACATCCCCTCGTTGAAGATTTTGTCGAGGCTTTAGAGAACCGTGGCCACCGAGTGACCGAGCCCCGCCGCGCGGTCGTCCAAGCAATCGCGCGACGGACGGACCACTTCACCGCCGAGGAGTTGTGCGCGGAGTTGTCCCAACTCGGCCGGGCCACGGTCTACCGGAATGTGAAGCTGATGGTCGAGCTGGGCTTCGTCTGCCGGGTGCTCCTCAACAATGGCGATCTTCATTATCAGGTCAGCCACCCCGGACACCACCACCACCTGATTTGCACCGATTGCGGCCAGTCCGTCGACTTCGCCGGTTGCGGCATCGAGGATGTCCTCGGCGAGAAGGCCGCCGAGCTTAACTTCACCGCGCAGGGCCATTGGCTCGAGGTCTACGGCCGCTGCGGTTCCTGCCGCCAGCAGGCATCGGCCAACTAACCCCTTTTTTAAACAGCATTGATATTTAGTATCGAATATCTCAAATAAACGAGACTAGGTACCAGGTTACCGGAAAACGAGAGACTGCGAATCAAAATACGGCAACTGAAGAGACGGGGTATCGGAA
>DAOUKZ010000201.1:0-3882 GCA_034420775.1 Dehalococcoidia bacterium
ACCCCTCCCTCTCATCTCCCCCACAAGGGGGGAGAAGCCAGCCCCCAAAAAGCGCCCTCCCCTCTTAAACCTCCCTCCCCTTGTGGGAGGGACAGAGGGAGGGGTCGCGCCGCCAGGCGCGTCGGAGGGGCGGCGCGGGGGGCGGGCCCTCGCGCCGGACCGCGGGTTTACGCCGCCAGACGCCGCAGCCGCGCCGAGGCGAGGTCGACGAGCAGCACGAGCAGCAGGTACCAGAAGAGGATCAGCGTCACCTCGGTGAACTTGAACAGGCTCATCGCCAGCCTGAACTCGGCGCCGAGCCCGCCCGCCGCCACGAAGCCGACGACGATCGTGGTGCGGATGATGACCTCCCACCGGTAGCAGAGGAAGGTCACGAACTTCGGCAGCGCCTCGGGCAGCACGCCGAAGACGAGCACCTGGAGCCGGCTCGCGCCGGTGGACCGCAGCGCGCGCACCGGCCGCGTGTCGAGCCCCTCGACGATCTCGGCGCCCAGCTTGCCCAGGATGCCCGCGTTGTGCACCGCCAGCGCCAGCACGCCGGGCAGCACCCCCTGCGTAAACACGAACACGAAGATCAGCGCCCACACCAGCTCCGGCACCGCCCGGCTCACCGTAAACAGCGCCCGCGTCAGGAAGAACAGCCCCTTCCACACCACCGACCCGTAGGGCGCGAGGCTGCCCATCATCACGTTCCGCGCCCCAAACATGAACAGCGCCAGCGCGGCGATGGCGGCCAGCCCGGCGGCGATGGCGCTCATCGCCAGCGTCTCCCCGGCAAGCCGCGCCTTCTCCGCCCACTCCCCGCCCCGCAGGAAGGCGGGCGTCGTCACCGTCTCGAACCCCAGCAGGCCCTTGATGAAGTCGAAGCCCCGCTCGAACGTGTCGGCCGAGAAGAACCGCCCCGCGTCGAACAGCTCGCCGGTGAACACCGTCACCCACGCCGCCACGGCAAGTCCCAGGGCGGCGACCGCCGACCACGTCCCGAACCCGGTCCTCATCCCTGCTCCACCGCCACGCGCCGCCGCTGCAGCGAGCTCCACACGTCCACCACCACGATGAGCACGACCAGGAAGTAGACGAACGTCCACATCCGCGAGTAGTCGATGTCCTGCAGCGAAATCTGGATGTTGTGCCCCAGCCCGCCGAGTCCGACGAAGCTGAGGACGGCGGCGGAGCGGATGCCGCATTCAAGGCGATAGAACGTGTAGCTCAGCATGTCGGGCAGCGCCATGGGCAGCCGTCCGAACCAGAAGACGCGCCACTCGGAGGCGCCGGCGCTGCGCAGCGCCCGCAGGGGGGCCTCGGGGACGTCCTGGAGCAGCTCGCCGTAGATGCGCCCCAGAATTCCGCCGTAGGGGATGCCCAAGGCGAGGACGCCGGCCACGGGGGAGAGTCCGATCGCGGCGACGAAGAGCCAGGCCCACACAAGCTCATGGACGGCGCGAAATCCCGCCAGCGCGAAACGCGAACCCGCCGCCCCCGCCTGCCGCGTCCGCGCCGACCTGAAGACGACCCCGGAGGCGACCACGCCGAATGGGATGCCGATCAGGAGGGCGACGGTCATGCCGGCGAAGGCGTAGGCGATGGTGGTCCACGTCGAGCGGGCGCCGATGGCGAGCACGTCGGGGGCGAGGTCGGGTTGGAAGGCGGCGGCGGCGATCTCGCCCATCGCGCTCAGGCCGCCGGTATTGAAGACGCCGCCCCGCCAGTCGACGGCGGCAAGGCTGAGGACGAATGCGCCGACGAGGATGGCGGTCAGCGCGCCGCGTCCGCCGAGGAACCGCCCGCCGAGCCGCCCCTCCCGCTCGTCCATCACTCCCCGCGCAGACCCTCGAGGGCGTAGAGGTCGTCGAGCTGGGCGTCGGAGACGCGGTCGGCGGGGGCGTCGAAGCAGACGGCGCCGTTGCGCAGCCCGATGAGGCGCCGGAAGTGGGCCCGCGCCAGGGCGGGTGAGTGGACGGCGGTGACGAGGGTCTTGCCGGTGCTCTTCGCGGCGCCGGCGAGGATGCGGAGGACCTCCTCGGCGCGCGCCGGATCGAGGGAGGCGACGGGTTCGTCGGCGACGATGACGGCGGGGTCCTGGACGAGGACGCGGGCCACGGCGACGCGCTGCTGCTCGCCGCCGGAGAGGAAGCCGGCGCGGACGCGGGCGCGGTCGGCGATGCCGACCCGGTCGAGGGCCGCGATGCCGAGATGGCGCTCCCGCGGCCAGACGAGGGAGACGATGGACTCGGCGAGGCTCCAGCGCCCCAGCCGCCCGGCAAGGACGTTGTGCAGCGCTGAGAGGTTGGGCACGAGGTCGAACTGCTGATGGACCATGCCGACCTCCTCGGCGAGCTCGCGGCCCGGGCGCAGGCGGGCGAGGTCCTTGCCGCGCAGGTGGACCGCTCCCTCGCTGGGCGCGATCTCGCCGGCGATCATGGCGAGCAGGGTCGTCTTGCCGCTGCCGCTGGGCCCCAGGAGCGCGACCGCTTCGCCCTGCTCGACGCAGAGCGAGAGCGGGCGCACGGCCTCGACGCCGTCGTAGCGCTTCGCGGCCGCCTCGATGAGGATGGCGGGCGGGCTACTGTTCTTCGATGAGTCCAAGGCCGCGGGCGATGGTCTCGATGGGCCGGTAGTTTTCATTTGTGGTCGGTATGAAGCGTTCGGCCTGGAAGGCGTCCATGATTTCCTGGTCGCGGCCGCCGTTGGCGGCGTCGAGCTCGAGGACGGCTTCGACGAGGCTCTGGGTAAAGCCGCCGCCGAAGGCGTCGTCGAGTCCGGGCCGGACGACCCAGTGGTAGTCGACGTAGCCGGGGGTGGTGAAGAAGACGTCGACCTTGGAACGATCGACGTCGCCGTCGCGGACGCGGGTGTTCCACACGTTGGCGTTGAGCGCGCCGGCCTCGACGGCGCCGGCCTCGACCTGCTTCCAGGTGGCGTCGTGGGAGCCGCTGAAGGCGACGCCGGCGAAGTCGCGCTCGGGGTCGATGCCGGCTTCGCTCAGGAAGAAGCGGGGCATGAGATGGCCGGAGGTCGAGCTTTCGCTGCCGAAGGTGAAGGTCCGACCGCCAAGGTCGTCGAAGCTTGCGATTCCGGAGCCGGGGGCGGCGACGAAGACCGAGGTGAAGTTCTCGTCGGTGATGCGCTGGGCTACGGCGTTGGAGCCGGGAACGGCGAGGCGGGCCTGGACGCCGGTGAGACCGCCGTACCACGCGAAATGGACCTCGTCGTTGCGCCAGCCGGTCACGAGCGCGGCGTAGGACTGGGAGGGCAGGTATTGGACGTCGGCGCCGGTCTCGTCGGAGAGGTACTCGGCGAGCAGCTTGAACCGCGCTTCGAGCACGGAGACGTCCTGATCGGGGATGCCGCCGATGTAGAGGGTGGGATCGTCGCCTCCGCCGCAGGCGGCGGCGAGCAAGGCGGCGAAGGATGCGGCGAGGGTGGCGCGGAGCAGGCGTAGGCGTCGTTTCAGCAACATAGTCTCCTTAGCGAATTGGGGCACGAGGGCAGCGGGCATTACGGTAGGGGGGAAGGCGTGGAGCGGGGAAGCGGCCCAGGGGCTATGCCTGTCTGGAAGACGCGGCGACCCCACGCCCGCCACTCAGCCCGGAGTGGCCGGCGGAGTCGTCAGGTGAAGCCTGCGCCGCTCATGAGACGGCGAAATCTTGCCAGTCTCCGGGGGGCGTGTCAACGCGGGATGCGCTGAGGTGTGTGGGGGAGCCCTCCCGCAGTTCCTCCCATAAAGGGAAGGAGGTTTAGGAGGGGAGGGGCGGCTTCCGGGGTCTGGCCTCTCCCCCCTTGTGGGGGAGATGAGAGAGAGGGGTCGGGGTGGGGCAGTGGCGCCCCCCGCGCCGCCCCGCCGGCGCGCCTGGCGGCGCGACCCCTCCCGCAGTCCCTCCC
>DAOUKZ010000202.1:0-7958 GCA_034420775.1 Dehalococcoidia bacterium
ACCCGCCCGGCGGCTAGCGGCGGGGGCTCAGCCCTCTCACAGCACCTCGTAGGCCCACATCTCGTACCAGATATCGGGCTCGCCGTTGGGCATCGGCTGGAATGGCGCGCCCCGCTCGAGCAGGCGCCACGTGCCCGCCGCTTCGAGCGCGGCCTGCTTAACGTCGAAGCCCCCCTCGGTGTAGAAGTCGGTGCGCATCGAGAAGACCACCGGCCCACCCGCCTGCGTCACCCGCACCAGCTCGTCCAGCGACTCCGCCGGCGCGTGGCCGAACGTCAGTACCCCGACGCACGTCGTGCCGGCGAAGGCGCCCGTGTCGAACGGCAACGGCTTGCCTAGCTCCCCGACCATGAGGTCCTCGTAGACCCCCTTCTCCTTCGCCGTCGCCAGCATTCCCGGCGACATGTCCAGCGCCGTGATGCGCTTGAATCCTTGGCGGGCCAACTCCTGGCCGACCATGCCCGTGCCGGCGCCCGCGTCGAGCACCATCGCTCCCTTGTCGGCCACGTACTTCGCCAGCAGTCCCGCCCCGGCCCGCGGCGCGCTGAACCCGAGCGCTTTCAGGTCAGCGTCGTAGTCCGACGCCCAACCGTCGTATTCGTTCGTCAGCTCGCCGTAGTCCTTGGAGTCGTAGACCCGCTGGATGCGCTCCGTGCGCGCTTTTTCGCTTGTCATGCACAAAACCTCCTGTGTGCCACAGAGTCTAACGCGAACGCGGAGCAGAGGAAGTCCACCAGCCCATAGGTGCACGATGCGGTCGGCCTAACGAGCGATCTGGAGTATCATGCGTCCGTCTTGCTTCAAGAAAGGCCCTTGCTCACATGCGCTTCCTCCCCATCGTTGCGGTACTCACCCTGACCGTCCTGGCGGCCTGCACCTCGGCTGGCGACCAGGACGGCGACTCCAGGCTCGCCTCCGTCCTCGACCGCGGCAAGGTGGTCTGCGCGACCCTCGACGACACTCCCGGCTTCGGGTTTCTGGACGCACAGGGAAACCATACCGGCTTCGACATCGACCTCTGCCGCGCCGTCGCGGCGGCCACCCTCGGCGACGCCGACGCCGTCGAGCTCCGCAGCATCGACGCCGCGGAACGCGGCCCCGTCATGCAGTCCGGCGAGGTCGACCTGCTCATCTTCGTGACGACGTGGACCAGCTCGCGCGACGCCGCTTGGGGCGACTTCGTGCCGACGATGTTCTACGACGGCCAGGGGTTCATGGTCCCGGCCCGCCTCGGCGTATCGAGCGCGTACGACTTGGGCGGCGCGTCAGTCTGCACCTTGGCCGGCACGACCAGCGAGTTGAACGCGCAGGACTTCTTCAGCCAGAACCGGCTGGACTACACCGCGAACATCTTCGAGTCCGCCGACGTCGCCCTCGACGCCTACATCACCGGCGCCTGCGACGTCTTCACCACCGACCGCTCCGCCCTCGCGGCGCTCCGGTCCAGCCTCCCCAACCCCGACGAGCATGTGATCCTCCCCGAGGTCATCTCGGAGGAACCCCTCACGCCCCTCGTCCCACACGGCGACAGCCAGTGGTTCGACATCGTGAAGACAGTCATGGGCATCCTTATCCAAGGCGAGGCGCTGGGCGTCGACTCCGCCAACGTCGCCGAGCGGACCGCCTCGGACAACGTCAAGGTGCGGCGCCTGCTCGGCGTCGACGGCGCCTGGGGCCAGGAGACCCTCGGCCTCGACCCCACTGTCGCCCAGACCGTCATCGCCCAGGTCGGCAACTACGGCGAGATCTACGACCGCCACCTCGGCTCAGGCGGCCTCGGCCTCCCCCGGGAAGGCGGCCGCAACGCCCTCTGGTCCGACGCCCCCTGCACCGACTGCCCCAAAGGCGGCCAGATCTACGCCCCGCCGCTCCGGTAGGGGCTGCTGGTAGACTTGGGGTTGGACTGATGCTCGCCTATCCGATTGCACTGGAAAACGACGATGGCACCGTTCTGGTGACGTCTCCCGACTTCCGCGAGCTGACCACCTTCGGAGAGGACCGTGACGAGGCCGTCGCCCGTGCTGTCCATGCCCTGGAAGAGGCGATCGCGGCCCGCATCCACGACCGCAAGGACATCCCGCCGCCCTCGACGGGCGAGACCTACGCCGCACTGCCGACAATGACTTCGGTCAAGGTAATGCTCTATCAGGGCATGCGGGACTAGGGCGTCGGCAAGGCGGAGTTGGCCCGCCGCTTGGGGTGGCATCTGCCGCAAGTCGACCGCGTCCTCGACGTTCAGCACCGCTCCCGGCTAGACCAGATGGACGCGGCCCTGGGGGCCATCGGCCGGCGCTTGCACGTTAGCGCGGCGGCCGCGGCGGAACTCGTCGCCGCTGCATTAGCCGCGGGCTCCATCGCGAACCTCCACGTCTGTCCGGCCCCGGCTGGGCCTGTTTTAGCAGCGAGAATTATCACGATCCCAAGATGATTACTCTATGTTTGACCGCCTTCTGAGAACCAATCTATACTGACAGATCGGCCTCGACCTCAGCGAAGGCCAACTGCATCTCGGCTCCAGTAGCACATACGGTCAAAGCAAGAAAACCATGCCACCACTTGTCAAAATCAGCGACGGCGCGCTGTCTCCTAGCAGCCTGCTTGCAGAAAACTCCGGCCTGCTTTTCGAAATCCTTCCTCCTCAGCGGCAGTTTAAATGGAAGAAGCAACAGATTGATCAGATGTGGGATGACATTATTGCCGCGCACCGAGAACAGCGTGAGTCGTACTTTTTGGGGACGCTGTTGCTGGAGCCGCTTTCCGATCCTCGCGTGTCGGTGCTCGATGGACAACAGCGCATCACGTCGCTCTCACTTCTGCTAGCCGTTCTCCGCGACCAATGCAAGTCGCAAGGCCTTGATCCCAGGGCCGGCAGCATACAGCGGCTTATTAGCCGTGTCGACAACGATGGCAATCCAGTAGGGTCGTTGGTGGTCAAGCTACAAGACCCTGACAACCAAACCTACATCGATCTGGTTGGCGACTACGGGTCCACTTCTATAGCTTCGTCTCGTTCAGGGCTCCTTGCTAAGGCTGTGCAGACGTTGACAAACCACGTTAAGGCTCACATCAACGTGCCTGATCCCCAAGCCTGTCTGCGCGCACTGTGCGACTACATTCAAGATCGAGTTAAGCTCTTGCCGCTTGCCGTGCGCAGCGAAGGCGAAGGGTATTTGGTGTTCGATACAACCAACACTAGAGGGTTACGCCTCTCACCATCAGAGGCGATGAAGGCACGCTTGGCTACTATTGCAAGGCAAGATCATCACTTATCGGAAGATTTGATGCAAAAGTGGAAGGTGACGGCAACCAAATTGGAAAGTGCGAGCCTCTCCATCGACGCAATGGATGATTATCTTCATGCCATTCTGTGTTGGAGAGATGGTTACACTACAAAACGAACTATGGACAAAATCGCTTCGAACCTAGTTCGGACCGACGCTCTGAAGGATTTCGTCAAGGACTTCGTCAAAGACCTCGAGTCCTATTGCAGCAGCTATCTTGCTGTTGTGGCCCCAAGTGCTCAGTCTTCCCTAGCTGAAGACCTAAAGGATCTACGGAGTCTCAATATTCAGTCGCAAAGTTTCTTGACGATGGTACACAAGCATTCCCACAGCAAGTTTGAGAAAGCGGTTGGTCTAGTGCTGTCCTTGCAGATACGCAACGTTACTATGGGCCCTCACCAAGCCAACAAATACGAAAAGGATTGGCCGAAGTGGGCCGCTCTCGCTCGCCAGGGAAAATCCGATCACGCATTTGATGAGATCCGGGGGCACATGATCTCAGACGAAGACTTTCAGCAGCAGTTCGCGGAAGAATCCGTTGTATCTCCCAAGACCGTCCGTCACCTTCTTCGCAGGCTTGACCCAATCAGTCGTCCCGGCTCCGGCGTTTTCCCAATGGAGGTGGACGTCGAGCACATCCTGCCGAAATCAGTAGTGCGCAAACTTACTACAGGAAAGCCCCTTACAACGAATGTTCGCCAGTGGATCGAGCACCTAGGGTACCCAATTCCTGGAACTCCTGAGGAGATGCAAGAGCTTGGGAAGATACTCCAGCCATATTTGAACAGGCTAGGCAACCAAGCCTTGCTGAATGACAGGGCGAACCGTGGCGCGAGAGATCGCCCATTTGACAAGAAGCGGGCTTTCTACGAGAGGCAGGCTCTCGAACTGACAAAGGCCCTAAAAGGGCGTGCGAAGTGGACAATGACCGAGATAAAGACGAGACAGAAGCGACTGGCAAAGGATGCTCCTCAGGTCTGGCCGAAATAGGACTAGTCCACCGCTCGGGTGGAGATAGCCGCCTTGAGAAGCCGCCCACCGGTAGCAAGAATGTCAGTGCATCAGCGGTGCCAGGCGATCCCGGCAAGAAATCTTCCTGTCGCAAGCTGCGACGGTGGTGGTGGGCGATCGTGGACTCGAACCACGGACCCCAGTCTTATCAGGACTGTGCTCTGACCGCCTGAGCTAATCGCCCGAGAGGGAACGGGAGGCTTCGAGTCTAGGACGCCACACCTGTTGGTGTCAAGGAAACGGTGTCTCCGCGGGCGGCGTCGACGGGGCCGCCGGGGCGGTGCCGATTGGGCCGCGAGCCTCTATACTGTGCGGGCGCGCGTCGCAGGGGGCCCGACTGCCCTCCCTCAGTCCTTCCCAGGAGGGAGGGAGGTTTGGGGGGCGCGCGGGAGGCTAGCCATGGAGTTCCGTTTCACCGCCGAGGAAGATGCGTTCCGGGCCGAGGTCCGCGACTTCATCCACAAGGAGACGCCGGAGCCGCTCCGCAACAGCGGCGGCGGCGAGAGCAGCTTCTCGACCAAGAACTGGCCCCACACCCTTGAGTTCCGCAAGAAGCTCGGCAAGCGCGGCTGGATCGGCATCTCGTGGCCCAAGGAGTACGGCGGCCTCGGCGAGTCGCTGGTCAAGCAGGCCATCCTCAAGGAAGAGCTCTCCTACTGGCGCGCCCCGATGCTCGACGCACAGGCCTACCAGCTCGGCCCCTCGCTCATCGTCCACGGCACCGAGGACCAGAAGAAGCGCTACCTCCCCGGCATCGCCTCCGCCGAGGACGTCTGGTGCCAGGGCTTCTCCGAGCCCAACTCCGGCTCCGACCTCGCCTCCTTGCAGACCCGCGCCGACATCGACGGCGACGAGTTCGTGATCAACGGCCAGAAGATCTGGACCTCCGGCGCCCACCTCGCCGAGTACATCCACCTGCTCGCCCGCACCGACCCCGAGGCCCCCAAGCACCGGGGCATCTCGTACTTCCTCTTCTCGATGAAGACGCCCGGCGTCACCGTCAAGCCCATCCGCCAGGCCAACGACGGCGAGGGCTTCAACGAGGTCTACTTCGACAACGTCCGCATCCCCAAGGACTCCATCTTCGGCGAGCTCAACCGCGGCTGGTACGTCGCCACGACGACCCTCGACTTCGAGCGCTCCAACGTTGCCGGCGCCGCCGGCGCGCAGCGCAACCTCGACGACCTCGTCGCCTACTGCACCGAGACCACCCGTCTCGGCGAGCGCCTGATCGACCGCCCCGACGTGCGCTACCGGCTCGCCGAGGCCGCCGTCGAGATCCAGGTCGCGCGCATGCTCTCCTACCGCGTCCTCTCCCTGCAGGCCGGCGGCGGCGTGCCCAACATGGAGGCCTCGCTCGCCAAGCTCTTCTCCACCGACGTCTCGCACCGGCTCGCCATCCGCGGCATGGAGATCCTCGGCCTCACCGGCCAGCTGCACGGCGGCGGACGGCACGCCCCGATGAACGGGCTCCGGCTCTCCCACTACCTGTCGACGATGTGCAGCGTCGGCGGCGGGTCGCAGGAGATCCAGCGCAACATCATCGCCACCCGCGGACTCGGCCTGCCCCGCTAGCCGTCTTCCGCCCCAGCCGGCGACGGCTCCCTTTCGCCCGGCTGTCGGATGGGCGCGGCCCGCGTCCAGAGCCAGACGCCGACCTGCGTCGCCGCGGCCACGGCCCCGATCGCCACGAGCGCCGTCTGCGGGCCGACGACCTCGGCCAGGGCTCCCAGGAGAAGCTGACCGAAGGGGGCGATGCCCCAGATGATGGTGCGGAAGGCGAAGACGCGCCCCGAAATCTCGCTCGGCGAGAGCAGTTGCACCGTCGCCATGTTCAGCGCGAGAAAGATGGACTGCGTCATCCCCACCACGAGGATGATTCCGAGGGAGGACGCCAGGCTCTCCGACTGCGCGAACAGGATCAGCACCAGGCCTTGCACCACGCCGGCGCCGATCATGACTCCCGGCCGGGGGCGCGTAATGTTCAGCGCGGCCAGCAGCAGCGACGCCGCCAGACCCCCCACGCCGGCGCAGGTGAAGAGCAGCCCGAGCTCCGAGCCGCCGACCTGCAGCACGTCGCGCTGGAAGATGGGCAGCAGCGCCATGTACCCCGTGCCGAAGACGGTGAACAGCGCGGCGGAGGAGATGATCACGGTCAGGCTGTGCGAGTTCCGTATGTAGCGCCAGCCCTCCAGAAATGCCTCCCGCGCCGACGTCGTCGCGGCGCCCCTCGGGGGACGGGGCGGGAGCCGCACCGCGGTCATGAAGGCGAGCGCGGAGAAGCCGAGGGCCGTGAAGAAGGCCGCCTCGACGCCGCCTCCCTCCAGGATGTATCCCGCCGCCCCCGGCGCCACCGCCATCATGGCGTTGAGCACCACCGTGAAGTGCACCACCCCGTTCATCACCGCGGGGCGCGGCACCACGTCGGCGATCATCGCCTGCCGCACCGGCAGCGTGCCCCCCGTCACCGCGCCGCCGAGCAGCGAGAAGACCATCAGCAGCGCGACCGTCATGCCGTCGAACACCAGGACGACGGCCGCGGCGAGCACGAAGACGATGTTGAAGACCTCGGCGGCCACGAGGATCTTCCGCCGGTCGATCCGGTCGGCCATCGTCCCCATGACGAGCGGCATCACCAGGATGGGGAGCGACCAGAGGGCGAAGCTCAGCGTCACCAGGAACGGCGACTCCGTCAGCTCCTGCGCCAGGTAGCCGCGCCCCAACTGCTGCATGTGGACCGAGGCGAAGGTCATCACCGCGGTCAGCCAGAACCAGCGGTAGCCGGGGTAGTGGAAGGCCTGCAGGCCCCGAATCGGTTGGCGGACTCGCGAAGCGGCCATGCGAAGGGCCGGGGGCCTAGGCGTCCGGTGCCGCCGGGGCGGGGCCGTTACTGATGGGAAGCGTGAAGCGGAAGGTGGCCCCCGCGCCGGGCTCGCTCTCGGCCTTGATCGAACCGCCCAGGGCCTGCACCGTGTGTTTCGCCAGCGCAAGCCCCAAGCCGGTGCCGCTGCCCGACCGCGACGTGTCCGCCTTGTAGAACCGCTCGAAGATGTGCGGCAGGTGCTCGGGCAGAATGCCGTCGCCCGAGTCGGCCACGGACACTTCGACGGCGCCGCCCTCCGTCCGCGCCCGCACTCTCACGCAGCCGTCCTCCGGGGTGAACTTGAGCGCGTTGTCGAACAGGTTCTGCATCACGCGATGCACGGCGGCGCGGTCGGCGACGACGTGCGGCAGGTCGGGGGGAAGCTCGACGTCGAGGTCGATCCGCTTGCTCGCCGCGCGGGGGCGAGCGCGGTCGGCGGCGGTCTCAACGAGCTCCGCGATGCTCAGGGGCGCGGAAGCGAACTCCGCCTTGCCCGCCTCCAGCGTGGCGAGGTCGAGCAGCTCCTGCACCAGCACCGTCATCTGGTCGACTTCCCCGTTGATGAGGCGAAGGAACTCGTCGGCCGCGGCGGGGTCGTCGGACGCAGCGTCCTGCAGCGTCTCCACGGAGGCCTTGATCGACGCCAGCGGGGTGCGGAGCTCATGGGAGACGTTGGCGACGAACTCGCGGCGCACGCGTTCCAGCCGGCGGATCTCCGAGAGGTCGCGCGCGATGATCAGCACCGCCGCGCCGCCGCGCCGCACCATTGGCGTCGCCGACAGTTCCAGGGGCCGCAGGTCGTG
>DAOUKZ010000203.1:0-22243 GCA_034420775.1 Dehalococcoidia bacterium
CACGACCGCGCCGGTGACCATGGAAGACATGCTGCACCACGTGAAGGCGGTAGTGCGCGGCTCGTCGCGGGCCATGGTGATCGCCGACATGCCATTCATGTCGTACCAGGTCAACACCGACGAAGCCCTGCGGAACGCGGGCCGCCTCGTCCAGGAGGGCGGCTGCCAGGCCGTGAAGCTGGAAGGCGGCGAGCGCACCGCGGAGGCGGTCCGGCGTATCGTCGAAGCCGGCATTCCCGTCGTCGGACACCTCGGCCTGACCCCGCAGTCCGTCAACCAGCTCGGCGGCTTCCGCGTCCAGGGCAAGACGCCCAAGGCCGCGGTGCAGCTGATCAACGACGCCAAGACGCTGGAGGAGGCGGGCGCCTTCTCCATCGTGCTCGAATCCATTCCCGTCTACGTCGCCAAGGCCGTCACCGAGCGGACCGACATACCCACGATCGGCATCGGGGCCGGCCCCGATTGCGACGGCCAGGTGCAGGTCGTCCACGACATCGTCGGCCTGTTCGACGACTTCGTCCCCAAGCACGCCCGCCGCTACGTCAACACCGGCGACATCATCGGCGAGGCGGTGCGCCGCTACGCCGCCGACGTCAAGAGCGGCAGCTTCCCCACGGCGAAGGAGAGCTACGGCGCCAATAAGCCCGCGCCCCGCGAGGTCACCACCGCCCTCTAGGCGGGCGCCGGAATGCGGGTCTTTCGCCGCATCGCGGAGTTCAGGGCCGCGCGCCGGGCGTTGATGGGCTCGCTGGGCCTCGTGCCCACGATGGGCTACTTGCACGAGGGGCACCTCTCGCTCGTGCGCCGCGCGCGCCAAGAGACGGCCAACGTCGCCGTCTCCATCTTCGTGAACCCCACGCAGTTCGGCGCCGACGAGGACCTCGAGTCCTACCCCCGCGACCTCGAACGCGACCTCGCCCTGCTGGAGGCGGAAGGGGTCGCACTGGTCTTCGCCCCCGGACCGCGGGAGGTCTACCCCGACGGCTACGAGACGACCGTGGAGCCTGGCCCGCTGGGGGAAAGACTTGAAGGGGCCAGCCGGCCGGGCCACTTCGCCGGCGTGCTGTCCGTCGTCTCCAAGCTCTTCAACATCGTGCAGCCCGACGCGGCCTACTTCGGGCAGAAGGACGGCCAGCAGGCGCTGCTGATCCGCCGCATGGCCCGCGACCTCGACTTCCCTATCGAGATCGTCGTCGCCCCGACGGTGCGCGAGCCCGACGGCCTCGCCATGAGCAGCCGCAACACCTACCTCTCGCCCGACGAGCGTGCGGCGGCGCTCTGCCTTAGCAAGGGACTGCTCGCCGCCGAGGCCGCCTGGGTCGCTGGCGAACGCGACGCCGAGCGGCTGCGCCGCATCGCGCGGACGCCCATCGAGGCCGAGTCCCTGGCGGAACCGGAGTACCTATCGCTCGCCGACATCGCAACGCTGGCCGAAGTCGAGGGAGAGGTACGCACCGCGGCGATGCTCTCCACCGCCGTCCGCATCGGCACGACCCGCCTCATCGACAACGTGCTCCTCGAGCTTCCCTAGGCCGCCGCGCCGCCGCGCGCCGCCCCTATCGAGAGGCCGCCGCTTCGCCTATCATTAACGTGCGCCGCTCGCCCTCCCATGAACATCCTGGTAACCAACGACGACGGCCTTTACACCCCCGGCATCTGGACCTTGGCGGAGGCGATGACCGCGGTGGGCACCGTCACCGTCATGGCCCCCGACCGGGAGCAGAGCGGCGTCGGGGCCGCGGTGACCATCCAGCACCCCGTCCGCGTCTCCGAGGTCATGCCCCGCATCGAGGGTGTCAAGGCGTACTCGGTGGAGGGGACCCCAGGCGACTGCGTCATCCTCGCCATGCAGGGAATCATGCCCAAGCCCGACCTCGTGGTGTCGGGGATCAACGAGGGGGCCAACACCGGCATCTACGTGATGATGTCGGGCACGGTGGGGGCCGCGGTGCACGCCAACCTGTGGGGCGCGCCCTCAATCGCCCTCTCGGTCACCACGCTGACCGACGTGCGGTTCGACGCCGCGGCCGCCGTCGGGCAGGTGCTCGCCCAGATGTTCCTCGATGAAACGCTGACAGGCCCCATGCTGCTCAACGTGAACCTTCCGAACATCGCCGTCGACGAGATCGAGGACGTGCTCGTCACCAAGCTGGCGCAGGGCGCATTCGAGCCGAAGCTGGAGAAGGCCCAGAGCCCCAAGCACGACTACTACTACATCGCGCGGGGCAAGACCGAATGGGACGCGGAGAAGGGCTCCGACATCTGGGCCGTGCGCAACCGCCGCGTCTCGATCACCCCCCTCCACCTGGAGCTGACCTCCGACGTCTTCGCGCCGGTGCTGGCCGAGTTCGCCCCCGTCATCGCCGAGCGGCTGAAGAACGGCCGCGGAGTATAATGGCGCCGCCATGAGCGGGTCCGCCGATACGCCGCTATTTCCTCTGGGCGTCGTGCTCTTTCCCACGCAGCCCCTGCCGCTCCGCATCTTCGAGGAGCGCTACAAGCTCATGATCAGCGAGTGCTTGGAGCAGAACGCCGGCTTCGGCGTCGTCCTCATCAAGCAGGGCCGCGAGGTGGGCGGCCCCGCCGCGCCCTTCGAGGTCGGGACGATGGCCAAGATCGTCGACGCCCAGCGCTTCCCCGACGGACGCTACAACCTCCAGACGGTCGGCGAGACACCCTTCCGCCTGCGCCGCGTCACCCAGATGCGCCCCTACATGCGCGGCGAGATCGAGCCGCTGGAGCACGTCGCGGAGAGCGGCGAGGGCATGGCGCCCCTGATGGAGACGGTGCGGCATCGTTTCGCCGCCCATATCGACGTCCTCAAGGCCATCTACGGCGGCGAGCCTCCGCCCCTCGACCTCTCCACCGACGACCCCGAACGGCTCTCCTACATCGTCGCCAACATCCTGGCGGTGCGCATGCCCGAGAAGCAGACCCTCCTCGAAGAGCCGAGCGCCCTCGAACGCCTCAAGCGGGAAGCCGCGATGCTCGCCCGCGAGAACAAGGCGCTGCAGGCGATGCTCTACCTTCGGCAGCAGGGCAAGGGCAGGCCCGAGTCCGGCGGGCAGGGCGGCCTCAGCGACCGGATTTCACCCAACTAGGACGGGGCCGGGCCCGTGGACGTCATCGAGCTTCGCGGCATCCAGTGCTTCGGCCGGCACGGCGAGCACGAGAAGGAGCGCGCCGAGGGACAGACCTTCGAGGTCGACCTCGCCATGCACGCCGATCTCACCAAGGCCCGCGCCTCCGACAAGCTCGCCGACACCATCGACTACGCCCGCGCCCACGCCATCGTCGAGGAGATCGTCCGCGGGCCGAGCCTCCACCTGCTGGAGCGCTTGGCCGACAAGATCGCGCGCACCATTCGCCGCGAGCTCCGTCCCAGCAAGGTCGTGGTCACGGTGCGCAAGCCGAAGCCCCCTTTTGGGCAGGCGCGCACCGGTAAGGCGCAGGTCACCGTGACCCTGGAGCGCTGAGCGACACGCGCACTTGCCGCAGCCGGAATCGCGCCGCTATACTGGCGCCGCGGCCCACTTCAAGGGCCTCAGCGGCCCAGCGGCGTGAAGCGTCCCCGGTATGGCGGACCTCACACCCGGCCCTTTCCTCAGGAGCGACGACGAATGGGACGACCCCCGAAAGCCCGCACGCTTGGCGCATTGAAACGGAGCTCCTACCGTAGCTCCACGGTGAAGCAGGAGCTTCGCCGCAACCTCATCGCCAAGATCAAGAAGGGCGAAGACCTCTTCCCCGGCATCGTCGGCTACGACGACACCGTCATCCCCCAGGTCGAGAACGCGATCCTCTCCCAGCACGACGTCATCCTGCTCGGCGAGCGCGGCCAGGCCAAGACCCGCCTGATCCGCGCCATGATCAACCTGCTCGACGAGTGGATTCCCGTGATCGCGGGAAGCGAGATCAACGACGACCCCTTCAATCCCGTCTCTAAGTTCGCCGTCGAACAGGTGGAGACCCTCGGCGACAAGACTCCCATCTCCTGGGTCAACCGCGAGGAGCGCTACGCCGAGAAGCTCGCCACCCCCGACATCACCATGGCCGACCTCATCGGCGAGGTCGACCCCATCAAGGTCGCCGAAGGGCGCTACCTCTCCGACGAGCTCACCATCCACTACGGCCTCATCCCCCGGAACAACCGCGGCCTCTTCTGCATCAACGAGCTCCCCGACCTCACCGAGCGCATCCAGGTGGGGCTGTTCAACCTCATGGAGGAGCGTGACGTCCAGATCAAGGGCTACCGCGTCCAGCTCCCCCTCGACGTCTACGTCGTGGCCAGCGCCAACCCCGAGGACTACACCAACCGCGGACGCATCATCACGCCGCTCAAAGACCGCTACGGCTCGTTGATTCGGACGCACTACCCCAAGGACATCGCCCAGGAAATCCGCATCGTCGAGCAGGAAGTCTCCGCCGTCGACGCCGGCATCGAGACCCATGTCCCCGAATACATGAAGGAGATCATCGCCGAGATCACCGCGCTGGCGCGGCGCAGCCCCGACATCAACCAGCGCTCCGGCGTCAGCGTCCGGGTCTCGATCTGCAACTACGAGAACATGGTGAGCAACGCCGTGCGCCGGGCGATCCGCGCCAAGGAAAACCCCGCCGCGCCCCGTATCACCGACCTTGAGTTCCTCCTCGCCTCCACCAACGGCAAGATCGAGTTGGAGAGCGTCGAGGAAGGCCGCGAGGGGCGCGTGCTCGAAGAGTTGGTCAAGAAGGCCTGCCTGAACGCCTTCGGCCGCTATGCCGACCTGCAAGAGCTAGAGCCGCTGGTCGCCCGTTTCGACGAGGGCCTGTCGTTCGACGCCGGCGAGGACGTGCCGTCCCGGACCTACTTGAAAGCCCTCTCCCGCATCCCCGAGCTCCAGGCGGCCGTCGCGGCCCTCAAGACGCCGGAGGACGCCGCCGGCACCGCCTCAGCTATCGAGTTCATCCTCGAAGGGCTGCACCTCAACCGCCGGCTCAACCGCGACAGGGTCGAAGGCGCCTTCCGCTACCGGGGGTAGCCATGCCCGCCTACCGCTATTCGCGTTGGGATGGACGCCAAGAGGTCTTCCCTCCCGACGATAGCGCCATCATGGAGGAGCTCTCCGACCAGCTCCTCCAGCACGGCGACATCAACGCCGCCCTCCGCGCCCTGATGCGCGCCGGACTCCCCCAGCCCTTCGGTGAGCGCGGCATGGGGCTCCAGGACCTGCTCGACCGGCTCCAGAAGCGCCGTCGGGACGCCATGAAGCGCTACAACCTCGACTCGGCGCTCGACGACATCCGCGCCAAGCTCGACTCCATCTTCGATAAAGAGGAACGCGGCCTCCAGCGCGAGTTGGACCGCTCCCAGTCCCTGTGCGAAGATGGCGCGGGAGAGGCGTCGGGCCTCGACCCCGACGTGCGCCGCAAGCTCGCCGAGGACCTGGAGCGCCGCGCCCTGCGCAGCCGGGAATCGCTGGCGGAAGTCCCGCGCGACGATCCCGCCCAAGCCATCGAGGCCCTGCGCGGCTACGAGTTCATGGACGCCGAGGCCAAGGCCGAGTTCGACGAGCTGCTCGACATGCTCCGCCGCCAGGCCGCCGAGTCGTTCTTCCGCGACATCTCCAAGGCCCTCGAACAGATGTCGCCGGAGCAGATGCGCGCCATGCAAGAGATGATGCGCGACCTGAACGAGATGCTTGAGGAGAAGATCAACGGCGGCGAGCCTGATTTCGATGGCTTCATGCAGCGCTGGAGCGGCATGTTCGGCGACGACCCGCCCAAGGACTTCGACGACCTCCTCGACCGGCTGCGCCGCCAGATGGCCCAGACGCACTCCCTCCTCGACAGCCTCTCCTCGGAGCAGAGCCGCCAGCTGCAAGACCTCATGGAATCGGCCTTCGGCGACTCACCGGAGATGGCCGCCGGGATGCAGCGTCTCGCGGCCAACATGGACTACATGGACCCGCTCGCCTCGATGAGCCGCGAGTACTCCTTCACCGGCGACGAGGAGATCGACCTCTCCGGCGCCCTCGACCTCATGGGCCGGCTCCAGAAGATGGACGACCTCGAACGGCAGATACGCCGCACCCGCCAGGGCGCGCCCGACGAAATCGACCGCGACCTCCTCGAAGAGACGCTCGGCCCCGAGGCGCGCCAGGCGCTCGATCAGCTCACCGAGCTCGCCGACCGCCTCGAGCGCGAGGGCTACATCCGCAAGGTCGGCGGCAACTTCGAGCTCAGCCCCAAGGGCATGCGGAAACTCGGGCAGCGGGCGCTCCAGGAGATCTTCGCCTATATCAAGAAGGACCGCGCCGGCGCGCACCAGATCGACCACCACGGCCCCGGCGTCGAGTACGTCGACGCCACCAAGCCGTACGAGTTCGGCGACACCTTCACCCCGCACCTCCAGCGGACCATCATGAACGCCGTAATGCGGGACACCTCGGGCACCCCCGTCCGCATCCGTCCCGAGGACTTCGAGGTCTACCGCACCGAGCAGATCTCACAGGCCGCGACCGTGCTCATGGTCGACCTCAGCCTCTCCATGGCCATGCGCGGCAACTTCATGGCCGCCAAGAAGGTAGCCCTCGCCCTCGACAACCTCATCCGCAGCAAGTTCACCCGCGACAAGCTCTTCATCGTCGGCTTCTCCACCTACGCCCGCGAAATCAAGGCCGACCGTCTCCCCTACCTCTCGTGGGATGAGTTCGACCCCTACACCAACATCCAGCACGGTCTCGCCGTCTCCCAGAAGCTCCTCTCCAAGATCAAGGGCGGCACCAAGCAGATCATCATGATCTCGGACGGCGAGCCCACGGCCCACATGGAGGGCGGCCAGCTTTACCTCCAATATCCTCCAAGCCCCCGCACCATCCGCGCCACCCTCGCCGAGGCCCGCCGCTGCACCCAGCAGGACATCGTCATCAATACCTTCATGCTCGACCGCAACTCTTACCTGATCGACTTCATCGAACAGCTCACCCGCATCAACCGCGGGCGGGTCTTCTACACCACGCCCGACCGCTTGGGGCAGTACATCCTCGTCGACTACCTGAGCAGCCGCAAGCGGAAGATCGTCGTCTAGCGCGACCCGGGCCGAGGCCGCATGACCAGCCGCCGGCAACAGCGAGTCAACGACCTCCTCCGCGAGGAGCTGAGTGAAGCGATGCGCGGCCTGCGGGACCCGCGTCTCTCCGGCCTGACCTCGATCACCGAGGTCTCGGTTACGCCCGACCTGCGCTCCGCCAAGGTCTACGTTTCGACCCTGGGAACGGAGGACCAGCGCGACGATGCGGTCGAGGGTCTGCGTGCCGCGGCCTCCCGTCTGCGCCACGAGCTCAAGTCCAGCCTCCGTACCATGAAGTACATCCCCTTCATGACCTTCCAACGCGACGACTCCATCGAAGCGGGCAACCGCCTCCTCGACCTGATGCGGGATTCCGACGGCCTCGACGCCGATCCCGCGGCCGGCGACGGCTAGCGGCGGGCCGCATGGACGGCATACTCAACGTCGACAAGCCCGTAGGCCCCACCTCTTTTGACATCGTCCGGCTGGTCAAGCGCCTGAGTGGCGAGAAGCGCGTCGGACACGGCGGCACCCTCGACCCCCTGGCCAGCGGCGTCCTGCCCATCTTCCTGGGACGCGCCACCCGCGTCAGCGAGTTCCTGCTGCACGGTACCAAGGCCTACCGCGCCGAGGTCCGCCTCGGCATCTCGACCAACACCTACGACGCCGAGGGCGAGGTCACCCGCGAGGGGGAGGCGTCGGCCATCGGGGCCGACGACGTAACGGCGGCGCTCGCGGGCTTTCGCGGACGCATCCAGCAGCGCCCTCCGGCCTTCAGCGCCCTGAAGAAGGACGGTCGCCGCAGCTACGAGATGGCCCGCGAGGGCCGCGCCGAGGCCCTGGAGCCCCGCGAGGTCGAGGTGACCCACATCGAGCTTGCCGACTGGTCCGACGGCCTCGCCGTCCTCGACATCGAATGCGGTCACGGCACCTACGTCCGCTCCATCGCCCACGACTTGGGCGAGGCGCTGGGCTGCGGCGCCCACCTCGCCGCCCTGGACCGCACCCGCACCGGTCCCTTCCTGGTCGAAGACGCCCTCACCATCGAGGCGCTTCACGACGCCGCCCTCGGCGGCCACCTGGAGACGTGCTTGGAACCACTCGACGTCCCCCTACTCCACCTGCCCGCCGCCATCGTCGACGCCGACACCCGCCAAGCCATCATCCACGGCAAGCCCGTCCACGCCAACAGCGGCGGCGAGCCCGGCGACCTCTGCCGCGCCTTCAACGGCGACGGCCAACTCGTCGCCCTCCTCCGCTTCGACGGCGAAGATGGCGCCTGGCGGCCCACCAAAGTCTTCGCCCGCTAGCTCCTGAAGCCTCTCTCCCTCTGGAGACCTTTGCACAACCCGCGGGCGGGCCGGAAGAAGGGTGGAGCGGGGTGGTCTGACCCCTCTCCCGCTGGGAGAGGGTTGGGGTGAGGGCGGGGGGCGGGGAGGGGTGCGCCAACCTACACAGACCCCCAATGCCGGCAGAGGATCATCCCTGTAGGGGCACCTCTTGTGGGTGCCCTTCCCCTGCCAACCGCCAACCCCTATCGAATCGCCCTCCCCTACGGCCTTTCCCCCTCTTGGGGGAAACTGAAAGAGGGCACGCGCCGTCAGGCGCGTCGGAGGGGCAGGGTGGGGGCGCACCGACATGCTTGGAGCCGAAAGAGCCGGTTTCGCAAAGACCCCCCTGAGAGAACCCCCCTAACCCTCCCTTCCTTTATGGGAGGGACTGAGGGAGGGTAGGCCCCCGCCTTTTGCCCCGCCTCCGGCGCTGTAGTACCATGCCTCGGCGCCGTCCCCGGAGACGTCGCCGCGAGCATATGTGGCGCTACTACCTCATGTTGTTCACCGCGACGTTCATCGCGCCGCTTCCCCGGCCGCTGCGTCGCCTCTGCGCAAACCTCATGGCCGAGTCCGCCTTCGTCTTCGCCCGGCGTTCCCGCCGCACCACCGCGCTGAACCTGCGCCGGATCGTCCCCGACGCCTCCCGCCGCGACGTCAGCCGCATGATCCGCCAGAGCTTCCGGAACCTCTCCTATAACTACTACGACCTTACCCGCGTCCCCTACTACACCCCGGAAGAGACCCGCGACGCCATCGACTTCCACGGGCTGGAGCACTACGAGGCGGCGAAGCGCATGGGGAAGGGCGTCATCATCGCCTCCGCGCACCTCGGCAACCTCGACATGGTCACGCAGGCCTTCCCCGCCCTCGGCGTGCCCCCGACCATGATCCTTGCCGAGCACATCGAGCCGCCGCGGCTGCTGAATCTGACCATGCGCCTGCGCCACGCCCAGTCGCTTACCTTCGAGCCCGCCACCGCGATGGGCGTGAAGAACGCCTTCAAGGCGCTCAAGCGCGGCGAGTGGGTGGGCGTCGCCGTCGACCGCGCCGTCCAGGGCAACGGCCTCGTCATGGACTTCCTCGGCGAGCCCGCCCTCATGCCCGTGGGCGCGGCGGAGCTCGCCCTGCGCACCGGGGCCACCCTGGTGCCGAGCATCAGCCTGCGCGCCGGCTTCGAGCAGCACATCGTCCGCATAGAGCCGCCCATCGCCGTCGAGCGGGAACGGCCCACTGAAGAGCGCGTCCGCGCCCTCAGCCGCCAACTGCTCGATATCGTCGAACGGTACGTGGTGGAGTATCCTACGCAGTGGACGGCCATCTTCGAGCCCGTGTGGGAGGCCGACAAGCAGGACGAGCGGCTGCGGCAGCGGAAGCCGACGAAGACGAACGGGGCGAACGGGGCCCCGAGAGACGGCGCGGCGCCGTCCGGCGGCGTGCCCGGTTCCGCGCCGCCGCTGCGGGAACGAATACGATGAAGATCGCGTTGGTATCGCCATACGATTGGGCCCACCCCGGAGGGGTGAACAACCACATCCTGGCCCTCTCCAACGAGTTCACGCGCCGCGGCCACAGCACGACGATCATGGCGCCTTCTTCGAAGCCCGCCGAGGAGTTCAACGGCGACAACCTCGTACTTATCGGCCGGCCGGTACCGATACCACTGTCGGGGTCGTGGGCCCGCGTCTCCTTCTCCTTCCACAAGAACCGCCAGATCAAGCGCTTCTTGGACGAGGAAGAGTTTGACGTCGTCCACATGCACGAGCCGCTCTTCCCGGTGCCTCCGCTCGCCGCACTACGGTTTTCCAAAGCCCTCAACGTAGGTACCTTCCACGCCTACGTCCGGCGCAGTCGGGGCTACCGCGGATTCCGCCCACTGCTCAAACGCTGGGTCGGCAACCTGCACGGCAGGATCGCCGTCTCGAAGCCCGCGGCCGAGCTCATAGGACGCTACTACCCCGGCGACTTCACCATCATCCCCAACGGGATCGATCTAGCGCATTTCTCCGCCGACGCCCCACCGTTCGAGCGGTTCATGGACGGCAAGCTGAATCTGCTCTTCGTCGGGCGCATGGAGAAGCGCAAGGGCCTCCGCTTCCTGCTCGCGGCCTTCGCTAGGCTCAAGTGGGAGTACCCCCAGTTGCGCCTGATCGTGGTGGGGCCGGGACGGATCGACGCGCCGTCCGAGCGCATCCTCGGAGAGCGTTACGTCGAGGACGTCGAGATCATCGGCGGCGTGCCCTACGAGGACCTCCCCCGCTACTACCGCACCGCCGACATTTTCTGCTCCCCGGCGACGGGCGGCGAGAGCTTCGGCATCGTCCTGCTCGAGGCGATGGCGGCGGGAGCGCCGGTGCTCGCCTCCAACATCCCCGGCTACGCCGCCGTCCTTGGCGACGGCGAGTTCGGCGGCCTCTTCGAGCCGAGTGACGAAGTCAGCCTGGCCAACGCTATCGTGCGCCTCATGCAGCAGCCCGAGTTGCGCGCCCGCATGGCGGCGAAGGGCCGGGCCCACGTCCAGCGCTTTAGCTGGGACCGCGTTGCCTCCGAAGTCCTGGACTACTACGGGAAGTTGATGGACGAACGCGCCCCGCTGCGGGGGCTCCGCGAGCTGCGATGAGCGGCGACGACGCCCCCCGGCGGCCCTCCGCCGCCGAAGCGGTGCGCAAGCGTGCCCGCGGCCTGCTCGGACTGATTGTCGACCCCCTGGTCGCCGTGCTGGCGCGCCTCGGCGTCTCGCCCAATATGGTCAGCGTCGGCGGCTTCGCCGTCACCGCCGCCGCCGCGTGGCCACTGGCCGAGGGGAGCTTCCTCCTCGGCGGCCTGCTGCTGCTCGGCGGAAGCGCCACCGACATGCTCGACGGCGCGCTCGCCAGGGCAACGGGCAAGGTCTCCAAACGCGGCGGATTGCTCGACTCGACCCTCGACCGCGTCTCCGAGGCCGCCGTCCTCTTCGGCCTGCTCTACTACTTCGTGGAGGACGGCGCCACCGAAGAGGCCCTGCTCGTCTTCCTCACCCTCGCCGCGTCGGTGCTCGTCAGCTACGTCAAGGCGCGGGCCGAAGGGCTGGGCATCGAGTGCAACGTCGGCCTCGTCACCCGGCCGGAGCGCATCGTCCTGCTCAGCGCCGGCCTCATCGCCGGCCAGGTCACCATCTTCCTCTACATCGTCGCCGCCGCCAGCTTCTTCACCGCCGCCCATCGCTTCCTCCATGCCTGGCGGCAGGCCGGTACGAGCTGACGGTCCCCTAGCAAAGGCGGTTCAGCCCGAGGCCGCGTACGCAGGCACGTAGCGCCGCAGGAACCGGTCGATCCGCGCGGTGTAGTTCTGTCCGTCGACGAAGAGGGCGTCGCTGTGGCCCGCGCCCCGCACGATGTACAGCTCCTTCCGGTACGGCGCGGCCTTATAGAGGCGGAGGCCGTGATCGAGCGGGACCGTATCGTCCCGGTCGCCGTGGATGGCGAGCAGGGGCGCCTTCAGCTTCGAAATCTTCGCCGCGTTGTCGAACCGGCCCCGCAGCCACAGCCAGCTCACCGCACCGATAAACGGGTGCGACACGGCGGCCATCCCGGCTATCGAGAGGAAGGCGGCCTCGACGATCAGGGCGGCCGGCGGTTCGCGCAGCGCCGTCTCGATGGCGGCGGCGGCCCCGAGGGAACGCCCGTAGTAGACGACCGCGCGGGTCCCCTCCCGCTCCCGCGCCCATTGGGCGGCGGCGAGGGAATCGAGGTAGACCCCGCGCTCGGTGGGCGCGCCCTCGCTGCGGCCGTAGCCCCGGTAATCGAAGAGCAGGATCGACACGTCGAGGCCGGCCTGCAGCAGGGGAATCATGTCGAGCCGGTGGGTGACGTCGCCGGCGTTGCCGTGAAAGAAGACCAGCGTCACGCCGGATCCGCCGGGGAAGAACCAGGCATGGAGGCGGACCCCGTCGGCGGCGGTGAGGAAGACCTCCTCATAGTCGAGCCCGAGGTCCGCTGGGCGGGCGTCGACACTGCCGGCGGGCCGGAAGATCTGACGGTCGAGCAAGCTGGGCATTCGGCGCCTCCGGGCCGTGTGAGCCGTCCGTTATACTAGAGAACCGAAGCGTCCTTCACCCTTCATTTCAACCGCTCGACTGACTCGGAAGGGATTCTCTATGACATACGTGCCCGAGAGGGTCTTGGTTTGCACGCCCCATCCCGACGACGCCGAAATGGGCGTCGGCGGCACCGTGGTCAACTGGATGCGGCAGGGCGCCGAAGCGACCCTCGTCGTGGTGACCAACGGCGACAAGGGCTCCTCCGACCTCGAAATGACCTCGGAGCGGCTGGTTGAAATCCGCGAGCGCGAGCAGTTGGCCGCCGCCGAGGTGCTGGGCTGGAAGGAAGTCATCTTCCTCCGCGAGCCCGACGCCGAGCTTGAGGACAACCTCCGGTTCCGCGAGAAGCTGGTGCGCGCCATCCGCAAGACGAGGCCCGACGTGGTCATGACCACCGACCCCCAGAAGCGGAGCTTCTACCAGCACCGCGACCACCGCATCACCGGCCAGGTGACCATGGATGCCGTCTTCCCTCTGGCCCGCGACCACCTGAACTTCCCCGAACACATGGCGGAGGGGTTGCAGCCCCACAAGACCCAGTTCCTCTACTTCTGGCACTCGGACGACCCCGACACCCACATCGACATTTCTGAGTCCATCGACCTCAAGATCAAGTCGCTGCTCAAGCACGAGAGCCAGATCGCCGCGCAGCGCGCCGCCGAGCTTTCCAAGCATATGAAGGAGCGGGCGCGCGAGGCGGGGAAGGAACACGGCATGGAGGCCTGCGAGTCCTTCCGTGTCGTCGAGATGCGCCGCTAGCTCCCCTTCTCTCCGTAGACCACGGCGAGGCTCATGTCCTTCCACACGCAGTCGACGGAGACGAACCCCGCCTGCTTGAACCAGCGCTCGTAGTCGCGCACGCGGGCCGACGTTCCCCCGGAATGCCGGGAGCGTACCTTGCGCTGCTCGATGTCCTCATCGGACATGCCCGCCTCGCGCAGCCGTCGCTCATTGATCATGCGGAGCCCTTCGGCGATCTGCGGGCTGGCGGCCCTGAACGTGTCGCCGATCACCAGCGCCCCGCCTTCGTTCAGCGCCCGGTGCATCGCCGCGATGACCTTCGTCTTGCTCCGAGGGGGAACGTGGTGGAAGGCGATGGCGGAGACGACGGCGTCGTAGCCCGTCCCAAGGTCGGCGGAGGAGACGTCGGCTTCCCGCAGGATGACGCGTTCCCCGGCGAAGGCCAGCTTGGGGCGCGCCAGCGCCAGCATCTCCGTCGAGAGATCGACGGCGGTCACCTCCACGCTGGGAAACCGTTCGAGCAGCTTCTTGGTCAGCGTACCGGTCCCCGCGCCAAGCTCGAGGACGCGCCGAAGCTCGCGACCGCCGAGCGCGGCCATCGACAGAATGGTCTCGTGCATCTGCCCATAGGTGGGCATCTGCCTGGTGAATGACGAGTCGTAGTCGCCGGCGAGCCGGTCGAAGTGCCGGCGGGAGAGGCTGACGTTCCGATGTTCGACAGGCATCTGGAAGCCCCAAAATCTCGGCCCCACCGGGCGAGGCCGCTTTGTTGTGTGGCGCCAGTATACGCGGGCGGCGTTCCGACCGGCCGGCGACCCCGCTCCGGTATAATGGCGGCACACCGGAAGGCAGCGGCACATTGGACGGTAAACGGAGTAAATCGGCGCGCGAGACGCCCGGAAACGGGCGGTCGGGCGGCGGCGTCTTCGATCGGCTGGGGCGGCCTCTGCGCGACCTTCGCATCTCGGTCACCGACCGCTGCAACTTCCGCTGCCCCTACTGCATGCCGGCGGAGGTCTTCGGCGCGCGCTACAAGTTCCTGCCCAAGAACGAAGTGCTGAGCTACGAGGAGATCGCCCGCGCCGCCGGCGTCTTCGCGGGCCTGGGCGTGCGCAAGATCCGGCTGACCGGCGGCGAGCCGCTGGTGCGCAGCGACGTCGAGCGCCTCGTTGCGATGCTCGCAGCGATTCCCGGCATCGACGACCTCGCCATGACCACCAACGGCTACCTACTAGCCGAGCACGCCGAGCGTCTAGCCGCCGCGGGTCTCCACCGCGTGACGGTGAGCCTGGACAGCCTCGACGACGAGGTCTTCGGCGCGATGAACGGACGCGGCTACGGCGTCGCCAACGTGCTCGAGGGCATTGCCGCGGCCGAGGCGGCGGGGCTCAGTCCCATCAAGATCGACGCCGTCGTCGACCTCGCCCGGCGCTTCAAGGGAACGGGGCACATCGTCCGCTTCATCGAGTACATGGACGTGGGCAACCTCAACGGCTGGCGCAGCGAGGACGTCGTTCCCGCCGCTGAAATCCTGGACCGAATCGGCGCCGCCTTCCCCATCGAGCCCCTGTCGCCGAACTACTTCGGCGAGGTGGCGCGCCGCTGGCGCTACACCGACGGCGACGGCGAGATCGGCGTCATCACCTCGGTCACCGCCCCCTTCTGCGGCGCCTGCACCCGCGCCCGCCTCTCCCCGGAGGGCAAGGTCTTCACCTGCCTCTTCGGCACCGAGGGGCGCGACCTGCGCGGCCCGATGCGCGACGGGGCCTCCGACGCCGAGCTCGCCGACCTCATCGGCGGGACGTGGCGGGCGCGGGAGGACCGCTACTCCGAGCTGCGCGCCTCCCTCGACGAGCCCGTCGGGCCCAAGGTCGAGATGTACCATATCGGCGGATAGGACGCGGCCCGCGGGCGGAACGTGACCACGCAACTCCTCATCGCGACGACGAACCAGGGCAAGCTCAAGGAGTACCGTGCGATGCTCGACGGTCTCCCCTTCAAGCTGTTGAGCCTGGAGGACGCCGGCATCACCCTGGACGTCGAAGAGACGGGCGAGACCTTCGAGGAGAACGCCATCCTGAAGGCCAAGACCTACGCCGCGCTGGCGGGGATGCTCACCCTGGCCGACGACTCGGGGCTGGAGGTGGACGCGCTCGGCGGCGAGCCGGGCGTCCGCTCTGCGCGCTACGCCGGCGAAGGGGCGACCTCGCGGCAGCGCAACGAGCTGTTGCTGCGTAACCTCGCGGCCAAGGACGCCGCCGACCGCAGCGCCCGCTTCCGCTGCGTCATCGCCGTGGCCTCGCCCGACGGCGGCCGGGTCCGCACCGTCGATGGAGCGTGCGAGGGCACGATCGCGTACGAGATGAAGGGCGAGACCGGCTTCGGCTACGACCCCCTCTTCATCGTTCCCGAATACGGCGCGCACATGGCCGAGTTGACCATGGAGCAGAAGAACCACATCAGCCATCGAGGCCGGGCGTTAGAGCGCGCCAAGCCGCTGCTGGCGGAGGCCGTATCGTGATCACGGTCTACACGGACGGCGCCTGCAAGCGCAACCCCGGCTCCGGCGGCTGGGGCGCCGTGGTCGTCGACGGCGTCGAGTTGCACGACTACTCCGGCGGGCCGTTCCCCCAGACCACGAACCAGCGGATGGAGATCCTCGCCGCCATCGAGGGGCTGTCCCGCACCCCCGCCGGCGCCGCCGTCACCCTGCGTAGCGACAGCGACTACGTGGTCTCCACGATGACCAAGAACTGGAAGCGCCGCAAGAACCATGACCTCTGGGACCGGCTGGACGCGGTGCGCGCCGAGCGCGACGTGACCTTCGAATGGACGAAGGGCCACGCCGGCGACCCGTTACAGGAACGCGCCGACTCCCTCGCCAGCGCCGCCGCCCAGGGCGATCCGCCTCCGGCGGCCCCCGAAAAGCTCTCGCACGTCGACGAGTCGGGGCAGGCCCGCATGGTCGACGTCACCGAGAAGCCGGCGACGGACCGCGTCGCCGTCGCCAAGGGCCGGGTCACGATGCAGCCCGCGACGCTGGAGATGATCATGGCGGGCAACGCCGCGAAGGGCGACGTGCTCGCGACGGCGCGCCTCGCCGGCGTCATGGGCGCCAAGCGAACGCCGGAGCTCATTCCCCTCTGCCACCCGCTGCCCCTGACCAACGTGGCCGTCGAGCTTGAGCCGGACGAGGCGGCGAGCGCCATCGAAATCACCGCGACGGCGCGGGTCACCGCCAAGACCGGCGTCGAGATGGAGGCGCTGACCGCCGTGGCGGTCGCCGCCCTCACCATCTACGACATGGCCAAGGCCGTCGACCGGGGGATGCGCATCCAGTCGGTGCGGTTGGTTCGGAAGAGCGGCGGCAAGAGCGGCGACCTGGTCCTAGAGTGATGGGAGACGCCCGGTCGCACGTCCTGCTGCCGGTGGTGGTCTGCTGGCTCGCCGCGATGGGCGCCCTCTTCCTTCACCCGGCGCTGTGGGCGCTGTTCGCGGTCCTGGTCGCCTTCTTCGCCTATCGAAGCTGGACCCGCGACGCGCCTCCTGACGGGCCGCGCTAGTCGACGGCGAGCGCCGCCGCCTGCTTCGGGTGCACCACCTCGTTCTCCTCGAGCTCCCATAGCCGCTTCGTGGAATAGCCGAGGAGTTCGAGCATCACGTAGCCGTTGTGCTCGGCGAGCATCGGGCCGGGCGTGTCCACTTCCCGCGGCTTCGAGTTCCGCATCTTGAACACGTTGCCCGGCGTCACGACCTTCCCCTGAATGGGGTGTTCGAGTTCCACGAGCATCTTGCGGTACTTGACGTTCTCGTCGTCGAAGACCTGTGGCAGCGAGTAGACGGGGCCGGCGATCTGGTCGTGGCCGTGCAGGGCCTCCATCGCCTCGGCGACGGTGTGCTGTTTCGTCCAGGCGCGGATGGCCTCGTCGATCTCGTCGTGGTGGTCCCAGCGGTCGGCGGTCTTCTGGAAGCGCGGGTCGTCACCCATCTCGGGACGGCCGATCATCTCGGCGAACGCCTTCCAACGTATGTCGCCGCCGCTGGCGATGGCGACGTGGCCGTCCTTGCAGGGATAGGACCCGGAGATCCCGCTCCCAGCGGTGCGGTTGCCGATCCGGCCGTACTCCAGGCCGGCGTACTGGTACCGGATCGCGTGGTAGTTCAGTTGGAAGGTCATCGTGTCGTGCATGCCGAGGTCGATGTACTCGCCCTGGCCCGTGACCGACCGCTTGTAGAGCGCGCCGCAGACGCTGAGCGCGCCGAAGATGCCGCCGGCGTAGTCGGCCATTTCGACGCCGTACTTCGTGGGCGGGTCGCCGGGCTGGCCGTTGAGGTCCATCAGGCCGCTCATCGCCTGGGGCACGAAGTCGACCGAGGGCCAATGTGCGTAGGGGCTGTCGTGCCCAAAGCCCGAGATCGAGGCCATGACGATGGTCGGGTTGATCTTCGAGACTTGCTCGTAACCGAAGCCGAGCTTGGCGATCGCGCCCACGCGGAAGTTCTCAACCACGACGTCGGAAACGCGGATGAGGTCGGCGACGACCTCGCGGCCCTCGGCCTTGTTGAGGTCCACCGTCATCGACTTCTTGCCGCGGTTGTGGACTTGGAAGGTCAGGCCCTCGCCGTTGGGGACCGGCCGCGCGCCGCCCAGGCGCCCCGCTTCGCCGTGCAGCGGCTCGACCTTGATGATCTCGGCGCCGAGGTCGTTCAACAGCAGCGTCGAGACGGGCCCCGCCATGAAGTGGGTGAAGTCCGCGACGCGCACGCCGTCCAGTGGTCCGCTCATGCCTCTACCCTCGTTGGTTCTCGCGAATGCTCGTCAAGACACCCGCGCGGCTAGTACATGCCCCGGCCGCCGTTGACGTGGATGATCTGGCCGGTGATGAACTTGCCGCCGTCGCCGGCGAGCAGGACGCAGACGCCCGCGATGTCGTCGACTTGGCCCACGTAGCCCACCGGGATCGTCTTGGCGAAGGCCGCCATGTCCAGCGGCGGGCCGTCGCGCTCCGTGTCGATGACGCCGGGGGCCACCTCGTTCACCAGCACGCCGTTCGCGGCGTACTCCATCGCCAGGCCGCGGGTGAGTCCGCGGAGGCCCATCTTCGCCGTGAAGTAGTGCGCCTGCCGGGGGCCGCCGGAGTATGCGCCCCCCGCGCTGATGTTGATGATGCGCCCCCAGCCGTTTTCGATCATGTGCGGCAGGACGCCCTGGATGCAGAAGAAGGCGCCGTCGAGCATCACGCCCATCGCCTTGCGCCAGTCCTCGTAGGGCATGTCGACGAAGGAGCGTTGCGGGTTCCACTTCGGGTTGTTGACCAGGATGTCGACCCCCCCGAACGCGGCGTTCGCCTGCTCGATCATCGCGGCGACCTGTCCGCCGTCGGACACGTCGGCTTGAATCGCCAGCGCCTTCACGCCGTGCTCGCGCTCGGCCTCCTCGGCCACGGCGCGGGCATCGTCCATGCGCGACACCGCGTTCACCACCACGTTCGCCCCTTCTTTGGCGAAGCCCAACGCGATCGCCTTGCCAATGTTCCGGCTCGAACCGGTCACCAGCGCCGTTTTTCCTTGCAAGCTCAAAGCAGCCTCCTCTATCGGTTGCGAAGTGTTGGCAGGGACGCGATGCTCCCGCGCCGGCCTATCGCTTGATCGACTTCCAGTTGGCCTCGCGGTCCTCCCAATCGGGGAGGCTGTGCCCCGCGATCGCGGTGTGGCGTCCGGCGCGCATGGCGGCCTCGACGCCGGTCAAGCTCAGCCAAAGCTTGTTCATCATCTCCCGCTGCATCGTCATGATGTCCGGGGGTATCTCCGAGAGCTCGACGGCGGCCTTCCACGCCTCGGCCTCAAGGTCGTCGCGCGGCACGATCTGGCTCACGAGGCCGATCCGCTCCGCCGTGGCGGCGTCGATCTTCCGCCGGCGCAGGATCATATCCTTGGTCCACGCGATCGACGTGTACATCATGAACAGGGCCCCGATGCCCGGCATGCTGGGATAGCCGTAGGCAAGCTGCGGCATGTAGAACTGGGCGTCGTCGGAACACATGAGGATGTCGCACGCCAGCGCGATGCCGACCCCGCCCGCGGCGCACCAGCCGTTGATCGCCGCCACGACGGGCTGCCGCAGATGGAGGAGCTTGAAGCAGATGCGGCCGTAGTCGCGGCCCCGCGCGTGCCAGCCGATCCGGACGTCGTGCGGCTCCGGCGGATCGTTCATGTCGTGGCCGGTGCAGAAGGCGCGCCCCGACCCGGTGAGGATCACGACGGCGACGTCGTCGTCGGCCTCGATCTCGTCGAGGGCCTGTAGCACCTCTTGGTTCGTCTCATGCCGGAAGGCGTTGAGTTTCTCGGGCCGGTTGATCCTAAGCGTGGCGATGTTGTCGCGCTTCTCTACAAGAATGTCGGTGAATGCCACGAGTGAAGCTCCTCGTCCGGCGTCGAAAGCGCCGGGGCTGCAAGGGACTATACCCCGCAACGGGCGCGGGCGCCATGCGCGGCCCCTGGCCGTCAGAAGTCTGCGGCTCAGAGCGCGTCGGCGAGAAAGGCGTCGAGCGCCGCGACGAACTCCTTCGGCCTATCGCCCTGCACCGTGTGGCCCGCGCCGGGGATGGTGACCCGCGACCCCTTCGCCAGCGCCTTCTCCAGCTTCTCGGCGTCCTCGTCGAAGAAGACGCGGCTCTCGCCGCCGCGCATGACCAGCGTTGGACAGGCGATGCGGGCCACGTCCTCCCACAGCTCGGGCCGGTCGACGGTATCGCCTTGCTCGACCTCGCGGGCCATGATCCGGTCTTCGGGGAAGCGGTGCTTCCAAGCCCACGAGCCGTCCGCTTCCCTGCGCAGGGAGTGGACGAGGCTGTATTCGAGGTGGGCCTTGGGCCGCAGCGGGTTGAAGCGCACCGCCTCCTCGACCGCCGCCTCGAACGATGGAAACGGGCGCGGCTTGCTGAAGTCCGTGATCGCTTGGCCGCCCGCCTTGCGCACCGTAGGGCCGACGTCGACCAGCACCATCGCCGCCAGACCCTCCGGGTAGCGCGCCGCGTAGGCGATGCCGTTGAGCCCGCCCATCGACATGCCCACGAGGACGTACCGATCGAGCCCGATCGCCTCGACCACGCCGCGGATGTCGGCGGACTGCGCCGCGGGGCTCATGTCGTTGGAGTGGTGCGTCTCGCTGTCGCCATGGTTGCGCTCGTCCATGGCGTAACAGCGGTAGCGTCCCCGCGCCTGCGCGCAGACCATGTCCCAGGTCCGGCACGTCTGATAGCCGCCGTGCAAGAAGAGCACCGGTGGCCCGCCGCCGCGCCAGTCCACGTAGTGGAACCCGACGCCGTCCACCGTGGCGTGCTTATCGTCCGGCGCGCTAAAGTCGAGGCCGGACAGCCCATGCGTCGCCGCCGCCTCGGCGAACAGCGCCGTCAGGTCCCGGCCACCGGTGGAAGTCATGCAAGTCGGCCTTGTCCGGCGCTAGGCCCCCGGAGGCCGGTAGTTGACCGTGCGCTTCACCGCTGCGTCGACCGTCTCGGGGTCGATCAGCACGGTGGTCTTCATGGCGACAGCGCCTGCCGAATCCGCCGTGAGCGCGACGGCCGTCGCCGCCTCGTTGTCCGGGAGATCGGCAATGATGTACGCGTCGGTCTCGCCGAAAGCGTAGTAGAAGGACTCGAGGCTGCCGCCCGCGCTCTTCATCAGGTCGGCGAAGGCGGCCCTGCGGCCGACGCCGCCTTCCTTGCGCAGGCCCTCGGCTCCGCCCGCCGTGTACGACACCTGGAACAGATACTTCGCCATGTGTTCACCCCTTCTCACAGAATCTTGGGCACCGTCCGAACAGGCCGAGTCTAGCACAGCATGAGTCGGGGACGTGCGAGCGGCAGCAGCGAGGTTGGCCGCACTCTTTCGTTGGCGCGCCTTAACGATTCAAGCTAGAATGGCGAGTGCACCGCGCCCTGCGCAGTCCGAGGAGGAGGCTAGGGATGACAACGCAGACCCAGAAGATGTTGAGACTACTTTCGGCGGACAACCACATTGTCGAGCCGCCCGACCTCTGGACGACCCGCATCGAGCCGAAGTACCGCGACCTCGCGCCCCGCATCGAGCGGCGGGAGGATGCCGACTACTGGGTCGTCGCCGAGGGCCTCTCCGTAGGCTCCGTGGGCAACGCGACGCACCCCGGCGAGCGCTACACCGCCGAGCGCCCCCACGAGATCAGCGTTGACGACCGCTGGGAGGCCGTGCGCAAGGGCGCCTACGACCCCGACGCCGCCATCGAGGACATGGCCATCGAGGGCGTCGAGGGCGCGGTGATCTTCCCCACCAAGGGCGTCGGCGGAATCTGGATGACCCCCGACCCCGAGCTCCTCAACGCCATCTGCCGCACCTACAACGACTGGGCCGCCGAGTTCTGCAAGCCCTACCCCGACGCCCTCAAGGGCGCGGCGATGATCAACCTCGACGACATCGGCGAGGGGATCAAGGAAATGACGCGGGCCAAGAAGATGGGTCTCAACGCCGCGATCATCACCGTCCACCCCGCCCACGAGCACCAGTACTTCATGCACGAATATGACCCCTTCTGGGCCGCGGCACAGGAGATGGACGTCCCCCTCTGCCTGCATTCCGGGTCGAACCGCACCACCCGCGACGGCATCCCGATGGACCACTACACCTCGGATGACCCGTACGAACCCCTCGACCTCGTCTATCCCAACGGCGACCACTGGATCCGGCGCTCGCTGAGCGCGATGATCATGTCGGGCGTCTTCGAGCGCTTCCCCCGCCTCAAAGTGGCGAGCGTGGAAAACCAGGCCGGCTGGGCGGGGCACTGGCTCTTCCGCATGGACCTGCGCTACCACGACCGCAAGACGTCGTGGGGCCGGTTCAAGTCGGACATGGCCCCCAGCGACTTCTTCCACCGCAACATCGTCGTCAGCTTCCAGGACGACGCCACGGCGGTCGCCACGCGCGACCTGATCGGCGTCGACAATCTCGTCTGGGGGTCCGACTACCCGCACACCGAGTGCACTTGGCCCGAGTCACAGCGCGTCATCA
>DAOUKZ010000204.1:0-20607 GCA_034420775.1 Dehalococcoidia bacterium
GAGGCGATGCGCATCCTCGGCGAGGCCGGCATCCCCGCCGGGGCCTGCCTCAACGCCGAGGACCTCCACACCAACCCCCACCTCCTCGAACGCGAGACGATCGTCGACATGGAGCACCCCGTCCGCGGCACCGTCCGCCTCATCGGCAACCCCATCAAGCTCGCCGAATCCCCCACCGTCGAGCAGCCCTCGCCGCTCCTCGGCCAGCACTCCGAAGAAGTCCTCGCCGACATCCTCGGCTACGACGGAGCCAAGGTCGCCGAGTTGCGGGAGGCGGGCGTGGTGTAGGGGCGAAGTGCCTTACCCTCTCCCGAAAGGGTGAACGCCACGGATCTCTCGTCCTCCGGGGAGGCCGAGAGGGAGCGGGAGACGGTTGACGGGCGTGCGTCGTCGCCGCAATATCAGAGTAAGACCCGGTAGTAAGGAATGCCTATGCCGCGAACAACGAAGACCATCACCTTCTCGCTGCCGCCCGAGATGGCCGAAAGGGTGGACGAGGCGATGAAACGGCAGGGAGGGTCGCGCAGCGAGTTTCTCCGGGAGGCGGTGCTCCGCTACATTGAAGAGTGCGAGTGGAGGCAACTGCTCCGGTACGGAGAGCAGAGGGCGAGAGAGCAGGGCATCGGCCCCGACGACGTGGCCCGCTTGGTGGACGAGTATCGGGCCGAGGTTGGCTCGTCTCAGACGTGAGAGTCGTCCTTGACACCAACGTCATCGTCTCCGGCCTGAACTTCCCCGGTAACGAACGTCTCGTTCTCGACTTGGCTCTCAGGGGACGGTTCGAGTGGTGTGTGTCCCAGTTCATCCTGGACGAGGTTGCCGGGGTGCTTTCGCGCAAGTTTGCTTGGGACGCGGGGCGCTCGTCTCAGGCCGTCCAAGTTCTCCTGGACGCCGCCACCTTGATTGATCCTCCCAGACTCCCGGACGTAATCGAGGGCGGCCATGCCGACAATCGGGTCCTGGAGTGTGCGGCGGCCGCGACCGCCGACTGCCTGGTCACGGGGGACCGGCGTCATTTGTTGCCGCTTGGGCAGCAGGGGCGTACGAGGATCCTTAACGCTCCGCGGTTCCTGTCGGCGCTGGATGCGTGACCACTCGCGGCGAAGCGCATCATTGCCCATGCACCGACGGGGAGGCCGATCTTACCCCCGCTCCCTCAACCGGGGAGCACCCCTCGCCTTTCCTGGGCCAGCACTCCGAAGAAGTCTTCGCCGACCTCCTCGGCTACGACGCCGCCCAAGTCGCCGGCCTCCGCGAAGTCGGCGTCGTTTAGCGAAACCGCCCCTCCCCGGGGGTTGTCTTTGACGCCGTCAGGAGATTGTGCGAGCGCCAGACCGAGTGATAGGCTGCTTGCATTCCCATTGAACGGTTGGCAGACCTTACCTGAAGGGTTCTCGGGTGATGAACCACTCATTCCATAAGCGCAGGCACGCAACGGTTTACCATGACCGCGACGATTGCCGATGGGGTCAACAGATTTCGACCGACGCCCGCATCGGGGGCGAGGCCGGTCTCCGCCGATGTTGGAACTGCGATAGGTTGGACTGGGAGACCACACGCGGCTTTCTGAGAAGCCGCATTGAACAGATGCAGGAAATGCGGGCCAACATTGACGACGATGCCGACGGCGATGTGTGGCGTCCCGCGCTCGTCGAAATCTACCGATGCATCGATGAGATGGACGCGGTGCTACCGCAAGGTGGGAGACGTTAGTAACCTGCTACTGGGAGCACGGGCTCGGGCCGGGTTGTCTGTGATGCCTGCCCCGCTCCCTACCCGACCGGCCGCGTTACCGCCCAGCCGCCGAAGTTGCCCCAGCCGCCGAGGAGGGCGCTCCAGGTGAGTTGGGTGCCGCCGGCGACGGTGATCACGAGGTCGTCGACGCGGCGGATGGCGGGGACCCGCGATTCCGGCCCCGCCGACTCCAGCCACTTCGGCCAGCGCGCCTTGTTGTTCGGGTTGGTGACGCCCCGGCGCTCCTGCGTCCTGAGGAAATCCTCCATTGGGACGCGGGCGTTCTCGTACAGAAAATAGCGGACGTCGTCGCGCTCCCAGCCGTGGTCGGCGAAGCTCCGGGCGACCAGCGGGTTCAGCACCAGCAGGTACTCGCCGCCGTGGTGGACGTTGTGGGTGATGTGCGTGATCTCGACCGCGATGGACTCCAGCGACGCGACGGGGTCGAGGTCCTCCGGCGTCATGAAGGCGCGGGGCGCGTCGACCGCCATAACGGTCACGCCGCTGGCGTGGTCGGCGAGGCCGCGCTCGGCGTGCAGCGGCCCCCACGGGCTCGACGGTGATTCCCCTATGCAAAACGTAAACTTTCCGGGCATTCCCAGGGGTGACTTGTCCCCCGTCTCCGGGTAGCCGCCGCCGAGGACGACCAGCACGAGGCGCACCGCCCGCCCGATGGTGGCGTTGGCCCGGTAGCCGTGGCCGAACAGGTTCGACCTTGCGTTGATGCCAAGCTCCTCGACGATCGGCCCGCTGACGATGGTCAGCGGCGCGCAGGCGTTCGTCGTCGCCTGGACGCCGTTGATGTTGAGCCGCTCGTCGAGCATCGCCTCGACCGCGGCGACCACGACCGGGAAGTAGGCTGGCTTGCAGCCCGCCATCACTGCGTTCGCCGCCACCGACTCGATGGTGGCGACCCCCTGGCGCGGCGGCACGATGCCGATCACCTCCGCCGGGTCGCGGTCCACGGCCGCCATCATCTCGGCGACGGCGTCGTCGGTCGGCGGGATCACCGGCAGGCCGTCGGTCCAGCCCTTTTCGTAGAACGACTCGATCGTCTCGCGGAACGACGCCCACGTCGCCTCGCGGTCGAAGCGCTCCAGCGGCGACTCCTTCGACGTGGCCATGCCCTATCCGGCGCCCGCGGCGCGCGTCTTGGACTCGGCGGCCGCTTCCTCGCGCCGATCTCGCGACGTCCCGCCGCGGCGCAGCCACTCGACCACGCCGTCGAAGGCGCCGTCGGCCATGCCGCGGGCCTCCTCGCGGGAGCCCATGATCCCGGGAATGATGATCGGCTCCAGGCTCTCCAGCCCCATCTGGCGCCGCTTGGCGAAGGCCAGCTCCTTGAAGCCCTCCTCGATGATCACCGCGGTGGGGATGCCCTTGCCTTCGAGCGTGACCGCGTCGTGCGTACAGCACGACGAGCACGAGCCTCAGCCGCCGACTCCGACGACGGCGAAGTCGACCTCGTCCACCAGCTCCTCGATCATGGGCTTCGGCGCCGGCGCCGACAGGTTCGGCTTCTGGCGCGCGATCACCGCGCCGACGCCTGCGCGCTCTTCGAGCAGCTCGCCGATGCGCTCCAGGAAGGCGTCGGAGAAGGCCAGCCCGTCGTCGAGCAGGCCCACCGTCTGCCCCGCGAGGTCGTCGAGCCGGCGCGCCAGCCCCACGTCCTCCTGAAAGACATGCCCTGAAGGATCGAGCACGGTCACAGTCGATTGAGACGCCATAGCAAACCCCACTTCGACAGCGTTGGCCGCAAGTATACCGCCCCGCCCCGGCCCTCCCTCAGTCCCTCCCATAAAGGGAGGGAGGTTTATGGTGGGTGCCAGACGGGGACGGGCACCCACAAGAGGTGCCCCTACAAGCATTGCCGCGTTTGTGGGAATGGACGGCTGCGGAGGGTGGCGGGCGTCGAATGAGTTTGGCGGTTGGCGGGGGACCCCTCATCTCAATCTTCTCCCGCGGGGAGAAGAGGTAAGACCTCCCGGGCCCACTGTGCCTTGAGGCCCGCTAGGAGGCCGGAGTGCCTAGTCCTCCGCCAGGAGGTCGTAGGCGAGGGCGAGCATGACGCGCGAGCCGCTGATCAGGCTCGCGATGCCGACGGACTCGTCAGTGCCGTGGATGTTCGCGAGCCGCGGGTCGTCGTCGGGGTGGGAACCGACCATGCCGTAGGTGGTGGTCCCCAGCTCGCGGGTGAAACGCGAGTCGGTGAACCCGGTGGTCAGCGCGGGGACCCACTGGACGTCGTCCCGCGCGAGGGCTTGGGCGGTGCTGTGCCGGATGCGGCGGGCGAAGTCGGTGTCGAACGGCGAGGAGTTGGGCACCGCCATGTAGTCGATGTCGATCTCCACTCCCGGTATCCCGTCGAGGATCTTCTCCAGCTCTTGCCGTACGTAGGCCTCGTCCTGGTGCGGCAGCGTCCGGACGTCGCAGGTCAGGCGCACCGACTCCGGCACGCTGTTCGACTTGATGCCGCCCCGGACCATCGTCGGCGTGATCGTCATCCGCGACAGCGCCCGCATCGTCGAGGCGAGGCGGGGATTCTCGTCGCGGGTGTCCGCGATGATCTGGTCGATGTTCTCCGCCGACGGCTTATCCTCGATGGCGAAGACGGACAGGTGCTCGAAGAGGCTGGTCGACGTGTCCCGTTCCGGCTCGTAGGCCTCGATCCGCTTCACGACTTCAGACAAGGCGAACAGCGCGTTCGACCCCAGCCACGGCACTGACGCATGAGCGCTCGAGCCCCGGACGTCGATCTCCACCTGCAGGCGGCCCTTTTCACCCACGCCCAAGAGATAGGTGAGGTTCCCCGCCGCATGGACGGGATAGCCGCCGCCCTCGTTCACCGCCAGGGGCGCAGCCAGCTTCTCCGGATGGTGCTCGGCCATCCACCCGAAGCCGTAGCGGCCGCCGTGCTCCTCGTCCGCGCACGAGGCGAGTACCAGGCTGTCCTTGAGCGGGACGCCGTTCCGCTTGAGGATGCGCAGGGCGATCAGGTGGCAGGTGAGCAGGCCCTTGCAGTCCGACGCGCCCCGCCCGTAGACCCGCCCGTCGGCCACCGTGGCGCTGAACGGCGGAAACCGCCACTTCTCCTCCTCTTCCACCGGCACCACGTCGAGGTGCGACATGAACATGAGCCCGGCCTTCCCCGACGCGCCCTCCAGCCGCGCGATCAGGTTGCCCCGCCCCGGCGCCGACTCGATGACCTCGCACGCGACGCCGTCCTCGGCCAGCCACCCCTCAACGTAACGGCACAGCTCCGTCTCGTTCCCCGTCGGCATGAAGCCGGTGTTGACCGTGGGAATGCGGACCATGTCCCGCTCCAGCGCCACGATCTCGTCGCGCATCTCGTCGACTTGGTCCAACAGGTCGATCAACTCAGGCATCGACTGTCCTTAGGTTGCCGGTGACTCCCCGGGGCTCCTGGAGATGACACAGTATAGGGCTGCACCTTCAACCGGGGCGGGGCTACACCCAAACCCTCCCCGAAGGGGAGCACCTTAAGCCTCTCCCCCTCTTTGGGGGAGACTGAGAGAGGGCCGGGGCGGGGTCTTCTGCCCCTCTTCCCCGGACGCCCACCCCGCTAATACACCCCAGGCACGATCCGGTACTTCACCCGCGCCTGGTACTCCGCCCACTTCTCCGCGCCGTACTTTTCGGCGCAATACTTGTCGTCGCCGCGCTGGCGGAAGAAGAAGAAGACGGCGACGAAGATGAAGTAGGTCCAGGCCCAGAGCACGCCGAAGTGCCCGAAGGCGAGGCCGATGGACAGGCCGAAGCACCACTCGCCGAAGTAGTTGAAGTGCCGGGCGGCGCCCCAGAGTCCGCTGCACAGGATCTTGCGGTCGCCCGCCTCGATGTACTTCGGCTCGATGATCCCCAGGAACTTGCGGTCGGGCCACCGCTTAAACGTGTACTTCTGCAGGTTGGCGCCCCGCGAGATAGCCCACCCGACCAGGAACAGCGCGGACGCGCCGATGATCCAGACGTACGTCCACGCCGTCGAGAAGCCGGGGTCGGGGTAGGCGGCCATGCCCCACAACGGGAGGATGAACACCCACCCGTAGACCATCAGCGCGCCCCAGAACATCATGAAGCCGAGCCTCTCGTAGATCACGTCGTAGGTGTAGAGCTGGACGCGCTCGAAGACGAAGTAGTCGAAGACGTAGAACGTGAAGATCGCCGCGTACAGGTAGACCCCGGGATTGGCGTCCTCGCCGAAGAGGTCGTAGTGGAACGCCGCCCCCGACAGGGCATTCAACGACAGCATCGTCCCGCCGACGACGTAGAAGTACATCTTCACGTCGAAGCGCTGCTTGAAGAACGACAGCTCCTGGGCCCGCCCGAACCAGAGCGCCAGCAGCGGGTTCTTGACCGCGCCGCGCGGCTGGGTGAAGACCGCGATGAGGGCGAAGATCAGGGTGAAGAGGGTCCCACCGACCACGGCGTAGACCGACGACCGGTAGAACCAATCGCGCGGCATCCCGGTGAGCTCGAGCGCCCACACCACCATCGCAAGGGTGAAGACGAGGATGCCGTTGAGCCGGTACTGCCGCGGCTCCCCCGTCTCCGGGTTGACGACGTAACCGGGGACCCACCGCCCCGGCAAGATCATCTGCGCCAGGAAGAACGCCGCGAAGATCGCCAGCGGCGTGAAGAACCCCGCGATCGCCTCCGTCGTCGAAAGCTCGAAGAGGTGGTCGACACCAAGCCAGTCAAGCATGAGCGGGTACCCCTTCCGTCGGCGGCGGCGTCATTATCGGTAGCCGCGCGGGAGCCGGTCAACAATGGCGGCCCCGCCTGCTCCCGTAGGGGCGACTCTTGTGGTCGCCCGTGCCCCGCCAACCGCCAACGCCTCTCGAAGCCCGCCCTCCCCTCCGACCTTTCCCCCTCATGGGGGAAACTGAAAGAGGGTACGCGCCCCACGGGCGCGTCGGAGGGGTGGAGCCGGGAGGTCCCGCCTCTTCTACCACGGGGAGAAGATTGAGATGAGGGGCCCGGGCCAAGTGGTGCGGCCCCCACATCCCGGGAGAGGCATCCAACACGCTTCGAGTGATTTGAGAAAGGATTGAGCGCCGTCTGACACCACCGGGTTCCTCTAACGTGCCTACCTCTGCTACAGTTTTCGCCAATCACGGCGGTTTCAGGGAATCGCTCAAATGGCAGCATTTCCCTCTGCCAGCTTCCCGTGCCGAGGATAGTAGACCATCTATGGTGCCGGCCAAACGTACACACGTCCCGCCAAGCGTCCAGCCCCTTCAGACAGTGCCGGACGGATTCCTGCCGGACTTCTTGACGGGCGATCATGTCAAGGACACGCCGGAGGAGTACGTTCGGCAGAATCTCGAACGTGCACTAGTTGAGCAGTACGGATATCCGATCGGCGACTGCGAACCCGAGTTCAAGGTCAAGGTTGGATCCTCGCGACGGCGCGCCGCCGACATCGCCGTGTTCGCCGCTGGTGCTGAGCACCGCCAGGAAAACGCTTACATCATCGTCGAGTGCAAGCGAGCCGACACAAGCCCCACAGACCGCAAGGACGGGATTGACCAGCTTAAGTCCTACCTCTCGGCCTCCCTAAACGCGCGATACGGCCTCTGGACGAATGGAACTGAGCGGCTCTGTATCGCGAAGCGAGAACAGCTCGGGGAGTCTACGTTTGAGGAGATCTCGGACATTCCTGGGTTTGGGAAGACCGAGGAGGAAGGGGAACGAGTTAGTCGGCGTGACCTAAGGGCCGCCTCTGCTGACAACTTGCTGTTCGCGTTCCGCCGTTGTCATAACTACATCGCCGGAAGCGAGGGGATGCAGAAGACCGACGCGTTTTGGGAGCTTTTGAAGATTATCTTTGCGAAGATCGAAGACGAGCGTTCGTCGGAGATCGAGTTCTTCGCCACTTCGCTAGAGCGTGCGAATTCTACTTCGGCCCTCGGTTCGAAGAACCGTATTCAGAGGATATTTGATGAGAAAGTTACGGGGAGGCACCCCAAAATATTTCCCCAAGCCGACCGGGAAATAGCTCTTAACCCGTCGACTGTCGCCTACGTAGTCTCTCAACTACAGAATTACTCACTGCTTGAGTCACCGGTGGATGTGAAGGGTGTTGCATACGAGGAAATCGTCGGGGCGAATCTTCGCGGAGACCGTGGTGAGTTCTTCACGCCGCGGAATGCCTGCCGCATGGCGGTATCGATGCTAGATCCGCGGCCCGGCGAACGTCTGCTTGACCCAGCGTGTGGTACCGGCGGGTTCCTGATCACGGCGATGAATCACGCATTGTCGAAGTTGGCTGCATCCGAGAGAGCCGAGTGGATCGATTCCGAATTGCCGACCCAAGGGGAATTAGACGAGCTCTACAGGAAGCGAGCCTCCTACTTGAGTTCCATGGTGTTTGGACTGGACCTGAACCCTGCGCTGGTCCGAGCAGCGAAAATGAACATGGTCATGAACAACGACGGTGCTGGGGGCGTCAACCAGGCCAATAGCCTGGCAAGCCCGAACACCTGGAACGAGGATGCTCGCAAGTCGGTCCGTCTGGGCTCTATAGACGTGCTCTTCACAAACCCGCCATTCGGGACGCGAATCGTAATCGACGACGCGGAGATCCTTCGCCAGTACGAGCTTGCCGCCCTATGGGATCACGACGAGGCGACGAGCACTTGGTCTATCCGGCGTGATTCTTCAGACGAACCTATCCTCCAGAAGTCTCAGCCCCCTGAAATCCTGTTCATCGAACGCTGCGTGCAGTTCATTCGACCTGGCACGGGACGGTTGGGAATGGTGATCCCTAATGGGATCCTGAATAACCCCGCTCTAGAGTACGTACGCACCTGGATGCTCCAAAACGTTCAACTGCTCGCAGTTGTCGACATGCAGCGCGACTTGTTTCAGCCGAAGAACGATACGCAGACCTCGATGGTATTGATGCGCCGACTTTCTAATGAGGAACGCGCACATGCGCTGGGGGGACGCCTCGACTACCCAATCTTCATGGCGGTAGCGGAGAAGGTCGGGCGAGACAAGAGGGGCAACACAATCTACCGACGCTCGCCAGAAGGCGAAGAACTCGTTGAGTCCGCACCATCCGGTAGTCTGGATCCGATCACCAGACTCCCGCAACTCTCAGCGACTGCGCACTTTCAGCGTGTGGTTGACGACGAACTCCCAGAGGTGGCTGAAGCGTACAGTGCATGGTTGCGCGATCAGGAATGAAGGCCCGCGTAGTCGATTCTGCAGAACTCTGCGAAGCCACACGGGTCGACGCTGGTCACTTTCTGGCGCCGGGCATGAGTTCGAAAGCCAGGCTTGTTGAGGCGTCCCATAGGGGGGTTCCCCTATTGCCGCTCGGGGGCAAGGATGGTCTGGCCGAGGTCTTCCTGCCGAAACGCTTCAAACGGGTTTACTCGAACCTAGATGCGGGCGGAGCTCCGTACTTGCGACCCTACGATCTCCTTGAGTTCCTGCCCGAGCCCGCTGACTTCCTGTCCAGGACTGGGAATGACATAGGTGCATACTCGGTCGAGAAGGGAACAATTTTGCAGACGTGCTCAGGCCGAAACCTTGGCCCGGCGGTCTACGTCGACGAGTACCTGTCGAGATTCGTCGTCAGCCACGACATGGTTCGCATCAAAGTCAACGACGAGCGGATGCGCCTGTACGTGCTCGCGTTCCTCAGCAGCCAGAACGGCCAAGCGCTGTTGCGCCTGGACAAGACCGGCTCTGTGATCGATCACATCGATGACTCTCAGGTTGCCAGGCAGCGTGTTCCTGTCGTGGAAGAGATATTTGATGAAGTGGTGAGCTTACTGGAGGACGCTACGCACACGAGAGAGCGAGCTAGGCTGGGAATCGCGAAGGCTCAAGCGCGCTTCAACGAGCACGCTGGCGGTCTCCCCGCGCTTAGCTCAAGCGGTGGGTGGACGCTGCGCGCCGGGGCTCTAGAGGGACGTATCGATGCCGCTTATCACCATCCTGTGGCCCAGGCGGCCCGCTCCACCTTACTGGACCTGGGAGGTGTCCCCGTCGGGGACGTAGCGGACATTGTGAAACCAGCCGGACGTTACAAAACCGTCTACATCGATTCCAAATTGGGACGTCCTATGCTGTCTGGACGCCAGATCCATCAGATCCGGCCAGTGGGGTTGAAGTTCATAGCACCGAGAGCGCTGACGGATCCGGACCGCTATCAGCTACAAACACACGGCATTGCATACCAAGCCGACGGCCGCGCGGAGGAGAAGCTCGGCGTGCCGGTGATGATTACGCCAGACAGACAGGGATGGATGGCGAGCGGACACGTCGGTCGAGTCGTTGCGCGTCCTGGAATTGATCCGGGGTGGCTTTACCTGGCCCTCGGATCTTTGCACGCAAGGGTTCAAATAAAGTCGAAAGCCTCAGGTTCGGTTGTGGACGGGACATACGAGAACGACATGGCAACAGTTCTGCTTCCACCACCTTCTTCGCATCCTACGGTTGTAGAACAATGGGATCTATTCGACGATGCGAGTCGCAAGGAGCATCAGGCTGCGTCGCTTGTCGACGGGGCTCTTGGCGGCATGAGTCCCTCGTAACCACACGGCACTCGAGTGCCCAATTCCCAGTCGCGATCCCCTCCCCCTGCCCCCTCACCCGCCCCGCGCGCGCCTGTGTGCTACCCTACGCCCCACCACGCAAACCTGAAGCACGCAGGGGTCCCGCCATGGACGAGAACGTCATCACGAAGCGGCCGAAGGACCGGCGGCTGACGCCGAACATCGACGGCTATCACGACGCCCGCGCCTTCTTTGATTGGGCGACGATCGAGGGGGAGGTCGCCTGGCTGCCCGGGGGCGGGCTCAACGTCGCCTGGGAGTGCATCGACCGCCACGTAGCCGAGGGCCGCGGCGGCCGCCTCGCCATGCTTTGGGTGAGCAAGGACATGGAGGAGGAGCGCTACACCTTCGACGAGATGCGCCTCGAGACCAACAAGTTCGCCAACGTCCTCCTCGGCCTCGGAGCCGCCAAGGGCGACCGCGTCTTCGTCTTCGCCGACCGCCTCCCCGAGACCTACTTCGCCATCCTCGGCGCGCTCAAGGCGGGCTGCGTCGCCGGCCCCCTCTTCTCCGCCTTCGGCCCCGACCCCGTCCGCGACCGCCTCCAGGACAGCGGCGCGTCCGTCCTCGTCACCTCCCCCGACCTCCGCAAGCGGATCGCCGACATCCTCCCCGACTGCCCGGACCTCAAGCACGTCATCATCGTCAACAAGAACGGGCGCAGCGCCGAGCCCCTCGCCGACGGCGACGTCAGCTACGAGGACCTCATGGCCACGGCCTCCGACGTCTTCGACAACGTCGACACCACCCGCGACGACTACTCGATCATGCACTACACGTCGGGGACCACCGGCAAGCCCAAGGGCGCGGTCCACCGGCACAACTCCGTGCTCCAGCAGTACGCCACCGGCAAGTGGGCCCTCGACCTCCACGAGGACGACCTCTACTTCTGCACCGCCGACCCCGGCTGGGTCACCGGCACCTCCTACGGCATCATCGCGCCCTGGACCAGCGGCGTCGCCAATTTCATCTACGAGGGCGGCTTCCGCGCCACCACCTGGTACGACCTCATCGAGAAGTACAAGGTCACCGTCTGGTACTCGGCGCCGACGGCCATCCGCATGATGATGAAGGCCGGCTCCGAGGCCGCCCAGAAGCGCGACCTCTCGTCTCTGCGCTTCCTGGCCAGCGTCGGCGAGCCCCTCAACCCCGAGGCCATCGTCTGGGGCATGGAGGCCTTCGACATGCCCTTCCACGACAACTGGTGGCAGACCGAGACCGGGGCCATCATGTGCGCCAACTACGCCGAGTCCGACATCAAGCTCGGCTCCATGGGCCGCCCCATCCCCGGCATCGAGCTCGCCGTGGTCGACGACGACGGCAACCCCGCGTCTCCGGGCCAGGAAGGCGACCTCGTCGCCCGACCCGGCTGGCCCTCCATGTTCCAGACCTACTGGCGCAACGACGAGATGTACCAGTCCAAGTTCAAGAACGGCTGGTACTACTCGGGAGACCGCGCCCGCATGGACGAGGACGGCTACTTCTGGTTCATCGGCCGCGCCGACGACGTCATCAACACCGCCGGCCACCTCGTCGGCCCGTTCGAGGTCGAAAGCGCCCTCGTCGAGCACCCCGCCGTCGCCGAGGCCGGCGTCATCGGCAAGCCCGACCCCATCGCCATGGAGGTGGTGAAGGCCTTCGTCGCCCTCCGCGAGGGCTACGAGCCGTCCGAGCCCCTCCGCCGCGAGCTCATGCGCTTCGCCCGCGGCAAGCTCGCCGCCGGCACCGCTCCCCGCGAGATCGATTTTCTGCCGGGCCTCCCCAAGACCCGCAGCGGCAAGATCATGCGCCGCCTCCTCAAGGCCCGCGAGCTCGGCCTCCCCGAAGGCGACACCTCCACCCTGGAAGAAGACTAGCGGGGGCGTGGCCTCCCTCTTTGGGGAGTCCAGCCCACACCTCCCCACCTCTCCGACGCGCCCGTTCGGCGCGTGCCCTCTTTCAGTTTCCCCCAAGAGGGGGAAAGGCCGGAGAGGAGGACGGGCTCGATGGCCTTTGGCGGTTGGCGTGGGGCCCCTCATCTCAATCTTCTCCCGTGGGGAGAAGAGGCAAGGCCGCCCCGCCGCACCCTTGTACCCGGCGGTCCGCGCGGCCCCGCCAGAGGCCCGCCTGTGTATAATGAAGGCGACGTTCCCGGGGCTAAGCGCTTCAGGAGGCGCCCTCGATGACGCAGACCGCCGAGCTCCGTCAGATCGACGCGCGGAAGCGCTTCTACAACTTCCGTGGCCAGATGCCCGCGCTCTCCTTCGAGCCGGAAGCGGCGGCGCTCCCTGCCGACGACGGCAAGCCCAAGCTCATCACCGACACCACCCTCCGCGACGGCGCGCAGGACCCCAACTTCGCCCTCTTCCCCAACGAGGCGCGCCTCCGCTACTACGACCTCCTCCACGATCTCGACAACGGCACCGGCCGCATCGAGCAGGTCGAGGTCTTCATCTACCAAAAGCGCGATCTTTGGTGTTTAGAGAAGCTTCTCGAACGGGGCTACGACTTCCCCCAAGTCACTACGTGGACGCGCGCCACGCCGAAGGACATCAAGCTCCTCACCGAGGTCTCCGGCGGTAAGGTCAAGGAGACCGGGATGCTCGCCTCGGCCTCCGACCACCACATCTTCGACAAGCTCGGCTACCGGAGTAAGGAAGAGGCCGCCGACAAGTACCTCCAGCCCATCATGGCGGCGATGGAGGCCGGCATCACCCCGAGGGTCCACCTCGAGGACTCCACCAAGGCCGACATCCACGGCTTCGTCATCCCCTTCATCCAGCGCGTGCTGCGAGAGACCGAGGGCAAGGCGAAGATTCGCATCTGCGACACCCTGGGCATCGGCTTCCCCGACCCCCATGCCTCGCTGCCGATGGGTGTGCCGCGGCTGATTTCCACCATCCGGGCGGAGACCGGGGCCGAGCTCGAATGGCACGGCCACAACGACTTCGGTTTCGCGACGGCCAACAGCATCCTCGCCTGGCGCTACGGCGCGCGGCGGGTCAACGTCGCCTTCGGCGGCCTCGGCGAGCGCACCGGCAACACCACCCTGGAACAGGTCACCGCCGACTACATCCGGCTCTACGGCGACCCCGGCTTCCAACTCTCCGCCCTGCGTGAGATGGCGGCGATGATCCAGAGCGAGATCGGCGGCGTGAACATAAAGTCGCCCATCATCGGCGACGCCATCTTCAGTACCCAGGCCGGCATCCATCAGGCGGGCGTCGAGCGCCAGGCCAAGGCCGAAGGCGGCGACATCTACCTCCCGTTCGACCCCAAGCTCCTTGGCGGCGAAAGCGTGGATCTGCACCGAGTCGGGTCGCTCTCCGGCGCGGACGGCATCGTCGCGATCCTCAACGCCAAGCACTTGGAGAAGACCGGCGAGGCCGACAAGTACACCAAGGCCACCCGCGTCGTGAAGTACGTCTACGACAGGATCCAGGACGCCTACGACGGCGAATGGGACGAGACCTCGGCGAGCTACCAGAACGCCCGCCACAGCTTCTTCAACGGCGACGAGCTCTACGCCCTGGCCCAGGAGTACGAGTCGCAGCGCGCCCAGTCCAAAGCCAAGCCGGAGGCCTCCGCCTCCGCTACGGGATAGCCCCAGCGGGCTCGCACCTCCGCCGTGCCCTCCGGACGCATCGAAGCCGATGACGCTTGGGCCGCCATCGAGCGCTTCTTCGAGGACGGCCTGACCGACGGCTTGCCCGTCGTTCCTCCCCGCTCCGACCTCGTCGAGGCCGCGCTCGCCGCCGCCGGACTCGAAGCCGGCGACACCGTCGGCGTCATCGAGCCGCGCCTCCTGACCATCACTGCGGGACAGGTGGCGGTGAACGCCGTCATGGCGGGGTGCCGACCGGAATACCTGCCGGTCGTGGTGGCCGCCGTCGAGGGCATGTGCGAGGGCCACTTCAACATCCACGGCGCCTCGGTGAGCACCGGCGGGTCGGCGCAGCTGCTCATCGTCAACGGCCCCATTCGGGATGCACTCGGACTCAACAGCGGCCCCAACCTGTTCGGTCCCGGCTTTCGTCCCAACGCCACCATCGGGCGGGCCATCCGCCTCATGCACATCAACGTGCTGGGCAACCGCCCCGGCGAGACCGACATGAGCTGCCTGGGACATCCCGGCAAGTACTCCTTCTGCATCGCCGAGAATGAAGAGCTTTCCCCATGGGTTCCCCTGCACGTCGAGCAGGGGTTCTCGAAGGACGAGAGTGCGGTCACGGTGATCAACGTCCTGAGCCCACACCAAGTGCACTCTCTCACCAACAAGCCGTTGGAGATAGTCCAGACCCGCATCGCCGAGGCCATCGCCGACTGCGGCCACGGCTTCGGCAACTTCGTCGTCGTCCTCGGCCCCGAGCACGTCGCGCAGCTCGAAGGGGCGGGTTGGACGAAGGAGCAAGCCAGGAAGTTTCTGTACGAGAAGGCGAGGCGCCCCGCCGACTTCTACCGGCGTGTGGGACAGCTTGGCGACGGCGACACGGAAGATCCGGTCGCCGCGCTCACCGGGCCGGAGGCGGTGCGCATCGTCGTTGGGGGCGGGATGGCGGGAGCGTTCAGCGCCGTGATACCCACGTGGGGCTTCGGCGTTGCCAGCCAGCCTCAGACCGTCGCCATTCGCGCCGTGGTGTAGGTCCGGCTCCTGGTAGAATGCGGCATGACCGTGCCGTTGACCGGCGTCGTGCTGGCGGGGGGGAAGAGCCGCCGGCTGAGACGCAACAAGCTCGTCGAGCCGTTTGAGGGCGTGCCGCTTATTGTCCGTGTGATCGAGCGGCTGCGGCCGGTCTGCGGCGAGATCGTCGTGGTGGGCGCCGAGCCCGGCGCCGCGGATGCCCTCCCCCTCCCCGACGACGCCCGGACCGCGTTCGACCTCTACCCTGATAAGGGTTCGCTGGGCGGCATCTATTCCGGCCTGGCCAAGGCGACGAACCGCTGGTCGCTGGTCGTTGCCGGCGACATGCCCTTCCTGAACACAGGCCTGATCGAGTACATGGCCGGCCTTGCCGACGGCTACGATGCCGTCGTGCCCCGCGTCGACGGCCGCCCTGAGCCGACCCACGCTCTCTACGCCAAGGAGTGCCTGACCTCGATCCACGACCGCCTCGAACGCGATGAGTTGAAGATCGCCCGCTTCTTCGATGACGTGCGGGTGCGGTTCGTCGAGGAGCCGGACGTCCGCCGCTTCGACCCCGATCTGCTCAGCTTCTTCAACGTCAACACCCAGGACGACCTCGACCGGGCGGCGGCGCTCGCCGCGGAGCGTGGCTAGCATGGCCGCCCCTGCCATCGCGTGCAGCGTCGAGCTCTACGGCGTGGCCCGGCTCGCCGCCGGAACGAGCGCGGTCGCGCTGTCGCTTTCGCCGGACGCCACGTTGCGTGACGCGCTGGCAGCGCTGGCGCAGGAGCGACCCGCCCTCGTGGGCAAGGTGTTGGACGAGGCCGGGGCAAGCCTGCTCGAAGGCTACACGCTCAACGTGAATGGGGCCGCGTTCGTCGCCGACCTCGGCGCGCCGGTGCGGGAGGGCGACGCCGTCCTCGTGCTCTCCGCCGAGGCGGGAGGCTAGCCGTGGACGGCTACTTCGGGCGGGCCTTGATCGTCGATCTCGCCACCGGCGAGAGACGGTACGAACCCCTGCCCGACGACGTCCTGGAGCGTTTCGTCGGTGGGACCGGCCTCGGTACCTATCTGCTCTACCGCCACTGCCTGGCGGGCGCCGACCCGCTGGGGCCGGACAATCCCCTGATCCTGGCGGCGAGCCCGCTTACCGGAACGCGGCTCACCACCACCAGCAAGTTCGCCATCGTGACCAAGTCGCCGCTCACCGGCTTCAGCGGCGACTCCCTGTCGTCGAGCCACATCGCCCTCGAGCTCAAGCGCTGCGGCGCCGACGCCGTGGTCATCCAAGGCCAAGCGCCGGAGTGGTCAGTGTTGGTGATAGACGGCGACGGCGTGCGGCTCGAACCGGCGGGCGATCTGGTTGGGCTGACCACGTCGCAGACGGAGGCGGCGGTCAAGGAGCGCCTGGGCCGTGTCCGCGTCGCCTGTATCGGGCCCGCGGGGGAGAGGCTCGTCCGCTATGCCTCCATCGCCAACGACGGCGGACGCCAGGCGGGCCGCACCGGCCCGGGCGCCGTGATGGGGTCGAAGCGCCTGAAGGCGATCGCCGTGCGCGGCACGCAGTCCGTGGAGATCGCCGACGAGACGTCGCTCAACGACTATGCCCGCGCCCTGAGCCGTGCCAGCCTGGGTCCCGCCACCGAGAAGTACCGCGTGCTCGGCACCATCGGAAATGTCGCCGCCTTCAACCGGCTTGGGGTGCTGCCCACGCGCAACTTCCGGCAGTCGACCTTCGACGGCGCGGAGGGGGTCACGGGTGAGTCGCTGCGGGCCACCCACAGCGTCCGCGATGCGCACTGCGCCAACTGCACCATCGGCTGTGAGAAAGTCCTCGCCGCCGTTGACAACGGCGAGGCGTCCGACACGACCACCGCCCGCATGGAGTACGAGAGCCTCTACGCGCTGGGCTCGCTGGTCGGCGTCGCCGACCCCGACGCAGTCGTCCGGGCCGCCCATGCCTGCGACGAGCTCGGCATGGACACCATCAGCGCCGGGGCCTCGATTGCCTGGGCGATGGAATGCTCCGAGCGCGGACTCCTTCGAGAGCCCCTAGCGTTCGGCGACGGCGAGGCCGTCCTCGGCATGATCGAGGCCATCGGCGCGCGGTCGGGCGTCGGCGACCTGCTCGCCGACGGAGTGCGCCGGGCCGCGGAACAGATCGGCGGCGGATCGGAGGCGTGGGCGATGCACGTGAAGGGCCTGGAGATGCCGGGCTACGAGCCGCGCGGCCTGAAGACGCTCGCCCTCGGCCTCGCCGTGAACGCCCGCGGCGCCTGCCACAACCGGTCGTCGGCCTATGAGGCCGACTTCTCTGCTGAGGTCGACCGGCTGCGCGTCGACGACCGCCGCGGCGCGCTCGCTGCCCGCAGCGAGGACTATGCCGCCGTCCTCGACTCGATGATCTGGTGCAAGTTCCTTCGCAAGGCTTTCGGCGACTTTTGGGGCGAGTCGGCGCAAGCGTACGAATGGGTCACCGGTCGGGCCGTGTCCACCGAGCGCTTGCGTCGCGCCGGCGAGCGGATCTGCACCCTGAAGAAGCTGTTCAACGTGCGGGAGGGGTGGACCCGTGCCGACGACACCCTACCGCCGCGCGTGTTGGAAGAGGCGCTGCCGACCGGCGTCGGAGCGGGGACGGCGCTGACCCGCGCCGAGCTCGACGGCATGATCGGCTCCTACTACGAGGCCCGCTGCTGGACGGCGGACGGGATGGTGCCCGCCGAGAGGATCGACGCGCTGGCGCTCGGCGACGTCGTGGGGACGGAGGCCGCCGCGCTCCGTTCCTAGTGACTCCGAGCCCACGGGGTACAATGCCAATAACCGAGCACGTTGAGCGGCACACTCGGGGCGCGGTTGGAGAGGTCCCAACGGAGACCCATGGACCAGCGTGAGCTTCGGCGCCGGCTCGTTGAGCGCTTTCCCCGGGAGCGGCGCTACCTGCTGCCCGCGCTGCACTACATCCACGACGAGTTCGGCCACCTGCCCGAGCATGCGCTGCAAACGGCGGCGTGGCACCTGCGCGTCCCCGCCAGCGAGGTCTACGGATCGGCGACGAGCTACACCGAGCTGCGGGTCGAGGCCCCTGCCGAGCACACCGTGCGGGTCTGCACCGGCCTCTCCTGCCTGCTGAACGGCGCGCGTTCGGTGTTGGAGGCGGCCCGCGAGGCCGCTACCGACCTTGAAGCAACGGCGGTCGAGGAGCGCGCCTGCGCCTTCCTCTGCGCCGCCGCGCCGGTGGTCGAGGTCGACCACGAGAGCCGGGGCCGCGCCACGGCTGAGAGCGTCCGCGCCGCGGTGACGGCGTCCTAGGCCCGTGGCGTCGCCGCTCACATCCCTCCGGAAGGCCGCGGTCGAGCGTGAGGCCGCCCGCGCCAACGGCAAGACGGTCCTGAGGGTCCAGGACTCGCACGTCGACCGCGCAGTCGGGAGCGGCGCCATCCTGGAAGCGGCGAGCCGGGCCGCCGACCCTGCGGCGGTCGACATCGTAGCCGCCGGGAGCGACGGCGCCTACGACCTGTCGCCGCGCATCGCCGTCGAGCGTCCCGGCGGCGAAACCGTGCGGCTCGAACGTGTGACGCCGGCGCAGGCGGCACAGCTTGCCGCCGACCCGTCCTCGGTAGCTGCCGACGAGCCCGACTACGGCTCGTTTTGGGAGGCGCAACACCGGTGTCTCCTCGCCAACACCGGCGACATCGACCCGGAAAGCCTCGACGCCTGCCTCGCACGCGGCGGCTACGCGGGACTGGAGCGGGCCCTTTCCGTGACGCCGGAAGAGGTGATCGACGAGGTGCTGCGGGCCGGTCTGCTGGGCCGGGGCGGCGCCTACTTCCCCGCCGGGCGCAAGTGGCAGAGCGCGCGAGCGGCTCCCGGCGGCGTCCGCTACGTCGTGGTGAACGCCGAGGAGGGCGAGCCCGGCGTCTACAAGGACCGCCACATCATGGACGGCGACCCGCACCTTCTGATCGAGGGGCTGTTGATCGCGGGCTACGCCTCCGGCGCGTCGAAGGGCTTCCTGTATGTGAACGCCGAGGCGCGGCTCTCCGAGCGCCGCGTCCGGCTGGCAGTCGAGCAGGCTCGCGCCGCGGGACTCGTGGGTGAGGACATCCTCGGCGCGGGCTTCGACTTCGATATCGAGATCCGACGGGGCGCCGGAGGCTACGTGTGCGGCGAAGAAACGACGCTTCTCAACACGATCGAGGGGCAACGCCGCGTACCGCGGCTGCGGCCGCCCTTCCCCACCGAGTCAGGGCTCTTCGCCATGCCGACGGTCATCAACAACGTCGAGACGCTGTGCAACGCCGCCGTCGTCTTGAGAGACGGGGCCGACGCCTTCGCCGAAATCGGCAACGGGGCTAGCGGCACCAAGCTCATCTCCCTAAGCGGCGCGGTGCGGCGTCCGGGCTTGGTCGAGGTGCCGATGGGCATGACGCTGCGGACAATCGTCCATGACATCGGCGGCGGGGCGCGGGACGGCGGGCGCGTCACCGGCGTCGTCGCGGGGGGTCCCAGCGGCGGGCTGCTTCCCGAGTCGATGCTTGATGAGCCGATTCGTCCGGGGCTGATGCACCCCTCGGGAGCCGTACTCGGAGCGGGAGGGGTCGTTGTGCTGGACGGGTCGATGCCGACCTTCGACGTCGTGCGCGAGCTTGCCGGCTACAACGCCGACGAATCCTGCGGCAAGTGCACTCCGTGCCGTGAGGGCGCGCCCCGCATGGTCGAGATACTGGACCGCATGGCCCCCATGGGGTCATCCTCCGACGCCGCAGAACTGCGCGAGCTGGCGCACGTCGTGGCCTCGGCCTCCCTTTGCGGCCTCGGCCAGATGGCCGGCGGCCCCATCGTCAGCGCACTCGACCTCTTCCGCGACGATCTCGTCAGCGCCGACTAGTTCACAGGCCCGCCGCGAGCGGCTAGAGTGGGCTGTCCACTGAAGCAGGAGGAGAAGTAGCCGGCGCCATGCCACGCCTCACGATCAACGGCGACCCGGTAAGCGTCGCCGACGGGGCATCGGTACTCGACGCGGTCAACGCGTCGGGGACCGAGCTGCCGCAGCTCTGCAAGGACCCCGACATGGGGGCTATCGGCGCCTGCCGCACCTGCCTCGTCGAGGTTGAAGGGCAGCGCGGCTTTCCCGCGTCCTGCTCGCTGCCGGCGACCGAGGGGATGGAGGTGCACACCGACACCGAGTCGGCCCGCGGCCTGCGCAAGGGCGTCCTCGAGCTTACGCTTGGCATGCTCAAGGGTTCGCCCAACGGGAAGGACTACGAGGCGCTGACCGCCGCCTGCCGCAGCCACGACATCGACGCCGCGCGCTACGAGCCAAGGCCCCGGGAGGCCGTCGACACCAGCAGCCCGTTCTTCTCGATCGCGATGGACGACTGCATCATGTGCGGGCGCTGCGCCAAGGGCTGCGGGCCCGGGCTGCAGTTCATCGGGGCCATCGACGTGCTCGGCGCGGGCCGGGAGTCTCGCATCGGCGCCTTCATGGACCAGCCGCTGCGTGAATCGATCTGCACCTCTTGCGGTACGTGCCTCTCCGTCTGCCCCACCGGGGCCATCAAGAAGAAGGGGTCGGAGCTTCCCATAGCGAATAGCACGCCGACGACCTGCCCCTACTGCGGCGTCGGATGCGGCATCTCGCTCCAGACGAGCGCGGAGGGCGACATTCTCGAAGTCCTC
>DAOUKZ010000205.1:0-5688 GCA_034420775.1 Dehalococcoidia bacterium
CCAAGGTCGACGCCCGTTACGGCGGCACCGGCCGCCAATTCGACCACGACGCTGCCCGCGACGCCGCTCGCGAGCACGACTTCCTCCTCGCCGGCGGCCTGACGCCGGAGAACGTCGCCGATGCCGTCGCCGAAGTCCGTCCCTGGGGCGTCGACGTCTCCAGCGGCGTGGAGACTAACGGCGTCAAGGACCCCGGGAAGATCCGCGCCTTCATCCAAGCCGTCCGCTCCGCCGACGGTTAGGGCGCAATCTTCGCCAGCGGCGGGCGGAGCCGGTATAGTACGCCGACGTTATGTCCGGTTTGCTCGATAGACGCGCCATCCTCGACCGGATCGCCGCCGAGCCGCCCCTGGTTGAGGGGCTGATCGATCCGGAGATCCAGGTGCAGCCCAACGGCATCGACTTGACGCTCAAGAGCGTGGCGTCGTACACGGGCGCGGGCGCCGCCGACTTCTCCAACGAGCGCCGAACCCTGCCCGAGGAATCGCTTCTGCCCTTCGATAGCGACGACGCGGTCATGCTCGCGCCGGGGTCGTACTTGGTCCGGTTCAACGAGACGGTCAACCTGCCGCTCGACCTCGCCGCACTGGGGCGCACCCGGTCGAGCCTGCTGCGCGGCGGCGCGGCGCTGCACACCGCGGTCTGGGACGCCGGCTATTCCGGCCGGTCTCAGAGTCTGCTCACCGTCTATAACCCCAGCGGCTTCCGCCTCTACCGGAACGCCCGCATCATGCAGCTCGTCTTCCTGGTGCTGGAGTCGCCCGCCGACGCCGGGTACAGCGGCGTCTACCTCGGCGAGCACACCGGAGCGCCGTGATCTACCACCTCATGCCCGCCGCCGACGTTGAGGGCGCGCTCGCCGGGGCGACGATCACGCCGCCGAGCCTTGCCGCCGAAGGCTTCATCCACGCCTCCGTAGACGAGGCGCAGGTGGTCGGCGTGGCGAACCGGCTCTACGCCAACGCCGGCGACCTCGCGGCCCTGGTGATCGACGAGTCACGGGTCCGCGCCGAGATCAAGCGCAAGGCCGCGTCGAACGGCGAGCGCTACCCGCACATCTATGGGCCGCTGGACCGCGACGCCGTGGTCGGCCTACGCCGACTGCGTCGCGGCGGCGATGGGAGCTTCACGGGCTTCGAGCCTGAGGACTAGCCTCCCTACGATCCGAAGGTCCGCCGGTACCGTTCCTCGAACTGCGCCGGGCTAAAATCGTAGCTCTGGGTGCCCTGCACCTCGACGGCGAACGAGGCCACGACCGTCCCCAGCTTGGCCGACTCGACGAGGTCGGCCCCGCCGAGCATCCCCTTGATCAGCCCGCCGCGGTAGGCGTCGCCGGCGCCGGTGGGGTCGGACGGCGGCGCGGCGAGGGCGACGGCGGGAAGCTCGGTCTCCCCATCTCGCGTGGTCACCGTGGAGCCATGCTCGCCGCGCGTCGTGATCACTGCACCGCAGTGGTTGAGGAGCCGGCCCCGGTCCATGCCGGTGCGCGACATGATCAGCTCGACCTCGTAGTCGTTCGCGATGAGCACCTCAGCGCCCTCGATCATCGCCGCGAGCGCATCGTCGCTCCACAGCGGCAGCGACTGGCCTGGGTCGAAGATGTAGCGCATCCCGTGCTCCAGGAAGGCGGCGCGTCCCCGTTCCATGTCCTCGAGGTTGCTCGCGCCGGCGATCCCGATCCTGCCGCCGGAAGACACCGGGTCGATCTCGATACGGCAGGGATGCTTCAGCGCGCCGGGGTTGAAGGCGGTGATCTGGTTATCGGCCAAGTCGGTGGTGATATAGGCCGAGGCGGTGAACTCGTCGTCGGACACGGTGATGCTCTCCGTGCCGATCCCGTGCTCCGCTAGCCACGAGAAGTAGCGCTCGCGATCGCGGCCGATCGTGGCCAGAATGACGGGCCGCTCGCCGAGCTTGGCTAGGGCGAAGGCGATGTTGCCCGCCGTCCCGCCGATGTACTCGACCAAGCCGTCCACGGTGAACGAGAGGTTCAGCATGTGGACCTTGTCCGGCAGGATGTGGTCGCCGAACCGGCCCGGGAAGTCCATGATCCGGTCGTAGGCGATGGAGCCGACGATGTAGACAGGCGCGGTCACGGCCCTCTCTCAGTCTCCCTCAAAGGGGGAAGGGTTTGTGGGGCGCGGGCCCCTACGACTTGGTGAGCGGGCCTTCCTTGGTGGGGTCGGTGCGTCCCGCGGTGACCTCACGGAAGTTGTCTGAGGAGCGGTCGATGCTCATCAGGCCGGGGACGGTCTGCGCGTAGCGGAGTGCGGAGTGCTTCTCCATCTCGGCCTGGTTCTCCAGGAAGCCGAGGGTCAGACGCACGCCGTCTGCCCGCATCGCCACCATCTCGGCGGCGAAGGCAAGCGCCCTTTCCATCAGACCTTCCGAGGGGAAAACGCGGTTGACCAGGCCAATGGCCTTGGCCTCGACGCCGTTCACCTGCATACCGGTGAGCAGCATCTCCTTGGCCTTGGAGTGCCCCACCAGCCGCGTCAGGCGGACGGCGGAGCCCCACGCTCCGATGCCCGCGCCGGTGTTCTTGAGGTGCCAGTCGGAGATCGTCGCCGTCTCCGACGCGACGCGGAAGTCGAACGGCAGAATCAGCTCGAGCGCGCCGGTGGTGCAGAAGCCGTCAATCACCGCGATCGAGGGTTTCAGCATGTCGTCGATACGGTTCATCACCGAGTTCGCCAGCCACTCAGGCGTGCGGCCGACCTCGGCGTAGGCTTTCAGATCGGCCCCCGCGGAGAACCAGGGGCGGCCGTCCTTTCGCGGCCCGCCGGTGAGCAGGTAGACGCGGATGCCGTCGTCCTGCTCAATGCGTTCTAGGGCGTCGCCGAGCTCCTCGAAGACGATGCGGTTCAGCGCGTTGAGCCGTTCGGGCCGGCTGAGCGTGATGAGGGCGACGCGGTCGCCGGCCATCTCCAGCTTGATCGTGTCGTAGGTCGCGATGGTCTCGCCGGACATGGACGCCTCCCGTGCTCGCCCTTCGGCCCTAGCGGCCCTGGGTGATCTGGAGGTACTTGCCCTCGGTGCGGACCGCCGGCGCGACCACGACCTCGCACTGCTGCAAGTCCTGCACCGTGTAGGCGCCGCAGTAGCCCATGCAGGTGCGGAGCGCCCCGATGTAGTTCTCGGTGCCGTCGGAGGTCGTCGAGGGACCGAAGAGAATCTTCTCCAGCGAGCCCTTCGACCCAACCTGGACGCGGGTGCCGCGCGGCAGGTCCATGTGTGGGCTCGCCATGCCCCAGCTGTAGCCCCGTCCGGGGGCCTCGTCGCAGGCGGCGAGCTGCGAGCCGAGCATGACCCCGTCGGCGCCGCTTGCGATGGCCTTGCACAGGTCGCCGCCGGTGCGGATGCCGCCGTCGGTGATGATGGGCACATACTTGCCGGTGCGGCGCAAGAACTCCTGCCGCGCCGCGGCGACGTCGAGCGTCGCCGTCACCTGCGGGACGCCGACGCCGATCACCTCGCGGGTCGTGCAGATGGCTCCGGGGCCGACTCCCACGAGCAGGCCGTCGATGCCCGTCTCCATCAGCTCGAGCGCGGCGCTAAAGCTCACCGCGTTGCCCACCACCACGGGAACGCGGAGCTGGCTGATGAGCTCCGAGATGATCAGACCGCGGGGGCTCTTCGAGACGTGCCGCGCCGTGGTCACGGTGGACTGCACGACCACGATGTCGGCGCCCGCCTCCACCGCCGCCGGGGCGAAGCGCTTCGTGTTCGCCGGGGTTACAGAAACGGCGGCGAGTCCGCCGCCGTTCTTGATTTCCTCGACCCGCTGGCCGATGAAGCGCTCCTCGATGGGGCGCGCGTATGTCTCCTGGAGTATTGCGGTGGCTTCCTCCTGGGGCACGGAGGCAATCGCTTCCAGCACCTCATTCGGGTTTTCGTACCGCGTCTGCAGGCCCTCCAGATTCATGACGGCCATGCCGCCGAGCTTGGTCATCGCGATCGCCGTCTCCGGTGAGGAGAGGGCGTCCAGGGCCGCGGCGACGACGGGAATCTTCAGCCGGTGCTTCCCGATGACAAGATCGGGGTTCGCCTGCTCGGGGTTGATCATGACGTCGCCGGGCACGATCGAGACTTCGTCGAAACCGTACGCTCTGCGAAGGGGCTTGAACTGCGGCCGCTCCATCATTCCTCCTGGAAGAATCAGCGCGAAGGCTCAGGGCGGCGTCCAGGGGAAGTCGGGTCGGCCAAAGACCGGCCCGGCGGCCCGCGTCCGGGGCCAAGAGTCCGGCTTTTGACGGTTGATTATACGCCGGTAGATTTCAGGGAGTCAACGAATTTCGTCACCAATTTCAGACGAATTATGTCGACCACCACGCAGGGTTTCAGCCCCCATGGAGGATCCAACGCATCCGCGATTAGCTGTTACGGAAAGGTTCAACGCTCCAAGAACTCGCGCACCAGCGCCTCGGCTTGCGCGGTGTGCCCCTCCTGCATTCCATCGACCCACCGGATGCGCTCGTCGGAGGGCTTGAACCACGTGTACTGCCGCCGCGCGAAGCGGTGTGTCTGCAGTTTGATGCGCCGCGAGGCCTCGTCGAGCGCAAGGCTGTCGCGCACGTGCTCGACCATGACCGGATAGCCGAGGCTTGACATGGAAGGGAGCGCCGCGTCGAGGCCGCGTTCCAGCAGTCCGCGCACCTCGTCGGCCCAGCCGTCCGCGATCATGTCGTCCACCCGCGCGTCGATGCGCCGGTACAACTCGGGACGCGGCGCCGTGACTCCAATGACGAGCGCACGGTACGGCGACGGTCCTCGCCCGCCAACCTCCGAGAAGGGACGCCCCGCGGCGCGACTGACCTCAATTGCGCGGACCAGCCGCCGGGTGTTGCGAGGGTCGATGCGCGCCGCCGACACCGGGTCGAGCGACTCCAGTTCCCGCAGCAAACTCTCCGGCCCTTCCAACGCGGCCCGCGCGCTCAGCTCGCGGCGCAGCTCAGGGTCGGGCGGCACCTTGGGCAACCGGTAGCCCTCCAGGAGCGCCCGCACGTAGTGCCCCGACCCGCCGACGAGCATCGGCAAGCGCCCCCGCCCATCGATGTCCGCGATGGCGGCGGCGGCCTGCTCCTGGTAGTGCGCCACGCTGAACTCGGCGTCGGACCCGACGACGTCGATCAGGTGGTGGGGGACGAGGGCACGGTCGGCAGCGGGGGGCTTCCCCGTGCCGACGTCGAGACCGCGGTACACGTGGCGGCTATCCGCCCCAACGATCTCGCCATCGAAGATCGGTGCGAGCGCCATCGCCAGCGCCGACTTGCCGGCGGCGGTCGGCCCAACGATCGCGACAAGGAGAATCAGGCGCGCCACGCCGCCATTGTACGCCGGGCTCAGCAGCGACCGGCGGGCCGTGACTCGGACGGAAGGGCTGTACCGAAGGCTCTATCCATCCTTGACGAAATCGATGACACCGCGAGACGGCATACGGAATGTGAACGTCGTCCTACCGCCAAAGTTCGTGACGGCGAAGTCTCCCTTGGCAATGATGTCCATGCCTATCAGCACGTCGGCGTCCTTCAATACGCCCAGCGTGACAAGCAGGCCCGGGAAGAGCACGTTGCTCGGCAGCCTGAGGTTCACGAGGTAGGCGGAGGTCATCGAAGGGCCATGCACACCATGCACCTCCACCGGTGCTATGGGCTTGAGACCGCAGACATCAACGACCCGTTGCGAGAT
>DAOUKZ010000206.1:0-6291 GCA_034420775.1 Dehalococcoidia bacterium
CGATGCGCCTGACGAGGCCGGTGAGCACCTTGCCGGGGCCCATCTCAACGAACCGGCGGACGCCGTTGCCCGCCATGAAGTCCACCGACCGGGACCACTGAACGGGCCGGCAGATCTGCTCGACGAGCTCGCCGTGGATGGCGCGCTGCTCGTCTATTGGCTCGGCGGTGGTGTTGCAGACGACGGGGACGCGGGCGCTGGCGATGCGGGCGCCGTTCAGGGCCGTCATCATACCGGGGACGGCGGGCCGCATGAGACTGGAATGGAAGGCGCCGCTCACTACCAGCGGCACTGCCTTCTTGGCCCCCATGGCCCGCGCCAAGTCGAGGGCCTGCACGAGGGCAGCCTTCGCTCCGCTAATGACGATCTGCCCTTCGCTATTCACGTTGCCGATCTCGGCGCCGGTCTGCTGGCAAAGCTGCTCGACGAGCGACTCGTCGAGCCCGAGGATCGCGGCCATGCCGCCTTCGCGGACTTGGCCGGCCTCCTGCATGAGGCGACCGCGCTCGCGGACGAGGCGCAGGGCGTCGTCGAAGCCGAGGGACCCCGCCGCTACCAGGGCAGTGTACTCGCCGAGGCTATGGCCGGCGACGTAGCGGGGCTCGGCCTGGGGCCTGCCGCCGCGCGCCTCCGCCACCGCCTCCATCGCGGCGATGCTCGTCGTCAGGATCGCGGGCTGGGCGTTGTGCGTCTGGCGCAGCTCGTCCTCGTTCCCGCCAAAGCAGAGCTTCGAGAGAGAAAACCCGAGGATGGCGTCGGCGGTGTCGAAGACCGTCCGGGCCGCCGAGGATTCTTCATAGAGGTCCGCGCCCATGCCCACATACTGTGAGCCTTGGCCCGGAAAAATAAACGCAACGTCGTCGCTGCCGTTTCCGGCTTCCTGCTGTGCGCTGCTCACGATTCACCCCCTGGAGGTTCGGAGCCCTTGCGAGAAGGGCGCGACCGAGGACGTCTACTCGGTCGTCTCCGGCAGGACCTGGCGTCCGTTGTAGATCCCACAGGTACGGCAAGCACGGTGTGGAAGCTGGGGCTCGCCGCATTCCGCGCACTTGCTCAGGCCGGGCAGCCAGAGCCCCCTGTGCGCTCGATGAGTCCCTTGTCGGGACTTGGAACGTTTACGTTTCGGTAGTGGTGCCATTCGTTTCTTCTGGAGGGCGCCCGTCTAAGAAAGCAGGGCCTCGAGCGATGCCCACCGCGGATCGGCGCCCCCTCGCGGGCAACCGCACGTCTCAACGTTGCGATTGACGCCGCAGGTGGAGCAAAGGCCGGAACACGTTTGGGTGCAGAGAGGTTTCATGGGAAGGCTCAGCAGAGCGTATTGGCGGGCGGGTTCCCCGAGGTCGAGGATGTGGCGCGCGTCGATCTTGAAGGCGCCGTCCTCTTCCGGGGGGTCGAGCTTGCCGCCGTGGACGATATCGATGCTTGGGTAAAAGACCTCGTCGATCGCAAAACTCACCGGCTCCGTGAATGGGCTCAGGCACCGGCTGCATTCGGCGCGGACGCGGGTGTCAAGTTCCGCTCTGACCAGGATCCCCCGGTCGGTCCGCATCAGCCGTACGGCCCCTGTAATCCTGCCGGCTAGCTCCTCGTATCGGTCCTCCGCCTCATCTATCGCGTACTCGCGCTCCGAACCAACCGCGGACTGAAGAAGCTGGGCGACGTTCCATTGCATGGCCGACCCCACCAGCTCGGGCCGCGTTCGGGGGATTATAGGGATCGTCGTCTATGAACGTCAAGCGCGGCGGCAGGCAAGTTTGCGAAATTTTTCTCAAACTCCGCACAGGGTACTCTCATTAGAGGCATTTGACAAGACGCCACCGTCGCTCCCCTTCTGACGGACACTGGCAAAACGACGCCTAGGACCCGTACAGCTCCGCCGTATTCCTCCGCGTCATCCGGTCCCGCTCGTCCTCGCCGACGTTCGCCATCACCCGGTCGAGGATCTCCCGCGAGCGCGGAAAGGTCGATTCCAGGTGGGGATAGTCCGAGCCCCAGAGCAGGTTGTCGACGCCGATGATCCCGCGGTCGCGCATCCCCAGCGCGTCCTCCTGGAAGCTGTGATAGACGTTGCGCCGCAGGTAGTCGGTGGGGACCGAGCCGTTGGCGAAGCGATGGGTGATCATCATGGGCCGCTCCCGGTAGACGTAGTCGATGCGGTCCATGAAGAACGGTATCCACCCCAGCTCGTGCTCAAGCTGCACGAAGCGCAGGCCGGGAAAGCGTTCCAGCACGCCGGAGAAGATGAGGTGGCACAGCGTTTGGCGCACCCAGTTCTCGGCGTTCACGCGGTCGGGCGCGGTGAGCACGGCGCGGTCGTACGTCACCTTCGGCGCGGTGAACGTCCCCGGCCGGTTCGTGGCCCGATGCAGGCTGAGTGGCATGCCGAGCGCCTCGGCCTCCGCCCAGAACGGGTCGTACTTGGGGTCGTCGTAGAACTCGCCGGGCGTCGGGTAGACAGGGATGACCGCCCCCGCCAAGCCCAGCTTCGCGCAGCGCCGCAGCTCGGCGGCCGCGGCCGCGACCTCATCGTCGAGCACGAGCATCGCCAGACCCCGAAGCCGGTGCGGATACGCCCCGCAGAAGTCCGCGATCCAGTCGTTGTAGGCGGCCAGAATGGCGCCGAGCAGGGCAGCGTCCTGAATCTTGTGGTACATGTGCAGCGCCGTCGTCGGATAGACGACCTCGGCCTCAATCCCGTCCGCGTCCATATCGGCGATGCGGGCATGGGGGTCGTAGGCCCCCGGCCGGACGTCGCCGGCGCGCCCGTGTAGGCGCATCCCTTCGAGGCTCTCGAAGCGCTTTCCCGCCGCCGATCCCCCGCGGAAGGTCGCCCCGATGGCAATGTCGCCCACGTAGATCTCGTCCGACTCCGGCCCCTCCACGAAGCGTGGAACGAGCTCGCGGGGCACTGTGCCGCCCTCGCGCGGCATGCGCTCGGTCCAGAGGTCGCCGGGCTCGACGACGTGGGAATCCGACGAGATCAACATGCCGCTCATACGGAGGTCCTATTCCGGGCGCCGCAGAAGGCGGCGAGTATAGCATTGGCGCGTTTGAAACCGCTCCTGGGTTGTGCCACCATACGCCCGTTCAGGAGGCTGCGGCGCGCGGCCAACGGGAGCGCGGCATGACGGTACGGGCCATCTCCGCCGATTCGCACATCCTCGAGCCTTGGGGGATGTGGGCCGAGCGCATCGACCCCGAGTTCAGGGAGCGCGCGCCCAGGGTCGAGGAGAACCCCGACGGCAGCGGGCACCTCTTCGTCTGCGAGGGCCGCTCGAAGGGCGCCATCCGCGCTCTCGGCACGCCGTATGCCGTCCAGAATGAGCAGTCCGAAGAAGGCCGACGGGGCGGCTATGACCCCGTGGTCCGCATCGAGGACATGGACGTCGACGGCATTGAGGCCGAGGTGCTGTACCCCAGCATGGGGGCGCGCATCTACAGCATCCCCGACGGCGAACTCCAGGCCGCCTGCTTCCGGGCCTACAACGACTGGCTCGGCGACTTCTGCGCGACGAACCCCAAGCGCCTCTACGGGGTCGCGCTCCTGCCGACCTACGACATCGAGGCCGGTGTCAAGGAGCTGCGCCGCGCCGCCAAGATGGGCTACCGCGCCGCGGCCGTCTGGGGCACGCCGCCCGACCGGCTTCCCTTCGAGAGCGGCCACTACGACCCCCTCTGGGCCGAGGCCCAAGACCTGGAGATCCCCATCAGCCTCCACGCCTTCACCGGCCCCGAGCGTTCCATCTCCAACTTCTTCCTCATCAGCTACACGAACTTTGTGCACCTCATCCCCGACACCCTTGTCACCTTGACCTTCTCGCACGTCTTCGAGCGCTTCCCCCGGCTGAAGGTGATCTCCGTGGAGAACGACATCGGCTGGGTGCCCTATCTCATCCAGCGCATGGAGTACGGCTACGGTCGAAAGACGGGGCGGCACGGCGGCACGTTCCCCTCCGGCCTCACCCCGAGGGACGTCTTCCACCGCAACGTGCGGTTCACCTTCATGACCGACCCGCTAGGGCTGGCCAATCTCGACGCCATGTCGCCCGACATGCTGATGTGGGCAACCGACTACCCCCACGACGACAGCACCTGGCCGGAGTCGTTGCGCCTGATGGAGGAGCAGTTCGAGGGCGTCGACCCCGCCGCGCGGGACAAGATCATCTTCGCAAACTGCAACGATCTCTACCGCATGGGGCTCTAGGCGGCCCGCGGGGCGGCGATGATCGACTTCGCGTTCACTCCCGAAGAGGAGGCCCTGCGCCGCGAGGTCCGCGCCTTCTGCGCCGACAACTTCACCCCCGAAGTCCTGCGCCGGGCCTACCGCCACCCCGGCGGCGGCTACTTCTCACGTGAAATCTGGGAATCCCTCCGCTCCAAGCGCTGGCTCTTCCCGCACTGGAGCGAAGCCGAGGGCGGCGCGATGTTCGGCCCCATGCAGCACGCCATCCTCACCGAGGAGTTGGCGTACGCCCTGATCCAGTGCGGCTCGCATCACGCCTGCGATGTCGTACGTGCCGCCGGCGACGAGACGCAGAAGGCCACGTATGTTCCGCGATTCGCCTCCGGCGAGTGGCTGGTGACCATCGGCATCTCCGAGCCCAACGCCGGCTCCGACGCCGCCAATATCGAGATGCGCGCCCGGCGCGACGGCGACGAGTGGGTGCTCAACGGGCAGAAGCTCTGGGGCGGCCACGGCATGCCCGAGTTCCATGAGAACAACCTCCACATCTGCGTGGCCCGCACCGACCCCAGCGCCGAGCGCCACCGCGGCCTCTCCATCTTCCTCGTCCCGCTGACGACCCCGGGCATCACCATGGCGCCCGTCCACATCATGCGCGGCGAGCCCTACGTCGCCTCCGTCGCCGCCACCTACTACGACGACGTGCGCGTCCCCGCCGACGCCGTCCTCGGCGGCGAGGTCAACAACGGCTGGTACCAGATGACGCGCGTGCTCAACGACGAGCGGGCCACCCTCCTCACCGCCAACACCGGCCGCGCCGCGCGCATGCACGACGACCTCGCCGCCTACGTCCGGTCGCTCAAGGAATCGGGCGGCGGCGCCCAGTGGATGCGGCACCTGCTCGCCGACCTCTACGTCGAGCTGGAGAGCGTGCGCTGCATGTCCTACGAGGCCGCCGCCCACGCCGACCGCGGCGTCGGCATGGACGGCGTTGCGCTGGGCGGGGCGAAGATCGCCGCCGCCGAGTTGTACCAGCGCATGAGCGAGGCCGGCATGAAGATCCTCGGCCAACTGGGGCTGCTGAACTTCAAGGAGGCCGGCCGCGACCTCCCGTTCGCCGACACCATCCTTTGGTTCGCGATGGGGAGTCGCCAGGGAACGACGGCGGGCGGCTCGGCGGAGGTCATGCTCAACCGGATCGCCACCGACCGCCGCGGCCTGGGGCTGCCCCGAGGCTGACCTCCGAGGCATAGGCATGGACATCGTTCTCGGCGAAGACGACCAAATGGTGCGCGGCTCGTTCCGCGACTTCTTCACCAACGAGTGCCCCACCGACCTGGTCCGTGAGGTCGAGGAGAACGACCTCGACTACTCCCGCGAGCTCTACGCCGCTATGGCCGGGCTCGGCATGCTCTCCCTTCCCTTCCACCAGACCTACGGCGGCCAGGACGGCCACCTCCTCCACCTCGGCCTCCTCTACGAGGAAATGGGCCGCGCGCTCGCGCCCACGCCGCACCTCTCCGCCGTGGTGCTGTGCGGGATGCTCATCGCCGAGGCGGGCCGCGAGGAGCAGCGGCTCGGCTACCTGCCCGGCATCGGCGCCGGCGACCTCATCGGCGCGCTCGCCCTGGCCGAGAGGGCCGACGGGGGCGTCGACGATATCGCCGCGACCGCGTCAATCGACGACGAGACGATCGTGCTCAACGGGGTGAAGCGCTTCGTTCGCCACGGGGCCGCGGCCGACTTCTTCATCGTGCCGGTACGGGCCGAAGACCTGGCCGGGGAGGATGGCGTCTCCCTGTTCATCGTCCCCGCCAGTACGGAGGGCCTGACCCTCGAAACGTACCGAACGATGAGCGGCGAGCGCCTCGCCGACGTCACCCTCGACGGCGTGCGACTGCCGGAGGAGGCCCTGCTGGGTGAGTGGCTCGGTGGTTGGCCCCCGCTGGCGCGGGTGCTCGACTACGGACGGGCCATGCTCGCCTGCGAGATGGTCGGCGGGGCCGAGGCGCTCCTCGTGCGCACCGTCGAGCATTGCAAGCAGCGCCACACCTTCGGGCGGCCCATCGGCGCGAACCAGGCCCTCCAACACCGCCTCGCGCGCATCA
>DAOUKZ010000207.1:0-3487 GCA_034420775.1 Dehalococcoidia bacterium
GGGGTTCCCGAACGCGAGCCGGCCAAGCTCGGCGGTCGCGTCATCCAATACCAGGCGGGATCGGCGGCGGCCGTCGCCGCCCTGATGGGCTACTACGCCTCGATTCGCCACGGCGCCGGCGACCACGTCGACCTTGCCATCTTCGAGACCCAGGCCGCGAGCCAAGATCGCCGCACCAGTCACCTCGTCGCCTATCAGTACACGAAGGAGCGCATCCACCGCCTGCAGCCGGGAACGGCCCTCGGGCTCGGCATCCGCCCCACCGCCGACGGCTACGTCATGACCCTCGGCGGCCCCAGACGCTGGGAGGCCTTCACCGACCTCATCGGTCACCCAGAGGCCCGCGACGATCCCCGCTTCGTCAACGCGACCGAACGCACGCGTCCGGGCCGTTCCGACGAGTTCGACGTCGACTACTTCCTCCCCTGGCTCCTCACCCGCACCATGCGCGAGGCCTCGGTGGAAGCCCAGCGAGTTCGCGTGCCCACCGCGCCGATCTACGACGTGGACCACGTCATGGCCGATCCCGTCTTCCACGAGCGCGGCTTCTGGCACGAGCTCGAACATCCTGAGGCGGGTCTCGTTACCCACACCGGCCCGCAGCTCCGCATGTCGGCGACGCCGTGGCGCCTGCGCTCGCCCGCCCCGCTCTTGGGGCAGCACAACGACGAGGTCTACCGGGGCAGGCTCGGCCTCTCCGCCCAGGAGCTCGCCCGCCTCCGCGCCGAGGGCGTCGTATGACTTCGCGAACGGCCACCGGCGCGGACATCCTGCGCGGCATTCGCGTCCTCGACCTTACCCAGGTCTGGGCGGGTCCCCACGCGACCATGTTCCTAGCCGACTGGGGCGCCGAGGTGATCCGCATCGAGTCGACCCACTGGTTCGTCGGAGGCACCCGCGGCCAGATGGTCCACCCGCCCAAGGAAGCCGTCCTCCTCCAGAAGGGCTACCTCGCCTCCTATCCCGATTGGGAGCCGGAGCCCAACCCTTGGAACAAGTTCCCCATGTTCCAGAGCCACGCCCGCAACAAGCTCAGCATGACCGTCGACCTGCGCCGTCCCGACGGGCTGGAGGTCTTCTGGGACCTCGCCCGCGCCGCCGATCTCCTCATCGAGAACAACGCCAAGGAAACCCTCGACGGCCTCGGCGTCACTTACGAGGCGCTGCGCCGGGTCCGTCCCGACATCATCATGATTCGGATGCCGGGCTATGGTCTGACCGGCGAGTACCAGGACTGGCGCGCCTTCGGCCCGCAGATGGAGGCCGTCGCGGGCCATACCTCCCTCTGGGGCTACACCGACCTCGACACCTCGAACCGCAACAACACCTTCGTCGCCGACGCCGGGTCGGGCATGACCGCCGCGGCGGCGGCGCTCATGGCGCTCCTCCACCGCCAGCGCACCGGCGAAGGCCAGTTCATCGAGCTCGACCAGACCGAGAACGTCGCCACCTTCCTGGGCGAGGTCTTCGCCGACTACGCCATGAACGGCCGCGTCGCCACCACCCTTGGAAACCGTCACCCCACGATGGCTCCCCACGGCGCGTATCCCTGCGCCGGAGACGACGAGTGGGTCGCCCTCTCTGTCTCCACCGACGCCGAATGGCGAGCCCTCTGCACCGCCATGGGCCGCGACGACTTGACCGGCGACCCACGTTTCGCCAACGTGCTCGCCCGCTGGAAGCACCAGGACGAGATGGACGCCGAGATCGTGGCGTGGACGCGCACCGTGGGCCACGTCGAGGCGATGCGCCGCCTCCAGGCCGCCGGTGTCCCTGCCGGCGCCATCATGGACGAGCCCAACCTCTACGCCGACGAGCAGCTCGACGCCCGCGCCTTCTTCGAGCCGCTTCGCCACGCCGACGCCGGCGAGCACCGCTATCCCGGCCTCATGTGGAAATCGGCGGCCTACCCCAACCGCTTCCGCTCACCCCCGTGCCGTCTCGGCGAGCACAACGACTACGTCTACGGCGAGCTTCTAGGACTCGGCGGGGGCGAGGTCGCGCGGCTCGAGGAGGCGGGTCACATCGGCACCGAATTCGACCCCGAGCTCGGCCAACACTAGAGCGGGTTCAGGAAGAGGAGTCGGAGCCGGTGTTGCCGCGCGGTGTGGTGGCGTCGCGCGGCGTGAGGGGCGTGCCCTTGAAGGCAGGCTTGCGCTTTTCCTTGCGGGCTTGGGCTGCTTCGGCGATGTCGTGGCCGGCGAAGAAGCGGTTGTTGAGCGAGGCCGCGTATTCGTGGGGGAGGTACTGCTCGAACTCGAGGTTCGCGCCCTTCCGCACCATGAATTTCGAGAGGTAGGCGGCGAAGGGCGGGCCCTCGGCGAAGCGCCGCGCGAGGTCGAAGGCGCGCCCCTGCAGCTCGTCACGCGGCACAACGTAGCTCACCAGGCCGATGCGCTCCGCCTCCTTTGCGTCGATCATCTCGGCGGTGTAGATAAGCTCCAGGGCCTTGGCCTCCCCCACCAGGCGCGGCAGCGTCCAACCCAGACCGTCTACGGAGGGGAGACCGACGCGGGCAAGGCCGGTGGTGAAGCGGGCATCGTCGGAGGCGATGCGCAGGTCGCAGGCGAGGGCCATGCCCAGTCCCACCCCGACCGCCGGGCCGCCGACCGCGGCGATGGTCGGCTTGCGGATGTTGTAGATCCCGACCGGACCGCCCTCGTAAGCGTAGACCGTCGGCGTCCTATCGGCGCTCGCTCCAAAGTCGTGGCCGCTGACGTCGACGCCGGAGCAGAAGCCGCGGCCCGCGCCGGTGAGGATGATGGCGCCAACGTCAGGGTCGTCGTCGAGTTGGAGGCATGCGGCGCGGATCTCCTCGAACATCTCGCGGTGGACGGCGTTGAGCACGTCGGGGCGGTTGAGCGTGATGGTGGCGACGCGCTCCTTGATTTCGACGAGGACTTCGTTGGACGGCATGAGCGCTCCTGTGAGATAGGCCCGCGGTGCGGGTTAACCGTCGCGGCGGCCCTGGGCTTCTATCCTCGCGGGGATGTCCCGAATTTCGGTCAAGACATCCGGAGCGGCGCCTGCCGGCGCGGTGGAGGCTGCCGCCGGGGACTCTTCGCCGCCCACGATTCGCTGCCGCTGGCGCAGGATAAGGTCGCGGAACTCGGCCGCGTCGATGACGCCTACGAGGTCTCCCTCGCTGCTGGCATACTGGCCCGACTGGCCGGCGGTCTCCAACCTCACCCCACGTATTCCGTAGAAACGCATGACCGGGCCGTCGTGGAGGCGGACGTCCGTGATCCGGTTGAGGGGGATGGTGGACTCCTTACGGAAGAAGACGCCCTTGCGAATCTCCACGGCGTGGGTGGTGAGACGGGCTGAGATGCGGCGGAGGTATTCCGGGTAGTACCAGAAGCTGAACAGAAGGAAGAACGGAATGAAAGGAATGCCGACGACCGTCACCACAAACCAAAGGGATATGACGACCCTGCCGTGACCGGTGATCTTCGGATCGAAGCGGGCTTCGTAGAGCGTTTCCCCC
>DAOUKZ010000208.1:0-1608 GCA_034420775.1 Dehalococcoidia bacterium
GTCGTCACGGACCAACTGGACCGAGGCCATCCTGAAGCGGCTCGGCGTCACCGAAGACTTCGAGGCCATAGCCACCACGGACATGGTCGACGCCGCCAAGCCCGCCCCCGACCTCTACCTGCTGGCGGCCGGCAAGCTTGGCGTTGTCCCCGAACGGTGCCTCGCCCTTGAGGACACGCCGCGCGGCATCGCCTCCGCCAAGGCCGCGGGCATGACCGCCGTCGCCGTTCGTACCGAGTCCACCGCCGGCATGGACATCTCCGGCGCCGATTACGCCATCGACCGTCTCACCGACTTCGACTTCGCCTGGCTCGCCCGCTGAGCCGCCTCTTTAGACTGCCCAAAGCTCCGTGCTATAATCCCTTTCAACAGAAGTAGGAACGCGCTGGTAACGGAGGAGCGAGCGCAATGAGCTGGCTCAAGACATTCAGTCTCCTGATCATCCTGAGCGCCCTCTTGGTCATGGTCGGCGCGCTGCTGTTCGGCGTGTGGGGCGCGATCATCTTCTGCGGCATCGCCGCCGTGATGAACATCTTCAGCTTCTGGTTCAGCGGCAACATCGCGCTCCGCATGGCGCACGCCCGCGAGGTGACCGAAGCCGACGAACCCCGGCTGCACTTCATGGTCGCCGAGGTGGCGCGTCTCGCCGACATGCCCACGCCCCGCGTCTTCGTCATCGACAACGACTCGCCGAACGCCTTCGCCACCGGCCGCAACCCCAAGAACGCCGTCGTCGCCGTCACCACCGGCATCCGCCGCCTGCTCAACGAGGAGGAGCTCCGCGGCGTCATCGCCCATGAGATGGCCCACATCAAGAACCGCGACATGCTGATCATGACCATCGTCGCCATTCTTGCCGGCGCCATCTCGATGATGGCCTGGATCGCGCAGTTCGGACTGATCTTCGGCGGGATGCGCGGCGGGCGCAGCGACAACCCCGTGGGCCTCATCGCCATGATCCTCGTGATCATCCTCGTTCCCATCGCCGCCGCCGTGATCCGCTTCGCGATCTCGCGCACCCGCGAGTTCGCCGCCGACGCCACCGGCGCGCGCATCATCAACAACCCGCTGCCGCTGGCCAACGCCCTCGAAAAGCTCGAACGCGGCGTCCAGATGCGCGCCATGCCCGCGACGAAGACCACCGAGGCGATGTCCCACATGTACATCGTCAATCCCCTCGGCGCCCGCTCGCAACACACCAACGAGGTCGACGGCCAGTTCGTGGGCATGTTCTCGACCCACCCCAAGATCGAGGACCGCGTCCGCCGCCTCCGCGAGATGGTCCTCTACTAGCCGCCGCGTCGTCAGACGAGGGTACGGCAGACCTTCCCGCGAGCGGGGTGCGTCCTGCCCGGGCGCGCTCCGAGCAGGACGACCCGAGGGCCGGTCCGGCGGGCTCTCTTTCACCGGCCTCCGGGCTTCCCTCACTGTTAGAGGCAGTGTCGCTACCCCCTCTAAGGGCAGGCTAGCGGCCGCTAGGGCCGCCATTGGGGAGCTGGGCCAAAGAGCACATCCGTTCTGTTTGTTAATTTAGCAGCGAGGGGGCGGGGTGTCAAAGGGTGGGTGTCACAGTGGCCGGGGCGGGCATGCCCTCCCTCAGTCCCTCCT
>DAOUKZ010000209.1:0-4896 GCA_034420775.1 Dehalococcoidia bacterium
GGCTCCGGTGCGGGAGTCGCCGTCGGAGCCGGTGTGGGAGCCGGAGCGGCGTCGCCGGCCGGGCCTTCCGGACCCGCCGGTCCTGCGGGGCCTGCCGGTCCTGCGGGGCCCGCGGGACCTGCGGGGCCTGCCGGTCCTGCGGGGCCTGCCGGTCCTTCCGCCCCCGAGCACCCGGCCACGACGAGGGCCATCACGGCGAGCACCGCCACGATACCAAACAACATCTTGGAACCGATTCGCATAGCTCGCCTCCTGGCCCCTACGGCCTTATCTTCAGCGTCTGTTCAAGCGGGGCGATACCCCTGCGGTTTCCCCAGGGAAAACGTGCGCCGACTCTAGCACAGGGCGAGAATCAGGGTCAACATGACGAAAATCGACACCGGCCGGCGAAGGTGCGCCGCTGCCGGGCCTCGCGCCTACAAAGAACGCGGCGGGAAGGCCCTGTCGGCCCTAGCCTGCCGGGGCGGTATCAGCCGCCCTCTCGCTTCCTGCCCTGACTCGTCTTCCAGTTGGCCTCGCGCTCGCGCCAATCGGGGTGGGAATGCCCGGCGATCGCGGTGTGCCTTCCGGCAACGAACGCGCCGTCCGGCCCGCCCATGTTGAACCAGATGCGGTTCATCATCTCCCGCTGCATCGCCATGACGTCGGGCGGTACTTCGGCAATGTCCTCGGCGGTCTGCCTGGCCTCGTCCATGAGCTTATCCGTGGGCACGACTCTGGTGACCAGGCCGATCTCCTTCGCGGTCTTGGCGTCGACCTTCGCCCGCCCGATGATGATGTCCTTCGCCCAGGCGACGGAGACGAACTTGTAGAGGAGCGCGCCCATCGTCGGCATGCTCGGATAGCCGTAAGCGATCTGCGGCACGTAGAACCTCGCGTCCTCCGACGCGATGAGGATGTCGCTGCAGAGCGCCATGCCCAGGGCCCCGCCGGCGCACCACCCATTGATGGCGGAGATGACCGGCTGGCGCAGCCGGAACAGCCGCTCGCAGACCTCGCTGTGCGTGCGCCCGGGCGAGTTCCGGCTCAGCCAGGTCTCGCCGTCCGGCTGCGGCTCCGACGTGTCGTGCCCGGAGGAGAAGCTGCGCCCCGCCCCGGTGAGGATGAGACAGTGGATGTCTCCGTCCGCGTCGACGGCGTCGAGGGCGTCCCGCATCTCGACCGTCGTTTGCGCCCGGAACGCGTTGAGCTTCTCAGGCCGGTTGAACGTGATGGTGCAGATGTGGTCGCGGGTCTCCACGATGATGTCATCGAAGTCCATAACGGTTACCTCCGGTACTACTAGCCGGCGAGCGCTTCCTGGAACTCACCCACGGTTATCACCTTCGCGTGCATCGGCAGCACCTTTTCCATAAGCACCCGGTGCACTTCAGGGTCCTTGTCGGCGCAGCAGTCGGACAGCACGTAGAGATCGTAGTCGAGATCGACCCCCGCCCTGACCGCCGAGAGCACCTGACCGCCGGTGCTGACGCCCATCAAGACCAGCGTGCCGATGTCCCTGGCCCTGAGGACCGCGTCGAGATCGGTGGCCGCGAAGAGCCCGGCCCGGCGGCGCCTGATGACGGTCTCCCCGGGCAGTGGCGCCAGGTCGGGGTGCACCTCCACGTCCGGCGTCCCCATGCGGAACACCCCGCTGCCCTTCAGCCGGTTAAAACTCCAGTTGCGGGGGTGGACCACGGGGAAGTCGTCGGAGAACTCGACCACCCCATAGATGATGGAAGCGCCCGCCGCCCGCCCGGCCTCGATGGCGGTCTTGGCGTTCCTCAGCGCTTCTTCGTTGGGGACCATCTTGGTGACGGCGACTTCATAGTCCATCACCAGAACTGCGGTCGTCGCGGGATCGATGGCCATCGGTCACGCTCCTTTGGGTCGCGGTGGCCCCGATTATAGTCGAACCGCCGTTCCCCCCGCCGCGTGGAACAAATCGGCCGCCTCCCGCGTCTTAGGCATGTGCGACATCACCCACGGGAGGTCCAGACATGCCGGCTCGACGCATCTTCTCGACGATCAGCTTGATTCTCGGAATCGCCCTCGTCCTCGCGGCGTGCGGCACGGGCTCGAAGGACGTGACGCCGACCGAAACCCCGGCGCCGGCCACCGTACCTGCGGCGACGTCCGTGCCGGTGCCGACGTCGGCGCCGGCGGCTACCTCTCCGCCGCAAAGCGAGCCGTCGGGACCCACCGGCCCAGCCGGTCCCGGAGGCGCAACGGGCGCCCAAGGGCCACAGGGCCCGTCGGGGCCGCAAGGCCCTGCTGCGGCAAACGGCGCGGACGGCGTCGCCAGCCCTCGAGGCGCACAAGGCCCCGCGACAGAAGGCGTGAATAGGCAAGAACTAGAGGCGGTGATCGTAGAGTCTATCGAGTCCAATCGCCTTCAGCTTATGGCCCCACAGGGACCAAGGGCGACGGCCGCCCCCATGCCGACGGCAATGGGCGAACCGACGTCGGCGCCAATCGCGGCGGTGGCGACCTCAGCCCCGCACGCATCGCCGCATTCCGGGTCATCCAACCACACCCAGGGGTCATCGAATGTTAGGGGCCGGCAGGCCGGCCCCGGCGCCACGACGTTCCAGGACTACCCGCGCTCGCCGGCGGTCGCCACTGCTGAAGACCGCGTATCGACGTTCAGCCTCGATACCGACCGCACCTCCTACTACCTCGCCCTCAACTGGGCCCACTCGGGCTACCAGGTCGATCCCGCCTCGGTGCGCGCGGAGGAGTGGGTTAACAGCTTCGACTACGGCTACGCCCGGCCAAACTCCGACGACGCCTTCGCCATCTCCACCGACATCTTCCGGCATCCCCTCGACCACGGGAAGCTCCTCGCCCGCCTGGCCTTCCAGGCGCCGGACCTGCGTGTCGACGACCGGCCGATCAACGTAACCCTGGTCCTCGACGCCTCAGGCTCCATGCAGAACGGCAATCGGGTGGACATCGCCCGCGAGGCCGCCGAGAGCATCCGGCGAAGCCTGCGCAGGCACGACCGCATCTCCGTGGTGCACTTCACCACCGACGTGATCCACTCCTACACCGTAGGGCCTCTGTCGCCGGACCACGACGACGTGCGCTGGTCGATCTCGCGGCTGGCCCCTCACAATTCGACCAACGTGCAGGCCGGACTCGACCTCGGCGTCCGGCTCGCCGACCAGGCCCGCCGCGAACGCCCCGGCGCATACAACTACATCGTCCTGATGTCCGACGGCGTCGCGAACGTCGACGCCACCGACCCCTTCGCCATCCTGGAGTCCACCGAGGGCCGCGACCACGGGAACCCGCTCCGCCTCATTACGGTGGGCGTCGGCGTGGAGAACTACAACGACTACCTGCTCGAGCAGCTCGCCCAGCACGGCAACGGCTGGTACCGCTACCTCAGCACCACCAGCCAGGCCCGGGAGACCTTCGGCCGGGGCGCCTGGCTCGCCCTCTCCCTCCCCTTCGCCGACCAGACCCGCGCCCAGGTCACCTGGGACCCCGACGTCGTCCAGTCGTGGCGCATCATCGGCTACGAGAACCGCATCACCTCGGACGAATCGTTCACCCAGGACCGGAAGGAATTCGCGGAGATCCCATCGGGCGCGGCTACCACGGTCTTCTACGAGCTCGACCTCGTGGAGGGCATGGACGCAAGAAGCGCGGCCGGAGCGCAGCTCGGCAGAGTCGAGCTGCGCTGGGTCACCCCGGTGAGCCAAGCCACGAACCGGCAGCACGCCCCAATCTGGGGCCGCTGGGGCGCCGACTTCGCCGCCATGGACGACCCGCGCCTGCGCCTCGGCACGATCGCGGCCCTGGCGGCCGACCGCTACAGCGCGCTCCCCTACGCCGACGGCCGCTACGCCCCAGAGGTCCGCCGCGACCTACTCGTCCTGTGGGACGAACTCTGGCTTTTGGAGTACGAACTCGGAAAGCTCGAAGCCTACCGCGACTTCGCCTTCCTCCTGGAGCACATCATCGACGGCCTCCCCGCCGAATCGGCCCGGCCCGGCGGCTCCGGCTACAGCCGCTAGGCCCCCGCGGCATCATCGGCAACGGCTGCCGCGGGCTACGCTCGCGGCAGCCCGAGCCCGCGCGTGGCGACATCGGCGGCTTGACAAACAACCCCCGATCCGATCAACGATCCGAGCATCGTGATCGGCGAATGCGACAACCTGGTCCGCGGCGCCGAGCCCCTCTGGGCTGCCCCTGACGGCGGAGGAGTCCTCTATCTCGGCGACGCGCTGCGCGTCCTCGCCGGCCTCCCCGACGAGAGCATCGATTGCGTGTGGACGGACCCCCCGTACAAGCTCTCCAACGGCGGAATCACCTGCGTCGCCGGGCGCATGGTGAGCGTGGACAAGGGCGCCTGGGACAAGAGCGACGGGTTGGAGGCGGACCACCAGTTCAACCTCGACTGGACGCGGGAGTGCCGCCGCGTGCTCAAGCCGGCGGGGACCATCTGGGTCTCGGGCACGCTGCACGTCTATCCCAGCGTGGGCATGGCTCTGCTGCAGAACGGCTTCCGGCTGCTCAACGATGTCGTCTGGGAAAAGCCGAACCCGCCCCCGAACCTGGGCTGCCGGACGTTCGTACACTCCACCGAGGTTGTGCTCTGGGCAACCAAGGCCGCGAAGAACAGCCGCCACAAGTACACCTTCAACTACGAGGAGATGCGGCGCGAGAACGGCGGCAAGCAGATGAAGACCGTTTGGCAATTCACACCGGCTGGGAAAGACGAGAAGCGGTACGGCAAACACCCTACGCAGAAGCCGGTAGCGCTGATCGAGCGATGTCTGCGCGCGAGCACCCACACCGGCGACCTCGTGCTCGACCCCTTCGCAGGCTCAGCCAGCACCGGCGTCGCCGCGCTCAAAACGGGCCGCCGCTTCATCGGCATCGAGGTCGACTCCAAGTACACCGCCA
>DAOUKZ010000210.1:0-5753 GCA_034420775.1 Dehalococcoidia bacterium
CCGAGAGGGCGTCCTCGACGCGGGCCTTCTTCTCCTTGAGCTCGACCTCGGTGGCCGCGCCGACCTTGATGACGGCGACGCCGCCGGCCAGTTTGGCGAGGCGCTCCTGGAGCTTCTCCTTGTCGAACTCGGAGGTCGTGGTCTCGATCTGGGCCTTGATCTGGGCCATGCGGCCCTTGATGGCCTCTTCGTCGCCGCGGCCCTCGACGATGGTGGTGTTGTCCTTGTCGGCGGTCACCTTGCGGGCCCTGCCCAGGGACTCCACGCCGGTGGCATCGAGCTTGCGGCCGGCCTCTTCGGTGATGACCTCGGCGCCGGTGAGAATGGCGATGTCTTCGAGCATCGCCTTGCGGCGGTCGCCGTAGCCGGGGGCTTTGACGGTGAGGGCGTTCATCGTGCCGCGCAGCTTGTTGACCACAAGGGTGGCGAGGGCCTCGCCTTCGATGTCCTCGCCGATGATGACGATGTTCTTGGAGACCTGGAGCACCTTTTCGAGGACGGGGAGGATGTCGGCGACGGCCGAGATCTTCTTGTCGGTGACCAGGATGTAGGGGTCGTCGATCTCCGTCTCCATGCGGTCGGTGTTGGTGACGAAGTAGGGGCTGACGAAGCCGCGGTCGAACTGCATGCCGTCGACGTACTCGGTCTCGTAGTTGAGGCCGCGGGATTCCTCGACGGTAATGACGCCGTCCTTGCCGACCTTGTCCATGACGTCGGCGATGAGGCCGCCGATCTCGTTGTCATGGGCCGACAGGGAGGCGACCTGCGCGATCTGGTCTTTGCCCGCGACGGGGGTGGAGACCTTCTTGATCTGGTCGCGGATGGCGTCGACGGCGATCTCGACGCCGCGCTTCATGGCCATGGGGTCGGCGCCGGCGGCCACGTTCTTGAAGCCCTCGTGCACGATGGCCTGGGCGAGGACGGTGGCGGTGGTGGTGCCGTCGCCGGCGATGTCGTTGGTCTTGGTCGCGGCCTGCTTCAGGAGTTGCGCGCCCATGTTCTCCATGGGCTCTTCGAGGTCCACTTCCTTGGCGATGGTGACGCCGTCGCTGCAGACGTTGGGGGGACCGAATTTCTTATCGAGGATGACGTTGCGGCCCTTGGGGCCGAGCGTCACCTTGACCGTGTCCGCGAGCGCGTCGACCCCGGTGATGAGGTCGCGGCGCGCGTCCTCCGAATAGCTAATCTTCTTTGCCGGCATTGTTCTCTTTCGCCTCCGTAGTGTCCTAGCCGATGGTGGCGAGGACGTCGTTCTCCCGGATAATCAGGAGCTCGTCGTCGCCGTCTTTGTACTCGGTGCCCGCGTACTTGGAATAGAGCACGACGTCGCCGACCTTGACGGTCATGGCGACACGCTCGCCGTCGTCGGTGACCCGCCCGGGCCCGGCGGCGACGATCTCGCCCTCCTGGGGCTTCTCTTTGGCGGTGTCGGGCAGAATGATGCCGCCGCGCATCTCTTCTTTCGCCTCGCTGGGGCGAACAACGATGCGGTCGGCGAGCGGGGCGATGCCCACACCCTTTGCTGTCTTCTTAGCCACGCTTCGATCCTCCTACCGTCTTCAACTGTTTTGGGCCACGGCATTGGCGCGGCGCCATCGGCTATTTTAGCAGTCTCGTCCATCGACTGCTAGCGCGGGAGGGCGTACGTGCTTGCGGAGGTGACGGGCTTCGATAACCGTGAAGGAGATAAGGGGGCCCCTCATCTCAATCTTCTCCCGGGGGGAGAAGAGGTGGGACCGCCCCGGCGCCACCCCTCCGACGCGCCTGCGGCGCGTGCCCTCTCTCAGTCCCCCCAAGAGGGGAAGAGGCCGGAGGGGACGGGCGACCACAAGAGTCGCCCCTACAGAGGCGGAGAGCGGTCGGCGGCGTTGACGGAGTCGCCCTCACCCTCGCCGAAGATGCCGAAGGGGTTGAGGGAGCGCGGGTTGTCGTAGACGTCCATCTTCTCGGTGCGCTTGAGCCAGCCGACGACGGCGTAGGTGAGCGGGGTGGCGGCAACCTCGTAGAGGGACTTGGCGACCCAAGCGAAGATGGCGGCGCTGAAGACGGGGTTCCAGGAACCGTCGTCGCCGATCCAGAAGCCGGAGGCGCCGAAGGCGATGGTGAAGAAGATGATGGAGTCGATGCCCTGGCCGACGATGGTCGAGGAGATGGTGCGGAGCCAGAGGTACCGCCCCTGCGTCTTGTTCTTGAGCACGACCATGACGCCGGCGTTAGTGAACTCGCCGACGAGGTAGGCGGTGAAGGAGCCGAGCAGGATCCAGCCGGTGGCGCCGAGTATCGTCTCGAACGAGCTCTCGTCTTCCCAGAACCCGGCGCCGGGGATGATGTCGCCCAGCCAGAAGAAGAAGACCATGATGAGGTTGCAGACGAAGCCCAGCCAGATGACACCGCGGGCGACGCGGAAGCCGTACACCTCCGTCAGCACGTCGCTGATGATGTAGGAGAGCGGGAAGCAGACGATGGCGGCGGAGACGACGTAGAGGTTGTCGCCGAGGAAGTCGAAGGGGAGGGTGAAGAGGGAGACCGGCTTGATGGCAGTGATGTTGCTGACAAGCAGCACCGTCACGGCCAGGGCGATGATGATGACGAGTTTTCCCGAAAACCGCATCAGGACCTCCGTGGGGTGGACGGATCAGTGGCTGTCGCCGCCGAGCAAGGCGGCGGCCTCCTCGACGTCCTTGGGGCTGTCGATCGACTGCCAGTAACAGTCGGCGTGCTTGGAGGCGAGGAGCTTCCCTTCGGCGGCGAGCTTGGGGAAGACGTCGCGTTCGATGCTGCCCACCTCGGGGAGATAGGCGGCGATGCCCGCGTGGAGGCAGTACACCCCCGCGTTGATCCAGTAGTCGGGCAGGCGGGGCTTCTCGGTGAACGACGCGATGAGGCCGTCGCCGTCCGTCTCGACGACGCCGTACGGCGAGGGCAAGGGGGCAAGCGCGATCGTTCCCAGCACGCCGCGCGCCGCGCCCTCCTCGCAGCGGCGGCGCACGTCGGAGAGGGGGATGTCGCTGATGACGTCGCCGTTGAAGGCGAAGAAGAGCTCGTCTTCGGGGAAGTGGGCCGCGGCGTTGCGAAGGGCTCCGCCGGTGCCCAGGGGTTCGTCCTCGAAGACGTAGTCGATGCGGACGCCGAATTTCGAGCCGTCCTCGAAGAACTCCGTGATGCGCTCACGCAAGTAGCCGACGCAGAGGACGAAGGAATCGCAGCCGTGGCGCTTGAGCCACTCGATTTGCCACAGGAGCACCGGCTTCCCCGCGATGGGGATCATCGGCTTCGGCGTCGTGTCGGTCAGGGGGCGGAGCCGCTTGCCGAGTCCGCCGGCCAGGACGATGGCTTTCACAAAGCTCTCTTCGGCGGGCGGCGCGGCCTCGCCTGTGTCTAACTCCCGTTGAGTCTGTACAGCTCGGCGGCGTTGTCGCACATGATGCGCCGCTTCTCGTGCTCGGGGACGTGGCGCATCTCGTGTGCGACGGTACGCATCGAGTGGGGCCAGTCGGTCTGCGAGTGGGGGTAGTCGGTGGACCACATGATGCGGTCGATGCCGATTGCGTGGCGGTTCTCGATGCCGTGGGGGTCGGTGATGAAGGTGGCCCAGATGTGCTCGCGGAAGTAGTCGCTGGGCATGCGCTTGAGGTGCGTCGAGGTATGGAAGCGGTGGCGGAGGAAGATGTCGTCGAGGCTGTCGAGGTAGTAGGGGATCCAGCCGATGCCGGTCTCGACGGCGACGACCCTGAGGCGGGGAAAGCGCTCGAAGAGCCCGCCGTAGACGAGGTCGGCGAGCGGCTTGAAGACGTTCATGCCGAGGCGTGAGGTGAAGGCGCCGACCATGTAGTCGGCGCCCCGTGTGGGGGTGGGGCCGGCCTGACCAGACGCTCCGGAGGGAGGGGTCCCGCCGAAGAACCCGAAGTGGATGTGCAGGGGGTACTCCCAGTCCTGGGCCTCGGCCCAGAAGCGGTCGTCCTCCGGCTTGGGCGTGGGGCCGCCGTTGGGGTAGGTGCTGATGATGATGCCGCGGGCGCCCTTCTCGGCGGTGCGGCGCATCTCGAGGAGGAGGTCTTCGACGCCGGTCATGGGCGCGAGGGCGAGCCCGACCAAGCGGTCGGGGGCGACGGCGCAGAACTCGTCGAGGAGCCAGTCATTATAGGCCTGGACGCAGGCGAGCTGGAGCTCGGGGTCGTTGCCGTAGGTGTGGGCGCCGGTGAGGGCCACGCTGGGGTAGAGGATCTGGGCCTGGAGCATGTCGAGCTCCATCTCTTTCAGGCGCTCGTGGGGGTCGTAGCTCGCGGCCCGGATGCGGTCGTAGGGGTGGCCGCGCTGGTCGTAGTCGGTGACCTCGAGGCCGGCCGTGGCGGTGAGCTGGACCTGCTGGACGCGCTTGCCGCCATCGAACGACCAGGCCTTCACGCCGTTGTCCAAGTCGATCATCTTGGGGGCGCGGTCCTTGAAGGCGGCGGGGACCCGCTCTTGCCAGATGTCCGGCTCGTTGAGGTGGCTGTCGGCGTCGATCACGCGGTAGTCCACGGCTCCCCCTTGCCTGGTTGCCAGACCGGACATAATCGGCTGGGCCGTAGCCTAAAGGGTTCGATTCGGGGGTGTCAACGGAAAGCGACGCCGACGACTCTGTGGACGTTGGCGCACCCCTCCCAACCCCCGCCCTCACCCCAACCCTCTCCCAGCGGGAGAGGGGGAGGACCTCACCGGCACTGCCCTCCCTCAATCCCTCCCAACGGGGAGGGGGGGTTAACGAGCTGCTCCAGCGGGGGAGGCTGGGGCAGGGTGTAGAATTGGTAGTCGGCGCCGCGCTGTGCCGGCCCGCCACGGTAGCTCAGTGGTAGAGCAGCTGTTTCGTAAACAGCAGGCCGTCGGTTCGATCCCGACCCGTGGCTCCATGCATCCCGAACGGAACAGGGGGCGTATCCCCCTTATGCTATACTCGGTTGCGGCACGAATCGGACACTCCCACCAGCGGCTCACTAGATTGGCCCGACCCCGCTCCGATGTTAGCGCGACTCTCAGATTCGGCCGAATACGGATTCTCTCCAACGCGACGTAACGGATAGACGTGCCAGGGCTATTCCAGATAGGTCCACCGAGCCGGGGCGGCAACCGGATCCTTTGGAGTCTCGCCCTCCTGTCGGACAAGATCAGCAGGTGGGCGGGCCGTAATCCCCTTCCCGCGATGACCCTGACCGGCGCCGTGCTCGTCGGAGTCGTGCTCGCGGCCCTGTTCACCATTCCATGGTCGCCGTTGGCGGGCCCTTCACCGACGGAAACGCCCACGCCAAGGGCTACGGCCACGGCGTCGCCGATTCCGACGCCCACGGCCACGATCACGCCCACGCCGACGCCGACTGCCACCGCGACGCCGACTCCGACGCCTACGCCAACCCCGACCGCGACGCCGACGGCCACCCCAACGGCGACGGCGACGGCCACACCCACAGCCACGCCCATTCCGACGGCAACGCCGACGCCCACGCCGACGGCGACGCCGACTCCGACGCCCACTCCTGAGCCGACGGCCACGCCAACAGCAACACCCCTGCCGACGGAGACCCCAACGCCGGAGGCGACGGCCACGCCGGTGGTCATCGTCGTAACGGCGACGCCGACGCCCACGCCGGTGGCCACGAATACCCCAACGCCCACGCCGACGCCACGGGCCACGAATACGCCCACGCCCTCGCCCACGCCGAGCGAGACGAACACGCCGACGCCGACGCCCACGAACACGCCGCCGGCCACGGCCGTTG
>DAOUKZ010000211.1:0-8003 GCA_034420775.1 Dehalococcoidia bacterium
AGGGCTTCGATACATCAGAAGCGGTCACCTATCACTACGGCGCGTTCCCTCCTAAAGCCCTGAACTACAACATCATCGCTTCGCCATTGGCCGAGGCGCGGGCGGCAATCGCCACCTATGAACAGATGTTGAAAGGCTTGCACAACGCCCGCCTGTTCTTGACTCCGCTGGCACGACGCGAGGCGTTGTCCTCGTCTCGCATGGAAGGCACGATCTCAACGCTTGACGAGCTGTTGGCGTATGAGGCTAGCATCGCTGACGGGAAAGCGTCTGCCCGCGAAGACACACTCGAAGTACATGCTTATCGGATTGCAATGAACAAAGCAGAGGAATTGCTGGATGGCGGCACTGACCTGTCTTCGGATCTCTTGTGCGCTGTCCACGAGCGCCTCCTTAGGTTTACGCGAGGAAGCGGGAAGTCACCCGGCAAGTTCAAGACGAACCAGAATTACCTGGTTTCGGGCAACAAGGTCCGATTTACCCCGATTGCCCCAGACAGAGTGGAGCCAGGCCTTGCAGCCCTTTTCTCGTTTGTCAACGAGAGCGAACACCACCCGCTGATAAAAGCGGCGATAGCCCACTTAGAATTCGAAGCCCTACACCCGTTCAATGACGGGAATGGCAGGATTGGGCGTATCCTGATAACGCTCATGCTATGGCGACTCAACCTGCTGTCGAGGCCGTATTTCTACATCAGTGGGTACCTAGAGACAAAGAAGGATGACTATGTCGAGCACATGCGTGCAGTATCTGTTTCGAAGGATTGGACTCCTTGGTGTCTGTTCTTCCTCGAAGCCGTTCGCGCTCAGGCAGAAGCCAACCTAAGCAAAGCAGAGGAGATCAGGGCGCTATATGAAGAGATGAAGGAAGCATTCCGGGTTCGGCTGTCGTCTAAATGGGCAATTGATGCGTTGGACTTCGCTTTTGAGCACCCCGTGTTCTGGAATAGTACCTTTACGAAGGAAAGTGGCGTCCCCGCGCAGACAGCCCACAGCTTTACCCGGAAGCTCTTGCGGGCGGGGATACTTGATGCCATTCAATCGCCAGCTGGTCGGCGCCCGGGGCTTTACGCCTTTGAGCCGCTTCTACAGATTCTTCGTGACCCGTAGTACTCGCTCACGCGCTTCCAACAGGATTAGAGGGTTCCTCTTCATGTAGCTTTCTCTGCAACGGTCGGGACGGAGGGAGCGGGTCGTCCACAGGGACGTGCTCTATGGCAGGATGGATTCCCGTTGTCGCGGGAATGGCGGTTGCGGAGAGGTTACGCAAGAGTCTACGAGAGGGACTGCAAGTCTCGCAGGGCGCGAGCTCGCTGGGAATGCGCGGGGCCGCTTCGGTTTCAGTTGGTTGGTCGGCGGTTTTCAGCGGCCCTCCCTCAAGGGGGAGCGGACCTCCCCGCGGTTGACGACATAAAGAGGCCCATGCTAACCTGAAAGATAGAAAAGGTTTCAAACCGTTCTGAATATGGCCGACTTCCCCTCCCTCGAAGCCCTCTGCTCCGCCGCGCTTGCTTGCACGTCATGCGGGCTGGCGAAGGGACGCACCCAGGTGGTGCCCGGCGAGGGGAATCCCGCCGCCGACGTCATGTTCATCGGCGAAGGCCCCGGCTATCACGAGGACCAACAGGGACGCCCCTTCGTGGGCCCCGCCGGGCAGATCCTCGATGAGCTCATCGGCTCGATCGGATTGCAACGCGAGGACGTCTACATCGCCAACATGGTGAAGTGCCGCCCGCCGGGCAACCGCGACCCGCTCCCCGAGGAGATCGCCGCCTGCGACCCGTGGCTAACGGGCCAAATCGAGCATATCGACCCCAAGGTCATCGTGACGTTGGGGCGGCACTCGCTGCAGCGCTTTCTTCCCGGGGCCGCGATCAGCAAGGCCCACGGGCAGCCGCGCCTTGTAGATGGACGGACCGTCATGCCGGTGCACCATCCCGCGGCGGCCCTCTATCAGCAGTCGCTTCGCGCCACCATAGAGACCGATTTCAAGAAGATACCGGACCTCCTCGCGCAGACCGCGGAGGTCAAGCCGGCGGAGCCGGAGCCGAAGCAGCTCGGCCTCTTTTAGCCCGCCGCGTCGGCGGCGGCGCGGCGGCCGGGAGGATGCCTTGTGAACAAGTCTGATCTTCGCATCGTTCCACTCGGCGGTCTCGGCGAGATCGGCAAGAACGTGCTCGTCGTCGAAAACGCCGACGACATGATCATCATCGACGCCGGCGTCATGTTCCCCGGCCTCGACGCCCCCGGCATCGACGTCATCATCCCCGACCTCTCCTACGTGCTCGAACGGCGGGAGAAGCTGCGGGCGGTCATGGTCACGCACGGCCACGAGGACCATATCGGCGCGATTCCCTACCTCATCGGCGACGTCAACGTTCCGGTCTACGCCTCGACCCTCGCCGCGGGGCTGGTGAAGGTGAAGCTTCAGGAGCGGCGCCTGCTCAAGAAGGCCTCGGTCAACGAGATCAGCGCGGGCGACCACGTCAAGTTCGGGCACATCGACGTCGAGTTCTTCCGCGTCTGCCACAGCATTCCCGACGCGATGGGCCTAGCCGTCCGCACGCCGCGCGGTCTCATCGTCCACACCGGCGATTTCAAGTTCGACCACACCCCCGCCGACGGGCGCGCCTCCGACTTGGGCAAGCTGGCGAGCCTGGGCGCCGAGGGGGTCGACCTGCTCCTCTCCGACTCCACCTACGCCGACACGCCGGGCTACACGCCCTCCGAGAAGATCGTCGGCGAGACCCTCGACCGAGTGGTCGGCGCGGCGGAAGGCCGCGTGATCGTTGCCACCTTCGCCTCGCTCATCGCCCGCGTGCAGCAGGTCGCCGACGCCGCGGTCAAGCACAACCGCCTGATGGGGTTCGTGGGCCGCAGCATGGTCGACAACTGCGCCATGGCGATGGACCTGGGCTATCTGAAGATTCCCCAGGCCGCGCGGGGCCGCGTCGATGAGATCAACAACCTGCCGCCCGAGCGCGCCCTGCTGGTCACCACCGGCGCCCAGGGAGAGCCGACCTCGGCCCTCGTCCGCATGGCCCGCAACGACCACCGCGACGTGGAGATCCGCCGCGGCGACACGGTGATCATCTCCGCGAGCCCCATCCCCGGCAATGAGCGGCTGGTCAACGACACGATCAACAACCTGCATCGTCTTGGCGCGACCGTCCTCTACGACCGCATCGAGCAGGTGCACGTCCATGGCCACGCCGCGCGGGAAGAGCTCAAGACCATGCTCAATCTCACCAAGCCGCGCCACTTCACCCCCATTCACGGCGAGTACCGCCACCTGGTGGCCCACGCCGGCCTGGCCCAGGCGATGGGCGTGCCCCGGGAGAACATCTTCCTGCTCGAGGACGGCGACGTCGTCGAGTTGGGCAAGAAGGGCGCGAGGCGCGCGCCGTCGGTCGACGCCGGCCCGATCTACGTCGACGGCCACGGCCGCTGGAGTCCGCACAGTCCGGTGCTGACAGATCGGAAGCGCCTGGCCCGCAACGGCGTCGTCGTCGCCGTCGTCCCCATCGACGCCAAGACGCGCCGCATGGCCGGCGCCGCCAACCTGTGGTCCTACGGCGTGCTCGACATTGATGAGGCGCCCGACGTTATCGCCGAGGCCCGCGAGGTCATCGCCGCAGCAATCGACGATGCCGGAGGGTTGCCGACCAAGACCGACGCTGAAGAGGCCGCGCGAGACGCGTTGCGCCAGTATTTCTCGAAGAGAACGAAGCGTCGGCCCACGATTCTGCCGGTAGCGGTGGAGGCTTAGATGGCTACGAAAACCAAAGCCCGTCCGCGGCCGCCCGTCGGTTCTGCTCCGAGTCCGGGCGCGGCCCTTACGCGCCGGGTCCGAAGCTCGAAGCTCGCCCTGCTCGCCGTCGCCGCGGCGACGGCGGCCATTGGCGGCGTGGTGGCCTGGCAGTATCAGGCGATCTGGGGAACCGTCGGCTACGGCGCCGCCGCCGCGGTGGCCATGGCCGCCGTCGTGGCGGGTGCCGCCTTGGCCCGGCCTCAGATGCTGGGCGCTCACTGGTATCGCTTCCTTGGCGCTCTCTGCTTCGGCTTCACCGCCTGGGGCGCATTGGCCTTCTATCTGCCGGAAACCGGCACGCTGGCCGAGTCCGGCCTCGGCGGCTCGTTCGGCGCCGAGATCATCGGCGAACGAACGGCCATGGGCGTGGTCCGCCTCGTGGGCTTGGGAATCATCGGCCTTGCGCTGCTTTCGCCCGCGGCCTCACGCGCCGCGGCAATCTATGCCGCGCGAGGGACGGCCGCCGCCGGCGGGCTCGCCGCGAAGGGCGCGAGTGCGGTCGGAGCCTCCGCCGCTGCGGCCGCGGAGCGCCGCCGTGAGGGCCGCGCCGCCGCCCCTCCTCCTCCCCCGCCGTCGTGGCGGACGGACGGTGGAGGTCGGCCCGTTACCGCCGAGGAGATGATGGACCGCAGCAGCCGCCGTCAGGAACCGGCGCGCCCATTCCCGCCGCCCCCGCTCTTCGCCGATGACCCCGCCGCGCCGCGCCGCGCCTCGGCCGCCCAACCGTCGCCGGCCCCGTCCTCCTACGTGCCGCCCGCCATGCCGCTCGATGACCATCCGCCCGTCGCGATGCCCATCGACGACGACGCGCCGTACGAGCTACCGCATGCTGACTCCCGTACTACGACGGGCGAGCACGTTGCGAGCGAGTATCTTTCCAGCGCCGGCGAGGAGCCCCCCGACACCAGTCGCGACCGCGACTCCGACCCCTTCATCGCCGATGTGGAAGACCTCCTCGACGAAATGGACGCCCTCGACGACGAAGACGACGACCTCGACAACCTCAGTTTCCTCAACGCCGACGAAGAAGACGACGATCTCGACGATTTCGGCGACCTAGACGATGCTGAGGAAGACGAAGAAGAGCCGGCCGATATGCTGCGGGCCGCCGCCCCCTCGGTTAGCGCGGACGCCTCCTCATACCTGGGCGAGACCGCCGGCGACTGGCGCCTGCCCGCCCTTGAGCTGCTCGACCACGCCCCCGTCATGGGCCCGTCGGGCATCGACAACGAATCGAAGGCCCGCGCCATAGAAGAGGCCCTCGCCAGCTACAACATCGAGGCCAAGGTCGTCGAGATCAACCCCGGCCCCGCCGTGACCCAATTCGGCATCGAGCCCGGTTGGGTGCGGCGCTTCAAGGACGTGCGCGTCAAGGACGCCGACGGCAAGCAGGCCATCGATGAGCAAGGGCGCCCCGTGGTCCGCCGGGAAGAGGTCTCGCGGACGCGCGTCAAGGTCGACGCCATCGCCAACCTGGACAAGGACCTCGCCCTCGCCCTTGCCGCGCCGAGCATCCGGATCGAAGCGCCGATACCGGGCAAGCCGCTGGTCGGCGTCGAGGTCCCCAACAAGCAGTTTGAGTTCGTGAGCCTGCGCGGCGTAATCGAGTCGCCGGGCTTCACCAAGATGGGGGCGAAGACCAAGCTCGCCGTGGCCCTGGGCAAGGGCAGCGGCGGCGATCACGAGGTCGCCGACCTTGCCAAGATGCCCCACATCCTCATCGCCGGCGCGACCGGCAGCGGCAAGAGCGTCAGCATCAACGCCCTGCTCGCCAGCCTGTTGATGCAGGCGTCCCCCCAAGACCTGCGCATGATCTTGATCGACCCCAAGCGCGTCGAGATGGCGCCCTACGCCAGCCTGCCGCACCTGCTCATGCCGGTGATCCTCGACGTCGACAAGGTCGTCTCGGCGCTGCGCTGGGCGATTAACGAGATGGACGAGCGGTACAAGAAGTTCTCGTCGATCGGCGCGCGCAACATCGTGTCCTACAACGACAACAAGAAGGTCGTCGATCCGCTCCCCTACATCGTGATCGCCATTGACGAGCTCGCCGACCTCATGATGGCGGCCCCGTACGACGTCGAGCACGCCCTGACGCGTCTGGCCCAGCTTGGACGCGCCACCGGCATCCACCTCATCGTCGCCACGCAGCGGCCCTCGGTCGATGTGGTCACCGGCCTCATCAAGGCGAACTTCCCCACCCGCATGAGCTTCGCCGTCTCTTCGGTCACCGACTCCCGCACCATCCTTGACACTGGAGGCGCCGAGAAGCTGCTCGGCAAAGGTGACTCGCTCTACCTGCCGCAGGACGCGCCGAAGCCGAAGCGGGTGCAGGGCGTCTTCGTCTCCGACCGCGAGCTCGAGCGCATCATCCGCGCTTGGAACAGCCAGAACACCGGCAGCAAGCCGGCGCACGTGCGGGTCGATGATGGGGATGCCGACGCGCCCTCGCCGCCTCCCGCGGCTCCACCGCCGTCGGCGGGCCCGGGCCCCGACGCACCGGACGGTCCGCGGCAGGCGAAGCCCCTCGGCCATCCGACGCTCAGCGAGATCATCGCCGAGGACGAGGCCATGGACCCCTTGTACGAAGAGGCCAAGGCCATCGCCGAGCGGGCCTCCAATGTGTCGCCTTCACTCCTGCAGCGGCGGCTGAGGATTGGCTATAATAAGGCCCGGAGCCTCATTGAAATGCTTGAGGAGGAGGGGCTCATCGAACCCGCCGCCTAGCCGGCGGGACGCCGGGGGCACGGCAATGGCGGAAGAGACCGAAATCCTCTCCGCGGAAACGCTGGCCGAGGAACAGGGAGAGCAGACGGACCGCTGCCTGCATTGCGGCGCCGATATCGAGCACGCCCCCGCCTACACGCGCTACCGCGTGTGCCCTCAGTGCCGCTTCCACTACAACCTTCCCGCGCTGCGGCGCATCAATCTGCTGACCGACGCCGGGACCTTCCGCGAGATGAACCAATCGCTGGTCCCGCTCGACCCGCTTTCTTTTTCCGATCACCTTTCCTACCGGGACCGGCTCTCCCAAGCGCAGAGTGTCACCGGCCTGCTCGAAGCGGTGGTGACCGGCACGGCCAACATCGGCGGGATTCACGCCGTGCTTGCCGTGACGGACTTCGGCTTCATGGGCGGCAGCATCGGGAGCGCCGTCGGCGAGAAGATCGCCCAGGCCGCCGAGGCGGCCGTACGGCAGCGCATTCCCTTCGTGCTGGTGGCATCCGGCGGCACGCCGCGTATCCGCGAGGGCATGCTCTCGCTGATGCAGATGGCGAAGGTCGTGACCACCCTCAAGCGGCTCCGCAAGAAGCAGGTCCCGTTCATCGCGGTGCTGGGGAGCCCGTCGTCGAGCTACCTCTTCTCCTCGGCGGCGAGCATGGCGGACGTCATCCTGGCCGAGCCCGGCGCCCTGATTGGCTTCGTGCCGAAGAAGGTCGTTGAACGAGCGTCTGGGAAAGAGAACCTGCCCAAGGACTATCACACGGCCGAGTTTTATCTGCGGCACGGCGCCGTCGACGCCATCGTCGACCGGCAGCGGTTGAAGCAGCACCTGGCGCTCCTACTCGACCTGTTCAGCGTCAAGTTCCGTCTGACCATCGCCAACCGGGCGCGCCTGCGGGCCCAGGAGGCCCCACAGGCGCCGGCCTGGGAGCGTCTGCAGCTTGCGCGCCACGAGCAACGTCCATCGGCCCGCGATTTCGTCGAGCGGATAACCTCAAACTTCGTCGAGCTTCACGGCGATCGGGTGAGCGCCGACGATCCAGGCATGTTGATCGGCATGGGCTATCTCGCCGGCGAGGCGGTCATGGTCATTGGCAACGACCGGGGCCGCGACGACGATGACGGAGCCGCCCGGGTGACCCCGGCGGGCCTCCGCAAGGCCCAACGTGCCCTGCGCATGGCCGAACGCTTCAAGCTCCCCGTGATCACGCTGATCGACACGCCCGGCGTCCTGCAGTCCATCGAGGCCGAGGAAGAGGGCATCGCCGCCGCCGTCGGCGAGACGATCAGCCGCATGTCAGACCTGCGAACGCCGATCATCTCCGTGATCATCGGCGAGGGCGGAAGCGAGGCGGCCATCGCGCTCAGCGTCGCCGACCGAATCCTGATGCTGGAGAACGCGATCTTCACGCCGATCACCCCGGAGGCGGCGGCCCTGATCCTCTACCGCGACCCCGACAAGGTCGAGG
>DAOUKZ010000212.1:0-21070 GCA_034420775.1 Dehalococcoidia bacterium
GGATGAGCGGACTGCGGTTGAAACGTCCGCCGGTGTAGAAACAGAACCGCACGGCCTGGCTGCCGTCATCGTAGTCCATGAGCTGGAGCGTCGGCTCCCAGTGAGGACGGGCAATGGCGGCCTCTTGGGTGATCTTCCCCTTGCCCCAGGGCATGGTGAAGGGACGGGGAAGCGGGCGCTGAATCGTGCTCACGGCGGCCTCCTCTTGCGGTTCCTAGCCGCCGCCGATGCGCTGGAGGGCGCTAGACACCTGCTCTTCGATCGAGAGCGATTGCAGGTCGTCGACGGCGGCGAGGGCGGCTTGGGCCTCGGCCCGGCTGTAGCCCAACGCGGCGAGCGCTTCCAGCGCTTCTCCTCCGACGGCGGGGCCGGGGGCGGGCATCGCCGCCCACTCCTTCTCCAGGACGGGCTTGAGCTCAAGGATGATGCGCGCGGCGGTCTTCTTTCCGATGCCCTGCGCAGTGGCGAGCGTGGCGGCGTCTTCGTGGGCGACGGCGGCGGCGATGCCGGCGGCGTCGGCGATGGAGAGCAGGCGCAGGGCGTTGCGGGGGCCGACCCCGTTCACGTTGGTCAGCAGGCCGAAGAGACGGAGGTCGTCGGCTTCTGCGAAGCCGTAGAGGGTCATCTCGTCTTCGCGCACGACGAGGTGGGTGTGCACGAAGACCTCGGCGCCCAGGGTGCCCAGCGCGTCGAGGGTCCGCGTAGGCGCGAAGACGCGGTAGCCAACGCCGCCGGCGGAGATCACGGCAGAATCGGCGTCCGAGGATTCTAGTACCCCTCGGAGGGACGCGATCATGATGCGCCTTCCGCACCCGACATGGCGAGCAACGTCGCCTCCTGGCTATGGCAGAGCGCGACGGCGATAGCGTCGGAGACGTCAAGGGGATGCTCGGAGAGGTCGGCGCCGGTGAGCATCTCGACCATGCGCCGGACCTGCTCCTTGTCGCCGCCGCCGTAGCCGGCCACAGCCTGTTTCACCTTGGCGGGCGGGTACTGAAAGATGGGGAGGCCGTCTTCCGCCGCGGCGATCATCACGGCGGCCCGCGCTTCGCCCACGGCCAGCGCGGCGCGGCGAGGCGCGCGGACGATGAACGGCTCCTCGACCGCGACGGCGTCGGGGCGCGTCCGTTGGATGACTTGCCGCATCCCGGAGTGGACCAGCCACAGGCGGCGCTCGATGGGCTGTTTGGCTGGGGCGCGGACCGCGCCGCAGTCGATGAGGACCGTCTCGCCGCCGCTGTTTTCAACAAGGCCGTAGCCGGTAATGATGGTGCCCGGATCGACGCCGAGGACGAGCACCGTCTAGTCGTCCATGCCGGCGAAGACTTCGTCGGGGAAGTCGGCGTTGGTGTAGACCTTCTGGACGTCGTCGAGGTCTTCCAGGCTGTCGATGAGGCGGAGGGTCTGCTTGGCGGAGCCGGCATCGATGGGCATCGGCGTCTTGGCCACCATTTCGAGCTCGGCGGAGATGATCACCACGTTCTCGGCCTGCAGTCCCTCACGCACGGCTTCGAGCTTGTCGATGGGGGTGTGGACTTCCATCCCCACACCGTCGGTCTTGACGTCGTCGGCGCCAGCGTCGATGGCGGCCAAGGCGAGGTCTTCAAGAAGCTCATCGGGGACGTCGGCGGAGACGACGCCTTTCTGCTCGAAGAGCCAGGCGACCGAGCCCGCCTCGCCCATGTTCCCGCCGATCCTGTTGAAGACGCTGCGCACCTCGGCGACGGTGCGGTTGCGGTTGTCGGTGAGGCCTTGGATGTAGACGGCGGCGCCGCCGGGGCCGTAGCCTTCGTAGCTCACTTGCTCGAAGTCGACCTGCTCGCCGCCGACGCCGGCCCCGCGCTTGATGGCCCGCTCGATGTTGTCGAGCGGCATGTTGCCGTCGCGGGCCTTCTGAATGGCGAGCCGGAGCCGGAAGTTCGACGCCGGATCGCCGCCGCCCTCGCGGGCCGAGATGGTGATCTCACGCGTGAGCTTGGTGAAGAGTTGGCCGCGTCGGGCGTCGGTGACGCCCTTCTTGTGCTTGATCTGCTTCCATTTGGAGTGGCCGGCCATGTCCGCTCTATTGTACGGCCATTCTGTCAAGTAGCGCGGCCCGGCTATCGGGCTCATACTTGAGGAAACAGCAAGTTTTCACGCCCCTGAGCCGAAACCTTGGCCGGATGGGGGCCTTGGAGGTGCGCCTTGCCGCATGTACTCGTGCGCCACCGCGTCGACGATTACTCGAAGTGGAACGCTCAGCTTCATCGCGACGCCGACGTCCGCAAGTTCAACGGCTCCACCGGCGGGCGCGTCTACCGGCTCGCCGACGACCCCCACGAGGTGGTGACCCTGATCGCGTGGGACCGGATGGACCAGGCCCGCGACTTCATGCGTTCCTGGGACTTCCGGGCGTTGATCGAGCAGGCGGGCCAGACGGAGCCGTTGGAAGTACTGCTGCTCGACGAGGTCGAAGAGCTGCTCTCCTAGAGGAGGCCCGGCGGCGGGTCGATGACGATGCGGCGGGCGTCGGTGTCGACGCGCTTGACCACGTCAGCGATCAAGGGCACGAGCACCTCGCCCGAGTCGCCCTGCACCACGATCACGTCGTTGGCGCCCGTCGCGACGATTTCTGTGACCTCGCCAAGCTCGGCCCCGTCGCCGGTTTCGACGGCCATGCCGATCAGGTCGTAGTGGTAGTAGACGCCGTCGGGAAGCGGCTGCAGCTCGGCGGCGTCGACGTGGATGTCCTGGTTGGCGAGCGCGGCGGCCGCCTCACGGGTATCGACGCCGTCGAGCTTCAGGACGCGCACGCCCTTGACGCGGCGGCTGCGCGCGATCATGAAAGCGTCTCCGGCGATGGTAATCGTGGCGCCGGGGGCGAAGCGTTGGGGATAGTCGCTGAGCACATCGACGCGGACCTCGCCGCCTTGCCCATAGGAGCGGCGCACGACGCCGACGAGAACGGGCGCGGGGGAGGATGGGGCGGCCTTCGGCACGGCGTGCTCTTTGGGAACGGGTGAAGGGTCGGCGGACGCCTTCACGTCGAGGACTAGGGAATCTCGAGGGTGACGCGGACGCCGCGCTTGACGGCGGCGACCCTAAGGAGCGTGCGCATCGCTTGGACGACGCGGCCCTGGCGGCCTATGATCTTGCCCTTATCGTCGGTCGCCACTTCGAGGCGGATGACGACGCGGTCTTCTTCCTCTATCTCGGAAACGGTAACTTCTTCGGGCTTATCCGCGATCGTCTTCGCGATGTACTCAATCAGCTCCTTCATTGGATGTCACCGCCGTGAGCAGATTGCGCTGTTTGAGAATGCGCGCGACGGGATCGGAAGGCTGGGCGCCCCGTTGCAGCCAGTAGGAGGCCTTTTCCTCATCGATCTCCACCACGGGCGGGTCTGGCAGGGGATTGTAGAATCCGATAACTTCCTTGAAGGCCCCGTCTCGCGGCGCCGCCGAGTCCGCGATGACGATACGGTAATTCGGCGCCTTCTTTGCGCCGACGCGGCGAAGCCTTATTTTGAGCATGGGCGAAGGGTCCTCAATCCGACTGGCGAATCCGCGAAATCAGGAAAGCAACGCAGCTCGCGCGTTGCTTTCTCGAATTGTACCGATGCCGCTTTCTTATTGTCAAACGCGGAAGCGCGCGGCGCGGCGCCTCGTTCGATGGTTGGCGCCGGTGGCGCTGGCAGTGGCGGCGGCCGCCTGCGGCGGGGGTGTGGAGACTCCAACTTCGCCGCCTCAACCCACACCGGAGACCATCGCCGTCGCCGACGCGGGCAGGCTCTTCAGCTTAGTGATTCCGTCGAACTGGCGCGGAGAGCGCATTTCCGACCCCACGGGGAAGTCGCTCACCGCCCGCCGGGCCATCGAGGGGACCGAACCGCTTCCGGAGGGGTTGCTCCTCTTTTCGGCGGGCTTTCCCGCCAGGGAGGGCGTCCTTGAGCCCCGCGTCGGGGTGACCGTCGAGCCCGCCGCCGCGGGCGGACTCGACGCCTTCGTGGACGGGGCGCTGGCCCGCACGCGGGAGGCGTTCGTCTCGTTCACGCTGATCGAACGAGCAAGCGGGCAGGATGCGTCGGGCGCGGACTCAGTGCACACGGAGCATCGCGGCGGCGTCGAGGGCGCCCAGGAGGTGCGGTTCCTCCAGCGTTTCGTCTCCCAAGCCGGGGTGGTGTGGACGGTGGCCTGCGGCGGGCCGGCGGCGGACTGGGACGACTACGCCACCCACTGTGAACGCGCCTTGGAGAGCTTCGAGATTCTGATCGCCGCGCCCTAGAGCTCGAAGGCGAGCGGCTCCTCGCCGATGACTTGCTCGGCTCGCAGTGCGTCAACGGCGGAGCGGTCGATGCCCAGTAGCTCGCTGAAGACGTACTCGTTGTGCTTGCCCAGCGGCGGAGGCGGCTCGCGGACGTCCATGCGCTGGCCGTCGAAGATCCACGGCGAGGTCGGCAGCGGCCAGACGCCGTGGGGGCCGAGGTCGACATCCTGGAAGAGGCCCCGCTCGCGGAAGTGCTCGTCGGCGAACATCTCCCGCTGGGTGCGGACGACACCCGCGGCGATGCCCGCGGCCTGCAGCCGGCGCATCAGGGCGGGGCCGTCCTCATCGGCGACGGTTGCGCCGAGGGCGGCGTCCACCCCTTCGCGGTCGGCGACGCGCCCCGTGTTGCGCGCCCAGCTAGCGCCGGTGAGTGACGGCGGCCGGCCAAGCGTCTCGACAAGGCGCTGCCACGCGTCGTCGCCCGAAATAGAGATCGCGAGCCAGGTGTCGTCGCCAGTGCAGCGGTAGGCGCCGTGTGGGGCCTCGTCCCGCTTCGCGTTGCCCACGGAGACGGCGGACCGTCCGTTCATGGCGAGGTCGACGACGATCTCGCCAAGGTGGGCGATGGAGGCCTCGACACCGGATATCTCCAGGAAGAGTCCCTTGCCGTCGCCGGCGCGCTTGTAGAGCCCCATCACGGCGGCCATGGCGGCGGTGATCGCGGTCACGGTGTCGGTGTGGGTGCTGTAGCTAGCGGTGTCGGGCGTCGAGTCCGGATAGTGGCGCAGCCAGGAATAGCCGGCGAAGCCGTCCATGGCGCCGCCCATGGTGACCCGCTTCCGGTAGGGCCCGGTGACGCCGAATCCCGAGACGCTGGTGTAGACCAAATCGGGCCGCACCTTGCGCAGCTGCTCGTAGCCGACGCCGAGCTTCTCAGGGACGCCGGTCACCATGTTGGTGTGCACTACGTCGCTGACTTCGACGAGGCGGTAGAAGGCATCGAGGCCGCGCGGGTTGCCGAGGTCGATCGTGGCGCTGCGCTTGTTCCGGTTGGCGCCGACGAAGGCGGCGTTGACGTCGTAGGGCCGCTCGGGTGACGCCTTGCCCGGGTAGCTATCGAGACCCGGAGGGGCCACGATCGGCCCGCGCGTGTGGTCCATGCGCTGAATCGCCTCGACCTTGATGACCTCCGCCCCAAGAAAGCCCAAAATCTCGGCGGCAAAGGGTCCCGCCCAGCCTTCGGCCAGCTCAAGCACGCGAAATCCTGTGAGAGGCGGCTCGTCCATTCACCCGCTCCGCAGCCCCGCGGTCGGCGGCCATTGTACACAGGAGAGAAGAGTGGAGCAGGCGCGTATCGGGTATAACTAGTGCACGGCGGACGAGCGAAGAGGAGTCGAAGATGCCCGGCGTGGTGAGCCTGTCGTGGGAGGACGTGGACGAACGCCTCGACCGCCTGCTTCCGGCAGGAACGCGGACGGTCTACGGCATCCCGCGGGGCGGGGCGATCGTCGCCGGCCTCCTCCGGCAGCGCGGCGTGCGGGTCGTCGATGCCGACGAGGCCGAGGTGATCGTCGACGACATCATCGACAGCGGCGAGACCGCCAGGCGCTACTCAGAGCGGTATGGCAAGCCCATCGCGGTCCTGGTCAACAAGGAGCAAGAGGGCCTGATGGGCGTGTGGGTGGAGTTCCCCTGGGAAGGCGGTCGGGAGGGCGACCTCCGAGACGGCCTCCGGCGCATCATCCAGACCATGGGCGACGACCCCGACCGGACCGGGCTCATCGAGACACCGGACCGCATCCTTGCGGTCTGGGACGAACTCTTTTCCGGCTATCAGCAGGAGCCCGGCGACGTAATCGAGTGGGCCCCCATCGGCGAGAGTGGCATGGTCATCGTCCGCGGCGTGCCGTTCCGCTCGACCAGCGAACGGCACCTGCTCCCGTTCTGGGGCGAGGTCGACGTTGCCTACCTGTCAGACGAGCGGGCCATCACGCCTGAGAGTCTGACGCGCCTCATCGGCGTGTGTTCGCGTCGGCTCCAGACCCAGGAGGCCATGACCCGCCGAATAGGGCAGGCGTTGAACGAGGCCGGTGCTGCCGGTTCCGCCGTGGCCGTCCGCGCCCGGCGCGCCCCCGCGGAGCCGCAGGCATCGGCCCCCGACGACGGCCACCGCACGACGACGTTCTTCTCAGGCACACTCAAGACGGACGCGGCAGCAAGGGCGGAGTTTCTGCGCGAGAACGCGTGAGCCGCTAGGAAACCTCGTCCGGCGCGATGCCGGCCTCGGCGAGAACCTGCTCGGTATGCTCGCCCAACAGCGGCGCGCGGCCCGGGGGTTCCTGGCCGCCGCCCTCATTGGGGACGTGGGGCCGGAAGGGAAGACCCGGCGCGGCGATGGCGCCGGCCTCGGGATGCTCCATCCGTTGGAAGAAGCCGCGCTCCGTCAGGTGGGGATCTTCCAACATGTCGGCGGCGTCGTAGACCGGCGCGACGGGGAAGCGAGCCGCGGCCGCGGCGTCGAAGATCTCTTTGCGTGTGTGCTCGGCAAGCCATTCGTACCAGATCACGCGGAACTCGTCGAAGTGGGCGACCCGCGAGTCGCGGTCGGCGAACTTGGGCGAGCCGATGAGCTCGGGCCTCCCGATCATCTCGAAGATGCGCGGCCACCACGCCTCGCCGCGCCCCACGCCCTGCACCGCGATGTAGCCGTCCTTGCAGGGGTAGCCGCCGACCAGGTAGGGGCCGAAGACGTCGTTGCCCACGCGCTTCGACGGCTCGCCGCCGTAGGCGAAGTTGGGGAAGCGCACCTCGGGATTGCAGGCCAGCGCCTCGGCGATGGAGAAGTCGATGTAGGAGCCGCGCCCGGTCAGGCGTACGGAGAGCACCGCGGCCGCCAGCCCCACCGCGGCGACGCCGCCCGCGTAGTAGAGCCCCTGATTCTCGCCGAGCTTGAGCGGCTCGCGCTCGGGGTCGCCGAGGTTGTACATCGGCCCGCTCATCGCCTGGAAGACCAAGTCCGAGCCTTGCCAATCGCGCTGCGGCCCGGTCCTGCCGAAGGGGCTGATCGACATCATGACGAGGCGGGGGTTGGACGCCGCGAGCGATTCATAGGAGAGCCCCAGGCTGTCAAGGACGCCCGGTCCCTCGCTCTCCACAAGCACGCCGGCCCGGTCGGCGAGTCGGCGGAGCACGGCGCGCTCGCGGTCGTTATGCACGTCGAGGACGACGCTGCGCTTGCCGGCGTTGAGGTAGAGGAAGAGCGCGCTTGTCTCGGGATGGGGCTGGTCGCCGGCGAAGGGGCCGGCGCGGCGGGCCTCGTCGCCCTCGGGCGGCTCGACCTTGATGACGTCGGCCCCGAACTGGGCGAGTTGCTTGGCGCAGAAGGGCCCGGCGGCCCCCTGCGTGAGGTCGAGGACGGTCAGCCCGTCCATCAGCATGGCCTGGAGTCCTTCCGGGCGGCGGGAGCGCCGGGTTACGCGGCTGCGGGCTCCGGCGTCTTGAACTCGCCGAGGGTGAAGTACTTGGTGAGGGTGTCTTCCATGTACTGCGGGGCCTCCCACGTCTCCATGAACCAGCCGGTGGGGCACATGGTCATGATCTCGATGTAGGAGAAGCCCCGGCCTTCGATCTGGGCCTCGAAAGCGCGGCGAAGCATCTTCTTGGTGCGGTTGATCGCCACGGGCGAGTGTACCGATCCTCGGGCAGAGTAGGCCGTGCCGTCGAGCTGCGCCAGCAACTCGGCCATCTTCACCGGATGGCCGTGCTCCTCGGCGTCGCGCCCTTGGAGTGTGCTCTTCGTCTTCTGCCCCACGATCGTGGCCGCCGTCATGTGGCCGCCCGTCTCGCCGTTCACCGTATTGTTCAGGCAGATCACGGTGAACTTCTCGCCGCGCGCGGCGCAGTGAACCGCCTCCGCGATTCCCTCGCTGATAAGGTCGCCGTCGCCCTGGATGGTGATGACGAAGCGGTCGGGGAGCATGCGCTTGACGCCGGTGGCCATGGAGGGGGCGCGTCCGTGCAGCGCGTTGATGCGGTCGACGTTCAGGAGGCCGTCGAGCGCGCCGTAGCAGCCGATGCCGGCGACGTGGACGGTGTCCTCGCGCAGGTCCAACTCCTCCATGACCTCCGCGATCATGCGGTAGGCCATCGGCTCGCCGCAGCCGGGGCACATGTGGTGCGGGGCCGCGGTGTCGAGCGTCTCCAGCTTCGGGAGCGACCAGACGCGCCGCAGCTTCTCTTTGATCGCCTCTTTCGCTGGATCTTTTTCGTCCATGGCCCGCTCCTAGGCGCCCACCGGCGTCATCCGTTCGTAGGTCTCGCGAATCTTCGCGGTCAGCTCCGGTATCTCGATCGCCTTGCCCATGCCGAACCCCGACGAGTCCTGGCTGATGCGTCCGATGAAGTCGACCGGGACTTTGCCCAGCACGGTCAGCCGGACGTCGTCGACCATCTGTCCGGCGTTGAGCTCGAAGACGGCGATATGCTTCGCCTTTTCCGCCGCCTCGGCGACGGCGTCCTTGGGAAACGGCCAGAGCGTGATGGGGCGGACGAAGCCGATCTTCAGTCCCTCGTCGCGCAGGAGCTTGACGGCGTACTTCATGAAGCGCGCCGCGTAGCCGAAGCCGATGACGACCAGGTCGGCATCGTCAAGGTGCCCCGTCTCGACCATCGTGGGCACCGCTTCCTCGAGGTAGGCGATGCGGTCGAGGGCGCGCTCCTGATGACCGCCATAGCCGCCCTCCTCGTCGCGCGCCTTCTGGAGCTCGTCTCGGCTGCGCGTGCCGAAGAGGAAGGAATTGATGCGCGGGGTGCGTCCCCGCGCCCCGTCGACCGCCCGCCCCGAGAGATCGGGCAGGTCGGATTCATCGAGCCCCTGGAAGTCGACGGCTTCGACGGTGTGCGACAGCACGTAGTCGGACTGCACCAGGACCGGCGTGGTGAACTTGTGAGCGGTGTAGAAGGCGAGGCGGGTCAGGTCGTAGGCCTCCTGGACGGTATGCGGCGCGTAGGACACGTACCGGTACTCGCCGTGGCCGCCGCCGCGCGTCCCGATGCGGTATTCGGTCTGCCCGCGCGACATGTGGACGAACACATAAGGGATCTGCGCGGCGAACATCTCCGACATGGCCTCCTGCATCAGGCTCATGCCGGTGGCAGTCGTCGAGCACATGGCCCGCGCGCCGGTCGCGGCGGCGCCCCAGACCATGCTGATCGCCTCGCCCTCGCTCTCCGCGTTGATGTGCACGCCGCTCGCCTTGCCGATATGCTTCGCCATCTCCTCGATCAGATGGGTGTTCGGTTGAATGGGGTAACTGGCGTAGAAGCGGCAGCCGGCGTCGACCGCCGCTTGCGCGATCGCCTGGCTGCCGTCGGCGAGCCGTCGTTCTTGCTGGTCAGACATAGCGGGACATCAGGCGCGGGCCGCGCCGGGAACGTTTCGGTAGACCTCGGTGATACAGAAGTCGGGGCAGATGAGGGCGCACATCTCGCAGCCGGTGCAGCCGTCCAGAAGGATGGGAAAGCGGAAGCCGAGACGGTTCAACTCGGTCGACATCTCCAGCACGTCGACGGGGCAGACCTGCACGCAGAGGTCGCAGCCCTTACAGAGCTCGATGTCGATCTCAATGGACCCGACGGCCTTCGCCATCGCCGCCTCCGTTTACACGAGCGCCGGTGCCCACGCCTCGGCGTCGAGGGACGCCAGGTGGTCCCGCGCGTAGGCCGCGCCCGCTTCCATGACCGCCACGTTCTTCGGGATCGTACCGCGCCGGTAGGACGGCGTCAGCGTTTCGAGCGCGCCCGCAAGCCGGTCGACTGAGACCAGGCCCGTCGCCTCGCTCACGGCGGCGAGCATCGCCATCGCCGCGCCCTGGGGGTTGCCGGTCTCTTCGGCGAGCTTTGCCGCCGGAATCGCGAGCAGACCCACGCCCTCCGGCGCGCCCTCGCCGGTCACGACGCCGCCGTTGATGACAAAGAGGCCACCGGTGCGCGGCTTGGGACGGACGACGGGAACGACGTTGGGATGCATCGCAATCGCCATCCACGCGCTGGGAATGATCGGCGGGGCGAGGAGCGCCTCGGTACCGGCCACGACGGTGCACTCGACGTTGCCGCCGCGCATCGTGCCGCCAAAGGCGGCGAAATGCATGACGTGCTTGGCCTCGGCGTTGAGCGCCTGCGTGAGGAGCTTGGTGGCGAGCTGGACCCCTTGCCCGCCGATGCCCCCCATCACGATCTCCCGCTCCATCGGAAGGCCCCTCCCAGAAGTGGGGTCACTCTAGCACCGGCCCCAGGGAGCGTCAAACGGGGAGCGGTGCGCCATTCCCCGGCAGCCTTTCCCTCTGAGTGAAGGGCTAATTGACGCGTCGTACTGTCACATTAGGCGGCATAGCGGGGTAAAAATAATGACGAAAGTGTCACAATTTAGCTAGAAAAATACGACACTTTTCTGCTAAAGTTTCGTCGAAAGGCCATGTCGCAAGAGCACCCCATCATCATTCTTCCCGAGGCCGAGGCCCATATCCGCGGGGTCATGGACCGGCGGGCCGCCGGTCAGATAGCGAGCCGTATCCGTGATCTGCGCGAAAGCCCGGAACTCCAGGGGAGAATGCTGTTGGGCGAGTTGACGGAGTACCGGCGCGTGAGGGCGGGCCGCTATCGGATCATCTACAAAGTCCAGGAGAGTCCTCCTGCGGTGTACATCTTGGTTGTTGGCATACGGCGCGATAGGAGCAAACACGACGTGTACCGAGTGGCCTACCGTATGGTGCAGCGAGGGCTGCTCTAGACAATGAGGGGGCTGCACAAAAAAGGGGAGTAGCATGGCTATGGAGACCAGACAGGCAATCCGGGAGATGGGGATTCACGATGCGGGGAGATCGCTGGGCCAACTTGTTGGCGAGCTTGAGGAAACCCCCGGCGTGGTGGCGGTTCGGCGTTATCGCAAGCCTGTCCTTGCCATCATGGCGTGGGACGACTACGAGGGCTTGATGGAGACGCTGGAAATCATGCGAGACCCCGAGTTGATGGAGTCGTTCCGGCGCGCGGTGAAGCAGTTCGAGGCCGGCGAAGGCCGGGACTTCGAGGAGTTCGCCGCCGAACTCGGAATCTAAGCGATCTCCAGCGCCCGCTACTCGCCGGTGAAGTGGGGTTCGCGCTTGGCGAGGTAGGCGGCGAGGGCTTCCTTGTGGTCCTTGGTAGTGAGGGTGAAGGCCTCGGCGTAGGCCGAGCCGACAAGGTGCTCGTCGAGGTCCTGCCTAAGCCCCTTGTACACCATCTCCTTGACGAGGCGGTTGGGAACGGGAGGTTTGGAGGCGATCTTTCGAGCCAGCGCCATCGTCTCCTCCTCCAGCTTGTCGGCGGGCACGAGCTTGTTGAGCACGCCGAGCTCCCGGGCCTCCTCGGCCCGGAGCCAGTCGCCGGTGTAGAGCAACTCCAGCGCCTTGCCGGTACCCAGCGCTCGCGGATAGAGCCAAGTCGCCCCGGTATTGGAGACCAGCCCCATCTGGAGGAAAGCGTTCATGAAGCGGGCCTTCTCGCTCCCGACGCGGAGGTCGCAGGCCAGAGCCCAGTCGAAGCCGTCGGCGACGGCGGGGCCGTTGACCATCGCGATCGTTGGCATGGGCATGTTCTGCAGGCCGAGCGTCACCTGCTGCGGGTAGTCGCGGATGTAGGTCAGGATTTCGAGCTCGGTCAGGTCGCCCAGGAGCCGGTCGGTCGTGCCGCGCTCCTCCTTGATGTCCGTGGCCGCGGTGAAGGCACGGCCCGCGCCGGTAATGATGAAGACGCGCGCGTCCCGGTCTTCGGCCACGGCGCGCAGGGCGTGCGTCATCTCCTTGAACATCTGCTCGTTGATCGCGTTCATGACGTCGGGCCGGTTGAGCGTCAGCTTCGCGATATGGTCCTTCTTCTCAAGGATGATGGTCGTGTAGTCCATAGATGCTCCTGGGGGAACGCCGCCGCGTCCGAGACTTAGACGACGGCGACGGCGACGACCTGGAAGACCTGCTCCGGCCGCGCGTTCTGGTGAATGGTGAGCCCGGTGGCGGCCGGGAAATCGTCGCCGAATACATCGCGGCGGACGGCGGCGAGGCCCCGCACCTCGTTCTGTGCCGTGGGCGGCGTGCACTCAAGCGTGTACATGATGTCGTCGACGCCAACCCCCGCCTCGGCGCAGATTTGGGCCACGTTGCGGTAAGCCTGCCGGGCCTGTTCGACGAGGTCGTACTTGTACACCTGGCTCTGGCCCGTCGTGTGGTCGACCGACGCTTGGCCGGAGATGTAGAGCAGGTTCCCCTTCTTGACCGCCGGCGCCGCCGTCATCTCGCGCCAGGAGTCCTCCCAGCCCGGCGGCACGATCTGCTCACGGCCGCCGCCGATGATCGCGGTTGCCTCGATTTCCAGATGCCCATGTGGCGAGAGCATGCGGTGGAAGTGGACGCTGCTCGAAGCCGGATAAGTGCCGCCGAAGCGCTGCTCGCGGAGCTGGGTTACGCCGGGGTAGGTGACGGTGGCCTGCGGGTCCACGTAGTTCATGGTGTTGACGACGTCGCCGAAAGAGGCGCCGGCGGCGGTGAGCACCTTCTCCATGCGGTCGTAGCACCAGTCGGCCTGCGCGACGGTGTCGTTCGGCTCCAGCGTGATGATGCCGGTGACCCAGACCTTGTTGTCGACCTTGACGGCCGGCGCGTAGGTCAGCTCCTTGAATCGCTCGAACTCAGGGCCGGGCGGGATGATGGCTTCCTTCTTTCCCTTGACCGCGATAGCGTTGATTTCGATCAGCGCATCAGGCCGCAGCAGACTGTGCACCAGCACCCCCGTCGAGGCCACGGGACTCTTGCCCATGTACTCCTCGCGGACCGCCGCGGTGCCGCGAAACTTGCCGAGGCCGGGCGGCGCGATGTAGTCGGTCGTGCGCACGATGTTGTCGTACGTCATGCCCGCCGCTTCGAGGACGACCCCGATCTTCTCCCACGCCACCTTGGACTGCTCCACGATGTCGCCCTCGCAAAGGACGCGCCGCTTCTCCTCGTTGTAAGAGCTCGCGGTGTGGCCAGAGACGTAGACGACCCCGTCCTTCTCCGTTCCCAACGAGAATGTGTAGCGGCGAAGGTCGAGCCAGGGGAATTTGTCGGGGTCGACTGGGATGACGTTTCTGGCCATGGTGGGCGGCTCCTACGAAAGGGATCGGGGCGCGGAGTAGTCTACCGCACCGCTCAACGTGTCCGAAGCCGACGGGGCTATTCCAGCGGCGGACGCCGCGTGTGCCAACCGGCGGCCTGCTCGTAAGCGAACGCCATATTCAAGACGCCGGCATCGTCGAAGGCGGGCCCGGCGATCTGCAGACCCACCGGCAGCCCCTCGGAGAACCCGCAGGGAACGGTGGCCGCGGGCAGGCCGTTCGAGTTGAAGAGCCGGGTGATGCGAGAAAGCACCATCCGCGAGGGAAACTCCTGGCCGCCGAGCGTCACCACCGGCGCGGCGTACGAGGGTGCGGTGACGGGGCAGGTCGGCGTTACAAGGAAGTCGACGCGCTCCAGCACCTTCGCGATGTCGCGGTTCAGTGCGGCCCGCAGCTGGTTGGCCTTCGAGTAGTCCGCCGCCGTCACGAACAGCCCCGACTCGATATGAATGCGTGTCACCGGATCGTAGTCGGCGCCACGCCGCAGAACCGTCTCGCGATGCACTGCTGCCGCGTCAGCGGGGATGATCGTGCTCATCACCAGGCCATAGTCCTCGAGGCGAGGGACGGAAACATCCTCTACCTCCACGCCCAGTCCCGCGACCTGCTCCAACGCGGCACGCGCGAGGCGCTCCACCTCAGGGTCGATCAGGTCCCACACGTATTCGCGCAGCACCCCGACGCGCAGTCCGCCTACCTCCCCCGTCAGCCGCTCCTCGTAGTTGGGGACGGGTTCATTCGCCGACGTCGGATCGAGCGGGTCGTGGCCGGCAATAGCCTGCAGCGTCGCCGCGGCGCCCTCGACGGTGCGGGCGAGCGGCCCGGCGTGGTCCAGCGACCACGAGAGCGGCGTCATGCCCCGCCGGCTCACCAGTCCGTAGGTCGGCTTCAGTCCGACGAGGCCGCACAGCGACGCCGGTACCCGTATCGAGCCGCCTGTGTCGCTGCCGAGGGAGGCCGCGCACTCGCCCGCCGCGACGCTCGCCGCCGACCCCGTGCTCGAGCCGCCGGGCATCCTCGCAAGGTCCCACGGATTGTGGACGTCGCCGTAGTGGGCGTTGCGGCCCTGCTCGCCAAAGGCGAACTCGGTCATCATCACCTTGCCGATGATGATCGCGCCCGCGCCCTTCAGTCCCTCGACGACGGCGCTGTCGGCGGTGGGGACGCGGTCGGCGTCGATCTTCGAGCCGGAGGTGGTGCGGATGCCGGCGGTGTCGTAGAGGTCTTTGATGCCGACGGGAATGCCGTGCATCGTTCCCCGGTACTCGCCCCGCGCGATCTCCGCCTCGGCTTGCTCCGCCGCTTGCTTCGCCTCGTCACGAGCGACGGTGATGAACGCGTTAACCTCGGGCTCGACCCGGTCGATACGGTCCAGGAACGTGCCCACGGCCTCGATGGGCGAGACTTGCCGCGAGCGCAGCAGCACGCTCAACTCGGGAATCGTGCGGTGGCAGAGATCGTCCCCGCTCATGGCGTCGGCCCCGGCCGGAACACGAGCGCCGGCTCTTCATCCTCTAGCTCGACCTCGCGCAGCTTGTCCAGCACCGCCCGCAGCGCAACGACGCTCGGATAGAGGTCGGCCAGGTGCGGGTCGTCGGCGTCGAACCCGGCGTCCGCGGCCAAGGTGCGGAATATGTCCAGGGTTAGCTCGTCAGGGGGCATCTCATCCTCCGGGGTGATGACGCTGCTATAGTAGCGTCTACCCTCCCGCTCGGCCCAATCATGTCACGACCTCTCGCGGAACTGTTACGAGGCGTCCGGGTGATAGACCTGTCGCGAGGTCTCGCCGGCCCAAGCTGCACCAGGCTCATGGCCGACCTGGGCGCCGAGGTCATCAAGATCGAGCCTCCGGGCGGCGATCACACCCGTTCCTTCCAGCACCAGCGCGAGGGGCGCAGCGGTTACTTCATCCAGCAGAACGCCGGCAAGCGCGACATCGCCCTCGACCTCCGCGCGGCTGACGGCAAGGCCGTGCTCGACGAGCTCGTGTCGATCGGGGACGTCGTCGTCGAGAACTTCCGGCCCGGCGTCATGGCGAATCTGGGCTACGGCTATGAGGACCTTCGGCGGCTCAATCCTTCCGTGATCCTCTGCTCCATATCGGCGTTCGGCCAATATGGGCCCTACTCCGAGCGGCGCGGAGGCGATTACAACATCCAGGCTCTGAGCGGCATGATGTGGATCAACGGCGACCCCGACGGCCCGCCCACATGGACGGGCAACGCCTACTGCGATACGACCACCGGCCTACACGCCTACGGGGCCACGGTCTCCGCACTCTACAACCGGCTCCTCACCGGCCGCGGCGAGCACGTCGATGTGGCGCTCATGGACTGCGCGATCTGGCAACAGGAGATCACCTTCCAGCAGTACCTCCTCAGCGACGGCGCCATCGAGCCGGCCCGGTCGGGCAGCGGCCGCACCGACAACGCGCCGGTGAACGTCTACCGCGGCAGGGACGGCTTCATGGTCCTCGCCGCCATGAGCGACCCCGCCTGGACGTTGCTGACGGAGACGATGGGGATGCCCGAGCTCGAGCACGACCAACGGTTCGCCACCCGCTGGAACCGCGTCGAGCGCAAGCGGGAGCTGGACGGCATCATCGAAGAGTGGGTGTCCAGCTTCGACTCCGTCCAAGACGTCATTGATCTGCTGCTGTCGAAGGGGCTGATCTGCGGCAAGGTGCGCGACATCCCCGAGGTCGTCGCCGACCCCAACACCGGCGCCCGCGACATGCTCGTGGACATCGACGATCCGGTCATCGAAGCGCCGATCCGGGTCATGAACTCGCCGATGCGCTTCCACGCCTCCACGGCTAGAGCGCGCGGACCCGCTCCCCTGCTGGGCCAGGACTGGGACGAAGTCTTGTGCGGGCTCCTGGGAAGAAGCCGCGACGAGGCCCTGGCGCTGATCGGCAACGGCGCGGCGCTCGTCGAGGACCAGGCATTGCGACCCATGCTGGCGCGCCTCGATGCCGACGCGGCGCCGTCCTGACCCATGCGCGAGTCTGCGGAGGACGGCAGCGACGGCATGACCACGAATGGCACACCGCCCCCCTTGGCGGGCCTCCGCGTGGTCGAGTTCGCCGAGCAGATATCGGCGCCCTTCTGCGGCAAACTCCTCGCCGGGCTTGGCGCCGACGTCATCAAGGTGGAGCCGGTCGCCGGCGATCCGCTGCGCGACTACGGCCCATTCCCAGACGACCTGCCCCATTCGGAGCGGGGCGGGCTCTTCCACTACCTCAACGGCGGGAAGCGGAGCGTCACCCTCGACCTCGCGCCCCGCTCCGGCGAACGGCTGGCCCTGGAGCTGGCGCGGTGGGCCGACGTCGTCGTCACCGACGGCTCCCTGCCGGCGTCCCTCCGCGACTTGCTGGCCGACGAGGCGGCGCGCGACTCCGCCCTGATCTGGACGCAAGTCAGCGTCTTCGGCAACGACGGCCCCCATGCCTCGTTCGTGGGCGGAACACTGCAAGCGGCCGCCGGTTCGGTCGCCTACCACCTCGGCGACCCCGATAGGGCGCCGCTCATGTCACCGGCGCGGGAGGCAGAGTATTGGGGCGGTCTGCAGGGCTGCGCCGCGACGCTCGCCGCCGTCCACAGCCGGGAGCGGGACGGGCTTGGCCAGGGCGTCGAAATCTCGTCGCTCGAAGCGATCTCGACCCTGGTCGGCGCGCACCGCGACCTCCGCGCGGTGCGGTTCGGGGGCGCCATCACCGTCGGATTCGGCGGCGACACGCCGCGGCAGGGCTATCACGGCTGGCTGCTGCCCTGGGTCACGCTGCCCTGCAAGGACGGCTACGTCACCATCATTTCGTCCTCGGTCCGTCACTGGCAGCGCTATCTCGACGAGATGGAGGGGCAGGACTGGACGAGCGATCCACGCATCTACAACCTCGACCGGCCCTACATCGAGGAAGACCTCGGCTTCGACACGCTCGACGCCCTGCAGATGCAATGGCTTGAAACCAAGACAAAGGCGGAGCTCTTCGACCTCTTCGGGCGCCTGCCCGTCCCCTTCCAACCGGTGCAGACCATCGCCGAAGTCTTGGATTCGGACCACATGCGGCACCGGGAGTCCCTGGCGCCGGTGCGCTATCCGGGCGGCGAGGCCTACGCTCCGGGCCTGCCGTTCCGCCTCCCCGCCTGCGTCCTGAGCTCGGCTCCGGCGCCGCCGCTTGGGGCCGACAATCGGCGGGTCTATTGCGAGATGCTTGGGTTTAGGCCGAATGAGCTCGTTGCCCTGAGTAGAGCGGGGATCGTATGAGAACCGGAGCGCTGGAGGGCCTGCGGGTGCTCGACCTCGGCCAGATCTGGGCGGGGCCCCTGTGCGTCCATATGCTCGGCGACATGGGCGCGGAGATCGTCCGCGTCGAGACGCGGGGGAGGGCCGTCATGTCGGGCCGTCCCGAGTTCGGCCCCGACGACCCGCCCGAGCACGCGGCGTCGTACTACCTGCGCAACCGCATCTGCCTCAGCGCCGACCTGTCCCATGATGCAGGCGTCGAGCTCGTCCGCGAGCTCGCCCGGATCGTCGACGTCGTGGTGGAGAACTTCGCTCCTCGCACCCTTCCCGGGCTGGGGCTCGGCTACGAGACCCTCCGCCGGCTCAACCCGTCGCTCATCATGCTCTCCCTTCCCGCGGCGGGTCTGGACGGTCCCTGGCGCGACCGCCTGACGCAGGGGCCGTCCCTCTCCGCCCTCTACGGCCGCGCGAGCCTGATCGGCTACCCCGGAGAGGCCTGGCCGCGCGCCGATACCGCCGAGGGCGACCCCTTGGGGGCATCCTTCGGCGTCATCGCCGTCATGGCCGCGTTGGCGCACCGAGAAAAGACCGGCCAGGGGCAGCAGATCGACCTCGCGCAGGGCGAGGCGCTGCTCGCGGTCGACGCCGAGGCCGTGCTTGAATACTCGATGAACGGGCGGACGATGGGTTTCCGGGGCAACCGCCCGACCACGACCGCGCCGCACGGCATCTATCCCTGCGCCGGCGACGACCACTGGATCGGCATTTCCGCCGAAGACGAAGGCCAATACCAAGCCCTGCTCCAATGCATGGGCCCGGCGGGGGCGCCCCTGCGCCGGTACCGCGACGCCTTCCAACGGCTCCGCGCCTACGAGGAGATCGACGCGGCGGTAGCAGCCTGGACGGTTGGCTTCGAACGCTGGCAGCTCACCTACCGGCTGCAGGCCGCCGGCGTGCCCGCCTATCCCGTGCTCGACGCCCGCGGCCAACTCGACGATCCGCACCTCCAGTACCGCAGGCCGCTCGCCGTCGAGTCCGACGTACCCATGGACGTCGGCAACGTAGCCTACACGAACCCATGGAAACTCGATCGGACGCCGGCGCGCATTCGCCGCACCGTGGCCAACATCGGGGCCGACAATGACTTCGTCCTGCGCGGCCTGCTCGGCAGGAGCGAGGGGAGCATTGAGAGATTGACGAGAGACGAAGTCCTCGTCTAGCGTTGCGCCGCTTGGAGCGAGGAGGAGGGGCAATGTCCTACGAACACATTCTTTACGAGACCGACGGTCCCGTGGCGGTCGTGACGCTCAACCGTCCTGAATTGCTCAACGCCCAGAACGAGGCGCTGAAGGAAGACGTCGATAACGCCCTGCGGGCGGCCGACGAGGACGACGACATCCGCGTGGTCATCCTCAAGGGTGCGGGGCGCGCCTTCTCCGCCGGCCACGACATGAAGCAGCTGCCTCGCGACCCGACGGCCTTCGGCGCGGAGGACCCTCGCAAGTGGTTCGAGGGCGACACCGAGAAGGTCGCCGAGTTCGTGTGGAAGATCCTGCGCCTCTTCCTGAACATCCACTACGCCAAGAAGCCGAACATCGCCCAGGTGCACGGGCACGTGATCGCCGGGGGCTGGGCGATGGCGTCGATGTGCGACCTCATCGTCGCCGCCGACGACACCTCGATTGCCGACCCCGTGGTGCGCATGGGGTCGAGCGGCGTCGAGGTGCTCATGGAGCCGTGGGACGTGGGCGTGCGCAAGGCCAAGGAGATCCTGTGGCTCGGCGAGCCGATGACGGCGGAGGAGGCGTGGCGCCTCGGCGCGGTGAACAGGGTCGTGCCCCGCGACCGGCTCGACGATGAGACGATGCGGCTGGCGCAGAAGATCGCCCTGACACCGCCCGCCACGCTCCAGGCCACAAAACGGTCCATCAACCACATGCTCGACGGCATGGGCTGGCGCACGAGCCACGAGCAGCAGACCGAGGTGTGGCTCGCGAACCACTTCGGGGACGAGCACAAGCAGTTGCACCGCGAACGTGAGAACCTGGGCCTCCGCGAGTTCATCCGGCGGCGCGATGAGCCGTTCAGGTAGGCGCCCATGACGTACGAAACGATCACCTATGACGTTGACGACCGCGCCGCCGTCATCACGCTCAACCGGCCGGAGGTGCTCAACGCCCAGAACGAGGCGATGAAAGACGAGCTTGCCGCCGCCTTTCGCGCCGCCGACGCCGACGAGGACGTCCGCGTTGTGGTACTGCGCGGAGCGGGCCGCGCCTTCTCATCGGGCCACGACCTGAAGGCCTTTCCCCGCGACCCCCTCGCCTTCGGCGGCCCATCGGCCGACAAGTGGTTCGAGGGCGACACCGAGATGGTGCGCCGCATCTTTCACGAGGCGATCTTCGAGAAATGCATGGCGGTCCACTATACCCGCAAGCCCACCATCGCGCAGGTCCACGGCTACTGCATCGCCGGTGGCTGGCTGCTGGCCTCGATGTGCGACCTTATCGTCGCCTCCGACGACGCCAGGTTCAGAGACCCCGTCGTGCTCATGGCGGCGGGCGGGCTCGAGCTGCTCGTCGAGCCCTGGGACGTCGGCGTGCGCAAGGCCAAGGAGCTCATGTGGACGGGCGAGTACCTCGAGGCCGAGGAAGCGCACCGACTCGGCCTCGTCAATTGGGTCGTCCCCCGCGACCGTCTCGAAGAGGAGACGATGCGGATCGCGCGCAAGATCGCCCTGACCCCGCCGGCTGCCCTCCAGGCCACCAAGCGCACAGTCAACCGCATGTTGGACGGCATGGGCTGGCGCACGTCGCACGAGCAGCACTTCGAGACGTGGACCGCGTGCATGTTTACGGACGAACACAAGGCGGGCCACGAGGGCATGAGCGCGAAGAACCTCAGGGCCTTCATCCAGAAACGCGACGCGTCCTACGAGAAGGCCTAGCCGCTCCGCGCCTCGCTCTGGGAACGCATCCACTCCAGCACTTCGACCATCGGCGCGACGCTGGCCACGTAGCGCCACAGGTCGAACAGCGTCGCCTTGTGCGCCCAGACGTTCTTGTCGCACACCGCCTCTTCGACCACGACGGCGCGGAAGTTCGCGGACACGGCGTCGGTCACCGAGGCCCGGACGCAGCCGCTGGTAGCGGCGCCCACGAAGACCAAGGTGTCGACGCCACGGTGCTGGAGCACCGGGACAAGATAGGTGTTGGCGAACGCCGAGCTCGCCTTCTTCCAGATGATCGGCTCGCCGGGCCGGGGGGCGACGCGGGGATCGATCTCGACCCACGGCTCCCCGTCGCGCAGGTATTCGGCCAGGCTGGGGAACTTTTCGCCGCGCACGCCGGAGTCGCCGCCGCCCGCGGCGTAGCGGTCGCCCGTGAAGATGACCGGAAT
>DAOUKZ010000213.1:0-19858 GCA_034420775.1 Dehalococcoidia bacterium
GTGCGCCGGTCCGGCCGCCGCGGGCACCCCCGGTCGGTCTGGAGCGCGGGGGCGGAGGCGGAGGGGGCGCACCGGCCTGCCCGGTCGATTCGTACCACGGCGGCGGTGGACCCGGCGGCGGCCGAGACGGCCCGCGCCGGCGATCGAGGTCGTACTGAGAGCGCTTCGAGGCGTCGCTGAGGACCTCGTAGGCCTCGTTGATCTCCTTGAGCCGGTCCTCGGCGCCGGGCGACTTGTTGCGGTCGGGATGGTTCTCAAACGCCTTCCGACGGTAAGCCCGCCGAATCTCCCGCTGATTCGCGGTCGGGCTTACGCCGAGGACTTCGTAATAGTCTCGCTTGGGCGGCATGGTGGTTAGCGGCGGCGCTCAGGCTTGAATGGAGCGCGCTTCAGCCCAGCCCCCTCCCCACGTTGCGGTGATGCGGAGCTGGGGCCCCGCGGGCCAAGTCTACGCCCTGCGTGCAGCTACAGCTGGCGGTTGGGGACGAAGCTGGAGCGGAGCTGGATGGCCCAGCGGCCGTCGATCTTGGTGACGACGTAGAAGGAGCGGTGGACCTCGAGGGCGTTGCCCTCGGCGTCGCGGCGGGTGAACTTGACCGCGACGTGGACCTTGTCCGGCGAGCTCTGGACGACGCGGGCTTCGTCGAGCTCGGTGCGGGCCCAGCCCGGCGTCGTTTTGCGGAGGCCGGCACGGATGTCGCGGGGCGCGGGCGGCTCTTCCCAGTGCCGGATGCCGCCGCCGGCGAGGCGGGTGTGGGGATAGTGCAGCGTGGCTTGGAAGGCGTCGCTATCGCCCTCGTTGACCGCGTCCATGTACGCCTGGACCGCCGCCAATGCGGGTCCTTCGCTTTCGGGATGCCGTTCGGGGCTATACATGGGGTTCTCCTCCTGCCCAACCCTCCGGCCGGGCCGGGCGCAAGGGTCGGAGACGCCGCGATTATAGACCTGAGGGGCCGCCGCATCGGCTCACGGAGGCCGACGCCGTCCGGTTCCTTGGGCATCGGCGCGCCCCATCCGCGGCCGCGCGCGGCTGCGTATCCTAGAACGCGGGCAGGTTCGCGGATGTTGCAGCGATGAGCAGGGGTTTCATGCTTTGGCGGGCGGTGGCCTGCGCGGTCGTCGTGGCGCTGGTCGCGGCGGCTTGCGGCGCGGCGGGGCCGGAGGCGACGGTGGCGCCGGAGGCGAGCCCATCGCCGGGGGCGGCCACTACGACACCGTCTCCCGCGCCGACGGCGGATTTGGCGGAGAACGCCCGGTTGGCCCGTCGGGACGGAGTGCTGGTCCTGGCCAACCGCAGCGACCCGCCCGCCGCGTTCGATCCGATGCGCACCAGCAGCATCGCGCTGCACCACCCCGGCGGCGGACTGTTTGGGCCGGGCAACCTCGTCTTCCGGTGCCGGGAGAACATCTACCTCGTCTGCCCTGGCCTGGCGAGCGACTGGACGGTCTCGCCCGACTTCACCGAGTGGACGTTCACCCTACGCCGCGACGCGGTATGGCACGACGGCGAGCCGTTCACCGGGGACGACGTCGCATTCTGGTTCGAGCTGGCCGCGTTCGGCATCGACGACGAACGCGGCGTGCGGGCTCCGGCGTACTTTCGCGGCGACCTCGGTCTTGCGGCGGGAGAGACGACGGCGGTCGAGGTGCTGCCGTTCCGGCAGGTGCGCGTCCGGCTCGCCGAGCCGAACCCCCACTACCTCGAAGTGCTGATGAACCCCCGGCTCAAGGTCGCGCACCCCGAGCATCTGCTGCGCCCGCTGATCGACGGCGGCGACCTGAGTGTGGGCCCGGTCGACGTCGGGCTGGTGGGGACGGGGCCGTTCAAGCTCGACGGCTACGAGCCGGGCTCGGTGCTGCGGCTGCGGCGCTTCGACGGCTACTGGGAGCGGGACGCCCAGGGCGAGGCGCTCCCCTACCTAGACGGTATCGACTTCGTGATCACGCCCGACGCGGCCGCGATGGACGCCGCCTTCCGCACCGGCCGGCTCGACGGCGGCGCCCGGGGCGAGGGGCACTACCTCACCGTCGAGCGCCAACGGGGCTACGAGCGCGACCTCGGCGGGGACGTCTGGTACGGCCACATGCAGGGGGGTCTGTTCCGGCTGGCCTTCAACGTGCTGAAGGAAGGGCCGTGGCAGGACGTGCGGGTGCGCCAAGCGGTCTCGCTGTGGATCGACCGCGAGGCCGCCATCCCTGGCGTCTTGGGCGGGTTTGGGTACGTCTCGCCGATTCTCGGTCTCACCAACCCGTTCACCGGCAACGATTTCGTGACGTGGCCGCGCTTCAACTCGGGGGCGCTGGAGGAGCGCCGCGCCGAGGCTAGACGCCTGCTGGAGGAGGCCGGCTACGCCGACGGCTTCTCCATGGACTACCTCTGCCGCGCCCGGCTGGTGACGCGGTGCGAGTTCCTTCAAGGGCAGCTCGCCGGCCTGGGCGTCGACCTGGAGCTGCGGGTGGTCGACGAGGCGGAGTGGAACCGGGGGCGGGTCAGCCTCGAGTACGACAGTCAGCCCGGGGCGCACTTCACCACGCCGGTGCCCGAGGGTACGGAGTCGGTGTTCGGCCGCTACGAGGAGAACCCCGACGCGTACGCCAAGCACGACGACCGGCTGGTGGACGACTTCTACGACCGGTTACGGGCGGCGCGGGACTTCAACCAGCGGGTGCGGGTGTGGCGCGAGTTCGAGCAGTACTTCATCCGCGAGCAGGCGTACGTAGTGCCCATCGCCGGCTCGGTGCAGGTCGTCCCGTACCGCGCCCACGCGCGCGGCGTTATCATCCCACCCGAGGACGGCCACACCCACACCGACTTCGCCACGGTGTGGCTCGACAGGTAGCTCGCGCGGGCGGAGTCCGCGGAGGGCCGATCCCCGGAGCCTCGCAACGTGACCCGCTATCTCGCCATACGGCTGGCCCTGTTCGTGCCGACGTTGCTGATCGCGTCCGCGGTCGTCTTTCTCATCATGCGGGTCGCGCCGGGCGACGTCGCCGAGGTAGTGCTCAGCGGCGCCGGCGAGACCGCGCACGACGTCGAGCAGATCGAGCGGGTGCGGGAGGAGCTCGGCCTCGACGAACCGCTCGCCGTCCAGTACGGCGACTGGCTGTGGAGCCTCGTCAACGGCGACTTCGGGGGCCGCTCGTTCGTGTCGCGTGAGGGCATTCCCTCGATCATCGGGCGGCAGGCGCCGGTGACGCTGCTGCTGACGCTCTACGCCGGGGCGGCGGCGCTGCTCGTGGCGATTCCGCTCGGCGCGCTCGCGGCGCGGGCGCAGGACCGGTGGCCCGACTACGCGGCGCGGGCCGTCTCCATCGCGGGGCAGTCGGCGCCGGCGTTCGTGCTCGCCCTCGTGGTGCTGTTGGTGCTGCTCATCGTCTTCGGCTGGACGCCGCCGCTGGTCTACGCCGACCCATGGGAAGACCCGTGGCGGCACGTCCGGATCACGGTGGTCCCGGCGCTCGTGCTCGGCTTCGGGCTCGCCGGCGCGCTGGTGCGGATGACGCGGGCGGCGGTGCTGGAGACGCTGGGCCAGGACTATGTGCGCGCCGCCCGAGGCAAGGGTCTGGCCGAGCGCGTGATCCTGTTCCGGCACGCCCTGCGCCCGGCAGCGATCCCCATCGTCACCGTGGGGGCGCTGCAGGCGGGGGCGCTGCTCAGCGGCGCGGTGGTGGTCGAGGTCGTCTTCGGCCTGCCCGGGCTGGGGCGGGGCATCGCCGACGCCGCGGCGGGACGCGACTACCCGGTTGTGCAGGCGCTGGCGATGCTGCTCGTTTTCTTCGTACTCTGCATCAACCTGATCGCGGACACGGCATACGCGGTGCTCGATCCACGGGTCGCATACCGTGCCTAGGAATGCGGCCTGGCTAAGCGGAGTCTGGTCGCTGGCCCGGCGCAAGCCGCTCGGGGCCGTCGGGGTGGCGGTGCTCGCGGCGCTCGCGGCGCTCGCCATTTTCGCCGACCTGATCGCGACGCACGATCCCGTGGCGCAAGAGATCGCCGCCCGCTTGGAGGGGCCGTCGGGCGGCGCCCTCTTCGGAACGGACACGCTGGGGCGCGACGTCTTCAGCCGCGTCGTGCACGGGGCGCGGATCTCGCTCTACGTCGGCGTGGTCTCGGTGGCCATCGCCGTGGCGGCGGGGGCCGCCATCGGACTCGTCTCTGGGTACGTGGGCGGGAAGCTCGACCTCGCCATCCAGCGGGTGGTCGACGCGCTGCTGGCCTTCCCCATTCTCGTGCTGGCGCTGGTGCTGGTGGCGGCGCTGACGCCTTCGACGGGCAGTGTGATCGCCGCCGTCGCCGTCGCCGCGACGCCGCAGATGGTCCGCTTGGCCCGCGCCGAGGCACTGAAGGCACGCGGCGAGCTCTACGTCACCGCCGCCGAGGCGGCCGGCGCGGGGCAGCTCCGCATCCTGGTACGCCACGTGTTGCCCAACGGCGCCGGCCCTATGGCGGTGCTCGCCGCCTCGCTGTTGGAGCAGGCGATCGTGGCCGAGGCGTCGCTCAGTTTCCTCGGCCTCGGCGCGCCACCGCCCGACCCGTCGTGGGGCCGCATGCTCCGCGAGGGCACCGGGGGCTTCCTGGAGACCGCGCCTTGGCTGACGCTGTTCCCTGCCGCCGCCCTCACGCTCGCGGTATTCAGCTTCGCCGTCCTCGGCGACGCCGCCCGCGACGTCCTCGACCCACGCTTCTGGAGCCGCCGCGGGTGAGCGGGAACTAGACCGGGGATACGCCCTCGTCAACCCACCCCTCAAGCTCGGCGGGGGGAGGTGCGCCGTAGCCCTCCCGGTATCGTCGCTCGATCTCCTGGGCCTCGTTGCGCTCCAAATAGTCGGCGACAGCCTGCCGCAACACCGCGGAACGGCCGTGTTCTCGGACCGCTGGAGAGCGGTCAAGTCTGTCGAGTAACTCCTCGTCGAACGTGACCCTGATTGGCTTCATGTCTCCTAGAGTACCAAGGGCGGCGCCCGGCCAGGGCCGCCGCAGGTGACTTGCGAGGGTAGAATGGCCCCGCGTTGCTTTCCATTCCCACCGGAGCCGCACGAGCGCATGCCCTTGACGACCGACCGACACGATGACCGGCGCGTCCGCGTCTTCCTCGAACCCGTCGGCGAGGCGGCCTTCGAGCGGCTGCGGGCGCTGATCTCGGCGGCCAAGGCCGATGATGACCTGGCGCCGGTGACGGTGGTCACGCCGACGAGCTACGCGGGGCTGTCGCTGCGGCGGCGGCTCAGCCGTCCGGCGGGCCTGATCAACGTGCGGTTCATGACGCTGGCCCGGCTGGCGGAGTACCTCGGCGCGCCGGAGGCGGCGGGCCGGGGCAAGACGCCGCTCACTCCCGCGCTCGCGCAGGCCGCGGTCAACGCCGCGGGCCGGAATCTCGGCGACGGCCCCCTCGCCGCCGTCGCCGGTCACCCCAAGACGCAGCAAAGCGCGGCGCAGGCCTTCCGGCTGATCGACCGCCTCGAGGGCCGTCTCGACGAGGTCGAGTCGACCGACGACCTGCGCCGCCACCTCGTCGCGTGGTACCGGGGCTATCAGGGGTTGCTCGGCGACTACTACGGGACGGAGGAGTTGACGCGGCTCGCAGCCGGAGCCGTGCGCGGTGGGAAGGCGGGCGGCGCCCTGCGGGACATCGGGGCCGTCGTCTTCTACCTCGTCCACGATTTCTCGCCGGCGGAGGCCGCGCTCGCGGAGGCGCTGGGCGAGGCCGGACCGGCCTGGGTGGTGCTAGGGATGACCGGCGAGGAGCGCGTCGATGAGCGGACGCGGCAGAGCGCCGTTCTCCTCGACGCCACACCGACGGAAGGCTCCACGGCCTCCGGTCCCGCGACCGTCGATCATCTGCTCAGCGCGCCCGACGCCCATGAGGAGATCCGCCAGGTCGTCCGCCGCATCGTGCGGTTGGCCGGCGACGGGACGCCTTTCCACCGCATCGCCGTCCTCTACCGGCAGGCCGAGCCCTACGCCGCGCTGCTGCGGCTCCAACTCGACCACGCCTGCATCCCCATCGCGGGGCCGGATACGGCGCGGCTGCGGGACACGCCGGCGGGCAAGCTCGTGACGCTGCTCCTGCGCGTCTTCGAGACGGACGTGAGCCGCGAGGCGGTGATGACGCTGATCGCCGAGACTCCCTTCAGGACCGGCAAGGGCGAGGAGCTCGCCTCGCAAGAGCTGCCGAGGTGGGAGGAGGTCTCCGCCGAGGCCGGCGTGGTCGGCGGCGCCGAGCAGTGGGAAGACCGCCTCGCGCGCTACGGGCGAGAGCAGGCCGCCAAAGCCGCCCGCGCAGAAGCGGCCGGCGATCCGCCGGCGCGAGTCCTCCGCCTGGAGAACCTGCGCCTCACGACGGAGCGGCTCCGAACATTCGTCGGGGAGCTCGCCCGCCGCGCGCCGCCAGAGTCCGGCTCCTGGGGAGACTACGCCGATTGGGCGGCCGGTATGCTCGAAGATTACGCCCACGACCCCGGCCAGTGGCCCGCCTCGGAGCAGAGCTACGACAGAGTCAAAGAGGCCATCGAGTCGCTGGCCGACGCCGACAAGGTCGACGACTCCGCCGACATCGAGAGGTTCACCACGCTGCTCGACGGGCTCCTCGACCAGCCGGCGGGCCGGGTCGGCGCGACGGGGGCGGGCGTCTTCGCCGCGTCCATTGCCGCGGCGCAGGGCATGACCTTCGACGCGGTCTTCATTGTCGGCATGGCCGACGGATCGTTACCTCCCAAGCAGCAGGAGGATGCCCTGCTCCCCGACGCCCTGCGGGAGCGGTTGGGCGGACACCTGGCCCGGTCGGCGGCGGAGCGCTCCCTTGAAGAACGGCGGCTCTATCTGCTGGCGCTTTCGGCGGCGCCCAAGCGGTCCCTCAGCTACCCGCGCACCGATCCGGGAGCGCAGCGGGGCCAGCACCCGTCGCCGTGGTTTCTGGAGGCGGCAGGCCGGCTCGCGGGCGCGCCCGTCTTCTCCACCGGTCTTGCCGAGTACAAGGACGAGCCGTGGCTGTCGATCGTCGAGTCTCCCGAAGCGGCGCTTGCCGAGGCCGGCGTGACCGCCGCCGACGTGCACGACTTCGACCTCGCCTCGGTGCGGGCGTGGCGCGCGGACGGGGGCCGTCTCGACGACCACCCGCTGGCCGACGGCGCCGGAGCCCTGGGACGCGCCCTCCGCATGGAGGCGGCGCTGCGGAGCCGCGACTTCACCGAGTGGGACGGGCGGCTCGAATCGGTGGCGGCATCGAGCCGGCTGCTCCGGCGGCAGCTCGAACGCGCTTTTTCGCCTACTCGGTTGGAGCGCTGGGCGACCTGCCCCCTCAGCTATTTCTTCGGCGACGTCCTGGGGTTGTCGGCGCTGGAGCGGCCCGAGCGGATTCTCACGATCTCGCCCCTCGAGCGGGGCAGTCTCGTCCACACCATCCTGGAGCGGTTCATGAAGGAGCAGATCGAGGCCCGCGGCCCGACGGACCACGGCCGGACGTGGGGGCCGAAGGAGAAGCGGCGGCTGGACCTCATCGCCGCGCAAGAGTTCGAGCGCGCCGAGGCCGAGGGCGTCACCGGCCGGCCGCTGCTCTGGGCGGTAGCCCGGGAGGACATCCTGGAGGACTTGGACACCTTCCTCGAAAAGGACTCCGAGCGCCTGGCCAAGGATGGCCTGAGCCCGGTGGGAGTCGAGCAGACATTCGGCATGGACGCGGGAGGCGGGGCCCGGCCCATGGACACCCCCGTACACGGCGAAGGCTGGCCACCCGTCCCGCTCACGTTGAATGACGGGACCGAGCTTCGCTTTCACGGAGTCATCGACCGGATCGACGCCGCCGGGGACGGGTCGCAGATTTGGGTGATCGACTACAAGACGGGGAGCGCCAATCCGTACAGGGGGATGCACGACGACCCGTTGGACCGGGGACACCGCCTCCAGCTTCCCATCTACGCACTCGCCGCCCGCCGCCGCTACCCCGGCGCGGCCGATATTCTCGGCGGGTACTGGTTCATCAGCGCGCGCGGCAGGTTTGACCTGAAATATGTCGCGCTGCGTGACGTGGAGGAACGGTTTACCGAGATCGCCGCGATGATCATCTCCGGCATCCGACGGGGCGTCGTCCCCGCGAATCCGGGCAAGCCGGGGAATCGCGGGCCGGAGAACTGCACCTACTGCGACTTCGACCGCATCTGCCCCTCCAACCGTGACCGCGTGTGGGAACGCAAGCGGTCCGCGCTCGGGATGGAGCCGTACACCGCGCTCATGGACGGCGGGGAGGACGGACCATGACCGCCGAGTGGGCCCCGGCCGACCAGACCGCCCGCGACCGCATCGAGACCGAGCTCGGCACCAGTCTCTTCGTCGAGGCCGGCGCGGGTGCGGGCAAGACGACCGCGCTCGTCTCGCGGATCGTCGCGCTGATCGCGTCGGGCCGGGCCAAGGTGGAGGAGATAGCCGCCATCACCTTCACCGAGGCCGCCGCCGCCGAGCTGCGCGAGAAGGTCCGCGGAGGGCTGGAGCAGCGGTCCGCCGACGGGACAGGCGGTGGGGAAGCGGAACGCTGCCGCGCGGCCCTCGAGAACCTCGAATCGGCTTCAGTCCAGACGCTGCACAGCTTTGCCGGGGCGCTCCTCCGAGAGCGGCCGCTCGAGGCCGGTCTTCCTCCCGGCTTCGAGGTCTCCGACCCCATCGCCTCCGACCTCTCCTTCGACGAGGCGTGGCAGGGCTGGCTGGACACCGCCCTCGATTCCATCGAGGCAGCGGGCCCCATGCGCCGGGCCGTACGCCTCGGGCTGCGTCCCGAGCATTTGCATACGCTGGCGAAGGCCTTCCACGAGAACTACGACCGGCTCGAACGCTCGTTTCCGGCCCCGGCCTATCCCGCGCCGCGAACCGCGGGGGAGCTGGCTGGCGCCCGGCACGAAATCGGGGCGCTGCTGAAGCTATCCGAGCTCGGTGAGGACGATCCGCTCTTCCAGCACGGGCGCCAGGTGGCCGACCTGGCCGACCGGCTCGCGGGCGAGCGCGACGACGGCGCGATCTGGGCGAGACTCGTCCGCTTCGGCCAACTGTCGTGCGGAAGGGGCAGGCAGAGCGATTGGCGCAGCGGCGGCGATGGCGAGAACGGTTGCAAGGCCCTCAAGGCACTCCTCAAGGAACTCGAGGCCACCCGGACGGAGGAGCTCGGGGCGGCGAGGGAGGCGGCGCTGCTCGCCCTTGCGGAACAGGTACGGCGCTTCGTCATCGACTACGCGGAGCGACGACGGCGCGAGGGGCGGGCCGAGTTCCACGACCTGCTCGTCTGGGCGCGCGACCTCCTGCGGGACGACGCCGAGAGCCGGCGCCACTTCCAGCGCCGCTTTTCTCACATCCTCATCGACGAGTTCCAGGACACCGATCCCATCCAGGCGGAGATCGCCTTCCTGCTCGCCGGCGACCCGGACGACGACCCTTCCGATGACGACGCGTCCGGCGACTGGAGGACCGTGGCCGTCGTGCCCGGCAAGCTGTTCGTTGTGGGCGACCCCAAGCAATCGATCTACCGCTTCCGGCGGGCCGACATCGCCGCCCTGGGGGAGGTGCGGGAGCGCTTCGGCGACGACCGCGTCTCGCTGACCCAGAACTTCCGCTCGCAGGAGCCGGTCATCCGGTGGGCCAACCACGTCTTCCGGCAGTACATGACCGGGGACGCGCAGGCGGTCTACGAAGACCTGGACGCGCGGTGGACGCCGCCGGAGGCCGACCCGCCGCTCGGCGTCCATCGCTTCGGAACGGCCCTCGCCACCGCCGACGGAGTCCGGGAGGCGGAGGCAGCCGCGGTGGCCGGCCTCATCGCGGAAATCGAACGGTCGTGGCGGGTGCGGGACAGGGGAGCCGGCACCGACGGCGCCGTCCTCCGCCCGGCGCGGCTGCGGGACGTCTGCATCTTGATGCCGACGCGGGCCAACCTGCGGGCCATCGAGTACGCCCTCGAGGACGCCCGCCTCGCCTACCGCGTGGAGAGCCAGACGCTGGTGCTGGCCACGCAGGACGTGCGGGAGATCCTCAATTGTTTGCGGGCCATCGACAGCCCCGCCGACCAGGTGGCGATCGCCGCGGCGCTCCGCTCTACCTTCTTCGGATGCAGCGACGTCGAGCTGCTGGAGTTCGCCGACGCGGGGGGCCGCTTCAACTATTTCAGCCCAGGGCACGACTCAGGGCCGGTGGTTGATGCCCTCACCACACTCCTTGCCTACCACCGCCAGCGGACGTGGACCCGGCCCGACGCCCTCGTGGAGTCGCTGGTGCGGGAGCGGCAGGTCGTCGAGGCCGCGTTTGGCAGGCCCAGGCCCCGGGAGCGCTGGCGGCGGCTCCGGTGGGTCACCGACCAGGCACGGGCCTACGTCGAATCGAGCGGCAGCTCGCTGCGCGGCTTCCTCGACTGGATCGAGCGGCAGGCGGAGGAGGGCGCCGGCGCCGTCGAGGTGCCCGTCCCCGAAGCCGACGAAGACGCCGTCCGCATCATGACCGTCCATGCGTCGAAGGGGTTGGAGTTCCCCATCGTGATCCTGGCGGGCCTTGGGGCCGAGCGGCGCGCCCGCCCCGGCAACGTCATCTTCCCTCGCGACGGCGGCGCGCCGGAGATGAGCTTCGGAGGCGGCATATTCCACACCCCCGGCTGGGACACGGCCAAGGACGTAGAGCGGGACGCGGACGCCGCCGAAGGCGTGCGGCTCGCCTACGTGGCGGCGACCCGCGCCGAGGACCACCTCGTGCTCAGCCTCTTCCGGCGGGAGTCCGGCGCATCGCACGCGGCGAGCATCGAGAAGCTGTGCGAGGGGAACGAGCCGCTCTGGCGCGGGGTCGACCTCGACGCCCTGCCGGACGGCGGCCCACCGCCCTCCGATGGGGCGCCGCGCGACCTCACGGCTCCCGACCGGCAGCGCTGGATCGAAGAGCGTGCGGCGCTGGTCGCGGCCGCATCGACGCCCGACGCCGTCGCGGCGACGACCTTGGCCCAACAGGCCAAGGAGGAACGCGACGAGGAGCATGCCCCCTACCGGAGGGGCCGAGGAGGCACGAGCCTGGGCCGCGCCGTCCACGGTGTGCTGCAGAGCATCGACCTCGCCTCCGGCGCCGGCATCGAGGCGGTCAGCCGGGCCCAAGCCGCCGCCGAGGGCATCGCCGACCGGTGGCGGGAGGTGGAGGATCTCGCGCAGGCGGCGGTCGAGTCGGCGTTGGTCAAGCGGGCCGTGGCGTCGGGCAAGTACTACCGCGAACTCTACGTCAGCACGCCCGCCGAAGGCAGGCTCCTCGAAGGCTTCGTCGACCTGCTCTTCGAGGAGGACGGCGAGCTCGTGCTGGTGGACTACAAGACGGACGCCCTCGAAGCGGAAGAGGAACCGCCCGAGCGGTACCGCCTGCAGGGCGGGGCCTACGCACTCGCGGCGCGGAACGCCACCGGCCGGCCCATCAAGGAAGTCTCGCTCCTCTTCCTCCAGCCCGCCCGCGCCGCGACCTTCACCGACGTGGACGCCCTCTGCGCCGAAGCCCAAGCCGCCCTCGCGGCGGCGTAAGGCCGCTCCGCCGTCTCCCTTAAGCCGAGAGGAGTGAGCGTTCGTGAGCGCTCGTGAGCGCCGTGAGCGCATCTACAGGTGTGGCGTCGTGAACATTTCGCGAACGTCGTGGACGTTTTCGGGTTGCGGCCGCTCGCGACTTCCACCGGCTACCCTGTTGAGGCGGCGGGGAAGGTTACGGCTCGCCGCCGATTTGCCATCGTTCACCACGATCTCGCCAGGTCCCGGTCGTGTTCTTGCCGCGTCCGGGCCGCGATTCGCGCATCGGCGCACACGTTTTAACCGGGGGTGGTCAGGGAGCAGCGCCCCGCGGGCGGCGCCGCGGCGGGGAGGGGGACGGGCGCGTCGCGACGCGCCCCTACGGGAGCGGAGCGGGCGACCACGAGGGTCGCCCCTTGTATCTTGGCGAGGGTGGCGGGGCAGACCGTACGCCCCTAGGTCTCGCAGACCGTCCTGTAGCGTGGTCGCCCCGCCTATTCAATCTTAGAGCCCGAACAGTTGCTTGACCATCAAGACAGTTGCTACGGGGGAACCTTGCCGCAGCCCGCATTTCGCAAGCGTGGTTGGTGCCAGAGGTGAGAGTCGAACTCACACGGGGTTGCCCCCAGCGGTTTTTGAGACCGCCGCGTCTGCCATTCCGCCACTCCGGCTAACAGAAGCGAGTGGGGCCATTATAGCGCGGGCCCGGCGGAGGGCCGTCACTTATCACATGCCTCCCGGCGGGTCCGTTGGCCCATGCCGGGTGGGGCGTTTGCGCTACGAAACACGGCGCCGGCCGAGTTTTGTATACTTCGGCATCCGATGTACCAGGGCCGGCGGCGGCGCTGCGGACGGACAGGAGGACGCATGACCCGGGAGAGGATCTCAAGACCCATCGCGCTTGGCATCGCCTTCCTGGCCGGCGTCCTTGTCGTGGCCGCGTGCGGCGGCGCCGAACCTACGCCGACGCCCCAACCCCCGCCCGATGCCGTGGTCATCGTACACACGCCGACCCCGCAAGCGACGGCGACTCCCGCGGTCGTCGTGGAGACCGCGGCCCCGGCGGCCACTCCGGTCCCGGCCCCGACCGCCTCGCCTGCGATCATCATGCACACCGCCACGCCCACGCCGCCTCCGAAGTTGGGCGCCATCACCGAAGAAATCGTCGGCTGGCGCATCATCCAAGGGAACGGGCTCGATACTTGGCGGGCGCCGCCCCAGCGCGGCGGGACCTTCATTTACGGCTTCCCGCTCCCCACCCGCGGAACCGACCTCGTGCTCAGCGATTCGTTCGCCACGGCGGTCGCGGTCACGCCATCGTACAACTCCATCACGCGGTGTACGCCGGCGCCCTATCTGCGGGTGGGCGATGTCGGCTCCTGTACATCGCAAGGCGACCTGGCGACCGAGTGGAGCATGACCGACGCGACGACGCTGACGTTCAAGCTCGCGGAAGGGGTGAAGTGGCACACCATCGACCCCAGTCACCCCTCCTACTCCGAAGAGCTCGAAGGCCTGTACGGACGGGAGTTCACCGCCGACGACGTCGTCCACACCGTCATGTACTGGCTGGGGCAGCTGACCAAGCCGGACGGCGAGTCGCAAGGCACGCCACAGAACAACCAACGGTTCACCACGCAGCTCGCCGGCGCGCGGGCCATCGACCGGTACACCGTCGAGCTGAAACTGGGCCTGCCGGACCCCAACTACGCCACCATGTTGTCGGAGTGGAACGCCCGCGTCGTTCCGCCCGAAATCTTCGCCCTCGACGGCCACTACAACAACAGGGTCGTCGGCACCGGCCCCATGATCCAGGTCGGTCACGACCCGCAGGTCGAGGTCTCCTTCGCGGCCAACCCCGACTATTTCAAGGACGGTGCCGACGGCGCGCCGCTGCCCTACCTCGACGGCTATGAGGTGATCTTGGGGGTGACGCCCAACCTCACGCGCTCCGCCATGATCACCGGCAAGATCGACATGGACATGCAGAACCTGGGGGTGAACACGCCGTCGGCGGCGGTGAACTACGGTCGGCTCTGCCCCGACTGCACCATCGTCGAGTCGTTCCAAACCTGGAGGATCTTCTCGGTGGGATTCAAGAGCGAAGGTGAGGGCGCCCCCTTCGCGGATGAAAGATCCCGAATGGCCATCGCGAAGGCGATCGACCATCAAGGAATCATCGACACCGTATTCGAGGGGGCAGCGGCGGTGCTGCCGGTGACCGGCACCTGGAATACGTTCTTCGACGAGTTCCCCGACCTGCGGGCTATGGGGAACAACCTGCCGGACGACGAGAACCCCTACGTCTTCGATCCGGAGGTCGCGAGGAGCCTGTGGGGGGAGGCCGACCCCAACCCAGGAGATAAGCACGAGATCATCTATTGGCCTTACGTACCGCTCATAACGGTCCTCGCCGAGGTGATCGCCTCCCACCTGTCGGCCAACCTCGGAATTGAGGTGGAGGCCACGAAGGCGACCGACGTCGGCTCCTACTACACCGCCATCGGACTCCTGGGGCCGCCGCGGCAGCAGTTCGACAGCATGGCGATGTTCATTCAACTGCCGACGGTCTCCCCCGGAGCCTGGGCGGCGAGCTTCGTCCTCGGCCCCCCGAACCTCGAGGACCGGAAAAACCCGCTCCTCATCCAACTGGCCTTGCAGTGGGTCCAGGAAGCCGACCCGACGAAGGCCAAGGAGATCGCTCGCCAGTGGTACGCCGAGATCATCAACGATTTCCGCAGCGTGGGGACGGCGATTCCGGCGGTCTACCACATCCAGAGCAAGCGGACGCGGAACATGTACGAATACCGGCTGGCGGGGCTGCAGCTGCACCAAGGCGGGTGGCACATCGAGTACGTCTGGGTAGACCACGGCTAACGTCCCGGCCGGCGGCAAAGATGAAGGCCGGAACAGGCCTCCCTCCGCATTGCGGGGCCGCTTAGTCGCGCCCCGACGCGTCCCTAACGGTTGACACAACCTACCGTGCCATGTTTAGGTATTGCGTCCCGCGTTCACGGGTGCGGGGCTATGAGGCCGTGCGGAACGGTAGGAGGACCTCAATGGCCGGACGAATGCTATCTAAAGTCATCCCGCTGACAGTCGCCGCACTGGTCGCGGCACTGGTCGTGGCTGCTTGCGGCGGCGACGCCGATCCGACGGCTGCGCCGGCTCCGGCGGCGACGCCGACGCAGCAGGTGATCGTGCAAACCCCAACGCCGCTCCCAACGGCGACGGTCGAAGTGATCGTGCAGACGGCCACCCCCGTTCCGGCGGGACCGGCGCAGGCGACGCCGACGGCCGAAGTGATCGTGCAGACGGCCACCCCCGTTCCGACGTTTACTCCCGTCCCCACGGCGGAGGCAATGACGGTCGTGCAGACGGCCACGCCGACGCCCACGCCCAACATTGGAGCGATCACGCAGGAGATCAAGGGCTGGCGGCCCATTCAGGGCAACGGCCTTGACGCGTGGCGCGTGCCCCCGCAGCGCGGCGGAACCTACGTCTATGGGTTCGCCTTCCCCAACCGTGGTACCGACCTGGTTCGCAGTCAGTCATTCACCGTGGCCATCGCGGCCACGCCGCCGTACAACTCCATCACGCGCTGCACGCCGGCCATCCATCTCGAGGTTGGCGACATCGGTTTCTGTGAGGCCCAAGGCGACCTCGCCACGGCTTGGACCACCGGCGACGGCGGAAAGACGTGGAACTTCGAGATCGCCCAAGGCGTCAAGTGGCAGACGCCTCCCTCCTCCGCCCGCGGCTACACCGAAGAGCTCTCCGGCCTTTATGGGCGCGAACTGACCGCCGAGGACATCGTCCACTCGTCGAAGTACTGGCGGAACCTGCTGCCGGAGCAACCGACCCCACAGGGCAACCGGCACTTCACCGCCCAGGTCGAGGACGTGATCGCCGTCGACTCCCACAACGTCTCCTTCATACTCGACGGCCCCGACCCCAACTACCCCACGCTGCTTTCAGACTGGAGAGCCCGCATCTTCCCGCCGGAAGTCTTCGAGCTGGACGGCGACTACACCCAGCGGACCGTCGGCACGGGCCCGATGATCATCGACCAGTACGACGCCCAGGTTGAGATCTCGTTCGTCGCCAACTCCGAGTACTTCAAGGCGGGGGCCGACGGCGCGCCGTTGCCCTACCTCGATGGTTACAACCTGCTCCTTGGCATGTCGGCCAGCCTGGGGCGGTCGGCGATGATCACCGGCCAGATCGACATGCACGCCCAGAACCTGGGCATCAGCACGCCGTCGGCGGCGGTGAACTTCGGCCGGCAGTGCTCCGACTGCACCATTGTCGAGTCCTTCCAGTCATGGCGGAACTTCAGTATCGGCTTCAGGACGGAAGGCCCGGATGCTCCCTTCGCCGACAAGCGGGCTCGTCTCGCCATCGCGAAGGCAATCGACCTCCAGGGCATCATCGATAACGTCTTCGAGGGAGCGGCGGTTGTGATGCCCGTGTTCGGTTCCTGGAGCACCTTCTTCGACGATGTCCCCGACCTGCGGGCTATAGGGAACAACCTCCCAGACGACGAAAACCCGTACGTGTTCGATCCCGAGGTTGCCAAGCAGTTGTGGGCCGATTCCGGTCATAGCCCAGGCGAGCAGCACGAGATCATCTACTACGCCTATGGGCCGGCCAACACGAACAACGTGGAGGCCGCCGCCAACGACTTGCGGCAGAATCTCGGCATCGAAGTCGACGTGAACCGGGCCGGCGACATCGGGATCTACTACACCGCTATCGGTTACCTCGCGCCGCCGCACCAGCAGTTCCCCAGCCTGACGCTGTACGTGCAGGGGCCGCGGGTCTCGCCGTCCGCTTGGGCGGGGAACCTCCTTGGCGCGGGCGCGGCCAACCTGGAGGACCGGAACAACCCGATACTCGAGGACTTGGTGGCCGAGTGGAAGACCTCCACCGACGAGGGTCGAATCCGCGAGATCACCCGCGAGTTCTACGCGGAGGTCATCAACGACTTCCGCAACTTCGGGCTGCCCACGCCGGCGTACTACCACATCGAGAGCCAGCGGACGCGGAACATGTACGAGTTCCGCCTCGCCGGCATCCAGCTGCACCAGGGCGGCTGGCACATCGAGTACGTCTGGGTGACCCAGTAGCCCAAGCCGCGAGCTTTAGCAAGCACGCCTAGACGGAGAGGCCCGGCGCACGCCGGGCCTCTCTTTGTGTTCGAGCGGCGGGCCGCGTCGTATAATCGGCCCGCCAACACTGAGGAGAGGTGCGATGACGACGGAAGCGAAGGTCAAGCTCAAGGTCGTGGACGCCGACGGGCACTACATGGAGCCACCGAGCGGCCTGGCCCCGTGGATCGAGGACCGCTACAAGGACGTCGCCCCATTCCTCGACCCCCACCCGGACGGCGGCGTCACTTGGGGCGGACGGAGCTGGTTCCTCGAAGGGGCGCCCGGCTTCACCGAGGGCGGGGGCGGCTTCGCCCGCGACAACGAGACCTCCACCAAGAACCTCCTGATCAACTCCGGGCAGGGCGAGGGTGTATCGATGATGAAGATGCCCGTGCCCGCCGCCTACGAACCGGAGGCGCGCCTCAAGTTGCTCGACGAAGAGAGCATGGACGCGGCGGTCTTCTATCCCACCGGCGCGCTGACCTGGGTGCCCGACGTCGATTACCACCACGCCCTGAACCGCGCCCTCAACGACTGGGTGGCCGAGTTCTGCGCCTTCGACCCCGCCCGGCTCTTCGGCGTGACCAACATCGTCGCCATTCACGACGTCGAGGAGGCGTGCAACGAGGTCCGGCGCTGTGCCGAGAGGCACGGCTTCAAGGCCATCTTCCTGCGCACCGCGCTGCCCAGCGAGCAGGCCCGCTGGTGGAGCGACGAGTACGATCCCCTTTGGGCGACCTGCCAGGAGCTCGACGTGGCCGTCGGCTTCCATCCATTCCCCGGCGACTCGATGTGGGGCGCGGGGCGCTACTTCGACCTCCAGCGCAGCGATCCGAACCGGATCATGATGCGCACGCCCTTCATCGCGCCCGTCGACGCCATGAACACCATCATGGGGCTCATCGTGGGCGGCATCACCGAGCGCTTCCCCGACCTGCGGTTCGGCATGCTGGAGAGCGGCGGCGGCTGGATCGTCCCCTTCCTGGAGCGGCTCGACAACCGCTACGACATCATGAGCAAGCTGCCCGAGGGGCTGAAGACCATTCCCAGCGAGTACTTCAAACGCCAGTGGTGGATCGCCTTCGACCCCGAGGAGGTCACCCTGCCCCTCGCGGTCGACTACATCGGCGGCGACCGCATCATCTGGGGCTCGGACTACCCGCACCCCGACGCCTTCTACCCGAACTTCCTCGACATGCTCAACGAGAACATCGCGGGCCTGCCGCACGACACGCAGGAGCGGATCCGGGGCCGCAACGCGGTCGACTTCTACAAGCTCGAAGGCTAGCGCCTCTCGTCTGAAACCTCTGCCCAACCCCGTTGCGGGAGGGAGCGGCGCCCGTTGGGCGCCGGCGCGCCCGCGGCGCGCGCCCTCTCTCAATCTCCCCCAGAAGGGGAAGCGGTTTAAGGGAGCCCCGCACCACGCAATATTGACTCCCCCACGCAAGCTGCTAAGGTTTCGAGGATGCCGGGGGCAGACGGCGCTCCCGGGGAGGCGGTTCACGCATGGACTTCGAGTACCGGTACACGGCTGAGCAGGAACGTTTTCGGCAGGAGGTGCGGGACTGGCTCGCCGAGCACGTCCCCGCCGACATCACGGCGCCGGTCGATCCGGAGGTCATCTCCGATGAGCTCTTCGACTTCGCCATCGAGCTGCGCCACAAGCTCGGGGATAAGGGCTGGCTCTATCCCGTCTATCCCAAGGAGTACGGCGGCGGCGGTCTTTCGGCGGAGTACGAGGTCATCCTCGAAGAGGAGCTGCAGAACCGGAAGATCCCCACGGTGTTCAGCAACGTGCTCGTCATCCCCGCGATCCTGGTCTGGGGGACGGAGGAGCAGAAGCAGCGCTGGCTCCCCGGCCTGCTGACGGGACGGACGATCGCCTTCCAGAACTTCACCGAGCCGCAGAGCGGCTCCGACCTCGCCACGATCAAGAGCACCGCCGTCCGCGACGGCGACGATTGGATCATCAACGGGCAGAAGGTCTTCGTCAGCGGCGGCGGGCCCGCCAAGTGCGACATCCTCTTCGGGCCCGTCATGACCGACCCCGACGCTCCCCGCCACAAGAACCTGGGCTACTTCATCATCGACGCCGACATGCCGGGCGTCACGCTGACCCCCATGGAGCTCCTCAACGGGAAGAACCAGAACACGGTGACGATGGACAACGTCCGCGTGCCCGGCGACTACCTCATCGGCGGCGACCACCAGGGCTGGCAGGTCACCCAGACCACGCTCGAACAGGAGCATGGGGGCCGCGGGATGGCCTACGTGAAGGAAGAGGCCGTCGACGAGCTGGTCGAGTTCGTCGGTGAGCGCAAGCGCAACGGCGGCGTGCTCGCGGACGACCCGTTCGTGGCCCAGCAGACCGTCGAGAGCGTGATCGACGCCCACGTTGCGCAGCTCCTCAACGCCCGCAACTTCTCCATGTACCACAACAAAGAAGAGATGACCTACCACGGCTCCCAGGCCTCCCTCTTCAAGAAGGAGTACCGCCTCCGTAACTCCGACCGCATCCGCGAGGCCATGGGCCCCTTCTGCCTGCTCGGCATTGACGAGCCGCTGGCCCCCTTCAAGGGTGAGGCGGAGGTCCTGCAGCGGGCCGCGCTCTGGGGCTCCCACCCCGGCGGCACTCCCGAGGTGCAGCGGGTGATCATCGCCCGCCGCCTCGGCATCAGCAAGACGAAGGAGAAGGCCGCTCCCACGCCGGCAACGGCCACCTCCAACCTGCCGACCTTCGAGTCCAAGACGGCGTCGTCGTAGGCTCACGGCCGCGAGAGCCGGGACCCGTGGACTTCGACTACCGCTACACCGAGGAGCAGCAGCGCTTCAGAGATGAGGCCGCCGCTTGGCCCGACGGGGTTCTCGCGGAGTTCGGCGCCGAGCCAATCCCCGGCTCCGGCGCGGCGCGCGCCCTCCGGCGTAGGCTCGGCGAGGCCGGCTGGCTTGTCTCCACGGTGCCCAAGGAATACGGCGGCGCGGGCCTTTCCTCCGACCTCGAGACCGCCCTGTTCGACGAGCTGTATGCCCGGGGCCTCGCCCACGTCCTCGACGGCCGGTCGAGCGCGCTCTGCGAGACCCTCCGCCGCTGGGGGACGGAGGAGCAGAGACGGCGCTGGCTGCCCGACGTGGCGGCGGGCGCGAGCATAGCCGTCCCCGCGCTTGCCGCGGCACCCGACCTCGACGCCGGCGAAATCATGGTC
>DAOUKZ010000214.1:0-8144 GCA_034420775.1 Dehalococcoidia bacterium
TCATGGGGGGAGTTTGGGGGTGGGGGGTGTGTTGGGGCAAGGGGTGGGTGTCAGGCTTGGCGGTGATCAGGGGCCCCTCATCTCTATCTTCTCCCCTTGGGAGAAGAGGGTAAGAGCCCTCTCCCGCTGGGAGAGGGTTGGGGTGAGGGCGGGGGGTGGGGTGGGGTGGGTTTTGGGGGGCGTTGGTGGTCGTCGGGGGCCCCTCATCTCAATCTTCTCCCCTTGGGAGAAGAGGGGGGGTTAACGCAGGAAGCGCCCCGCCGGGTGGCGGGGCGCTTCTTTGCGTCCTTGGATCAGGTCGCGTGGGGCTTAGCTTCGCTGCGACATCATCACGCTGGCGCCGGCGGCTACTGCCGCGACGATGGCGATGATGAGGGCAACGATGGCTAGCACTGCGCTGGCATCTTCGCCGTCGGCGCCGTTGGCGCCAGGAGGACCTTGCGCGCCCTGGCCGCCTTGCGGGCCGGCGATGCCTTGCGGGCCTTCGGCGCCGGTGTTACCCGTCGCGCCGCGTGGGCCGGCGACTCCGTCGGAGCCGTCATTGCCCGGAGGGCCTTGCTCGCCCTCGGGACCCTGAGGGCCCTGGCCGCCGGTCGCACCGCGCGGACCCTGAGGTCCGGGAGCGCCGTTTTCGCCGTCCTCGCCATCCTCGCCGTCCATGCCAGGATCGCCGTCGGTGCCGTTGCGGCCCGGCGGGCCCTGAGGACCACGCAGCGAGATGTTGTTGTCCTCGATGACTTGAAGGACGAACGCCTCGAGCTCTTCGGCCGAGATGTCACCGAAGCCCGGACCCGGCCCTGCCGTGTCCGTCTCGATGTTCTGCATCGTCGGCACGTTGGCGACGACTTGCACCGTCACCGCGCCCGGCTCCGGAGCCCAGGCCTGCGCCGTGAGGCCGCCGCCGGTCAATGCCTGGAGGCTAACCGTCGCGCCCGTCAGCGGGTCGCCCGAGGTCAGGCTGATGTCGATCCGGTACTGGTTCGCAGCCAGCCCGTCGCGACCCGTCATCGTTGATGCCACTACGTTCTCATCCGCATCCACCACGCGTACTTGCGTCCCCGCTGGGGCCGCATCGCCGCTGAAGGTGACATAGCCCGTGATGACGGCGACGCCTTGCGCCGAAACCGTCAGAGCCGAGCCCATCAGAGCTACCAGCAGCGCGATCGCAGTAAGGACGCCTGCGAGTCGGAGCTTTGTCATGAGCTTCTCCTCTCTTTCTGCGGCTAGGGCCTCCCGGCAGCCGCCGGGAGGCCCTCCGCGTCCTTATCTGCTTGCTATTCCACTACCTCGATGGAGACCGTCGAGCCGAGGGCGAAGAAGGTCGGCGTGTCCGCCGCCACGTCCACCGCCGGCTGGCCGCTCACCGAGATGCGGGCATCCGCGTTGAGCGTGAGGATCAGCACACCGTTGGGCTCGACCAGTACCAGCGTGTTGCCGGCGAGGTCGGGCACGTAGGCGCCGAAGCTCGTGCCGCCCGGAGCCGCCGCCGCCGCGAGGGTTAGGATGCCGCGCGAGGTCAGCGACCGGAAGGCATCCTCAGGCGACCGGGCGTTGCCCACCGTAGCGCTCAGGACTCTGATCGGGGCCGTCGCAGTGAAGGTCGCGCCCGTGCGCACCGTCACCGTGTAGGCGCCCGGATTCAGCGTCGGGACCACCACGTTCGCCGTGAAGTTACCCACGCCGTCGGTCAGCGGGTTCGGCACCGGCGTCTGGTTCGCCCGGCCGATGGTGACCGAGCTCACGTTGGCGAAGGCGCTGAAGCCCGAGCCCGTGATGACCAGCGTGTCGCCCGGCCTCGCCGAGGTGGACGAGAGGCTGATCTCAGGACCGGGGATGGTGAAGGAGGTCGTCCCCGAGATGTTCCCCACGCGCGCCGTGATGACCACCGCGCCCGGAGCCAGCGAGCCGCCTTCCGACGCCGCCGGGACCGTCAGGGTCACCGTGAAGTTGCCGTTGACGTCCGTCGCGGGCGCCGGCACCGGCAGAGCGTTCGCCGTGCCGAAGCTGAGCGCCGAGAGGTTCGTCTGCGTCGGGAAGCCGCTACCGGAGACGGTGATGGTCGAGCCGGTGGAGGCCGAGTCCGGGCTGACCGAGATCACGCCCGTCGGCACCCGGAGCGTCGCCGTCGCCGCCTGGTTTTCCGCGAAGCCGGCCGTGCCGGGGGCGGGGCCGTTGTTGTCCGTCGCCGTCACTGTGATGGACGTCACTTGCGCGTCCGACGGAACCGTGACCGCGCCCGTGAACTCGCCCGTCGCGCCAATCGGGAACGGACCGTAGGTCGTATTCGGGTTGGTGCTCAGCGTCAGCGTCACCTGCGACGTCACGTCGAGGCGCGTCGTGACCCCGAAGCCGGAGCCGAAGACCTCGACCGTCGCGCCCGGATTCGCCGTGCTCGGGCTGAGCGTGATCGACCGTTTCTGGATGGTGAAGCCGGACGAGGTCGCGGCCCGGGCGCCCGACGTCTCCGTCGCCGTCCAGGTCTTCGAGCCAGGCGACGACGTGTTCAAGTCGTCGTTGTCCGCGAACGGGACCTTCCCCGTGTAGAGGAACGAACCGTCCGTGTTCACCCGGAGGTTCTGGCCATCATCGATGTCCATACCGCCGAGCGTCAGGTTGACCCGGACGCCGCCCTCGGAGCTGGCCGTGAAGCCCGTGCCCGACACCGTGATCGGCTGTCCGGGCACCGCCGACGACGGCGACACCGTGAGCGTCCGGCCCACGACGGTGATCAAGAAGCTGGCGGTTCCGCCGCCGCGGGAGACGACCACCTGCTTGGTGCCCGTGGTCTCACCCTGCGGGATGGTCAGCCTGCCGCTGGTGTCGTTCGTCGTGCTGAAGTAGCTGCCCGCCGCGCCTCCGACGGTCGCCGAGTAGTCACCGGTCCCTGGGAAGTCACTCAGCGTGACCCCCACCGAGGCACCGCGCGCCACTTCGGTGGACGCCGGCGTCGCAGAAGGAAGCTGCGTGAACGACGGGCCCATGACGGGCTCGCCGCCGCGACCGAGGTCCAGCACCGAAACCACGCCGCCACCGGCCGTGCCGGCGCTTGCGACGAAGCTGCCGGTCAACACCCCGGAGGAATCGACGGTGTAGGTGCCGCCGGTGCCGGAGCCGTCGACCAAGATGCCGCCGCTGGTGCCCGCGGTGAAGCCGCCGCCGGTCACGGTGACCGTGGTGTTCCGCGGCGCGCTGCGCGGGCTGATGTTCAGGTACGGGTTGACCATAACCGGCATGCTCACCGCAGCGGTGTTCGTGCCGAGTTTGACCGTCACCGCAATGCCGCCCGGGGAATTGCCTGCGGCAATGCCCACAGTCGACGAGATGATGATCCGCACCGGGTTGGCGTCAGTGACATCACCGGAGGCAATGGCGATCGGCGAGAGGAAGGAAATCGTCCTGCTGCTCACCGTCGGCGCCACCGAGAGCCGCTCGGCCGCGGTACCCGCCCGGACCAAGATGTCGTCTCGGCTGATGCCCGAAGGCACGGTGCCTGACGAGAACGACACGGAGATCCGGTCGGCGTTCGCCACCAAATCGTTACCGGTCAAGACTTGGGTGGAGGTGACTTCCCACTCCGCCGACTGTCCAGCGCGCAGCGACGTGGGCGAGACCACGTTCGGCCGGTCGTAGGTTGCGTACTCCGCGCCGTCAGCCGTGGCTGGCGTCGTAGTGGCCGTGGCGTCGACGTCATTCACCGAGATATCGACGCTGTTGGTCCCCGTAGGGTCGGCCGCGTTCGTGCTTATCGCCGTTTCCGACTCGTCGGTTGCATCGGTGGCGGCATCGTCGAGGTAGTGCGACGCGATCGTGATCGTAAACGAGCCGCCGGTGGTGGCAACTGGCGTTGGGAACACGATGGTCGTTCCGCCGATGGTCGCGCCTGCGGCCAAGGCCGTGCCGTCCACCATGATGAGGCTGCCACTGTTAGTCATGGTAGCATCGCCCGGCGGGGCAGCCAGCGTTACACCGCTGAACGTGAGCGTGACCTCGCTGGGCTGGTTGTCAGCCGTGTCCGGGTCCGTGTCCATCAGAAGGTCGATGCCCGTGACGTTGATGGTCCAGCTAACCGGTTCGGCGGTGGCCATCGAACTCGGCGTCGCCGTGATGGACGGTGTCGCCTGGCCGGCGACCTTCGCCGGCAGGAGGGAACCCACCATGGCCGCCACGAGGGCGGCGACCAAGAAGAATCTGAAGAATCGGGAGGTTGCGTGTTTCATAGTGAACACTCTTGCTCCTTTCGTACGTTTGTCTCAGGTTGCTTCATAAGAGAAGAAGCCACGAGGGCCTTTCCCGGCCCGTGCGCCTGAGCGCTTACCCATCGGTCCAAGGATCCGGCTTCCCGCGGCATCGTGGAGCCATCGCAACCTCCTTTTTGCGGACTTCGCCCATTTCGTGCGATGTCATAGGAACATCTCCGTGTCGGGAGCGAGTCTACGTATGGAATCGGTGAAATCGACATAAAGCCAGGAGTGGTCTTTCGGCTACTCAGGTTATATGAAGTGTCAAGCCGTTGGAAGATACAGGAAATGCGTGCCGGGCATAGGTGGCCCCACACACAACCATTATGGACTCCTGCGCGTAAGTGTCAACCCAATGCGCAACGAGATTTCGCGAATCGTTGTGCGGGGTGGGCGGGCACGGAAGAAAAGAAAGCGGGGTCATGGCGTTGGGGGCGTTATGTCGTGAGGTCGGCGGCATAGAAAGATATGACCCCGCGGGCGCGAGACTACATAAGAGTAGCACAGGAAGCGCAAGGAATGCAAGAAGGGGCGAAAAATTGGTCAAAACAGGTTCAGAATCGAGTTCTGAATTTGGTATTGAACGGGAGTGAACGCCGGCGCCCGTTCGTTAATGTGTTCGTTACATGATTGTTAAGTGAGGGTGGGGCGGGGGAGGGGGGCGCTGGCCATCAACCACCGCCGCGCTCCGGTCGGCCGCCGGCGGTTGTCGGGACGGGCGACCACAAGAGTCGCCCCTACGGGAGAGGAGAGGGGACGGATGGGAGGGACGGGCGACCACAAGAGTCGCCCCTACGGGAGAGGGGATCGGGGCGGCCGGCTCCCTTGTAGGGGCACCTCTTGTGGGTGCCCACTCCCTCATCCGCCGCCACTGGTGATCAACGTCCGCCGCGCTCCGGCGCGCCGCCGTCGGTTGTCGGGACGGGCGACCACAAGAGTCGCCCCTACGGGAGGGGGGAGGGGACGGATGGGAGGGACGGGCGACCACAAGAGTCGCCCCTACGGGGGAGGAGAGGGGGGACCCACCTGGGCGAGCAGCCATTCGGTGAGGGTGGTGCGGAGGTGGGGGGCGCATTCGAGGAGGGAGTGGCCGGCGCCGGGGTAGAGGCGGAGCTGCTTGGGCTGGGACGCCCAGTCGTAGATCTGCTGGGAGCAGGCGGGGGGGGGAGGCGGGTGTCGTCCTGGCCGTGGATGAGGAGGAGGGGGCGGGGGGCGAGGCGGGCGGCGCCGGTTGCGCCGTAGGTCTGGCTGCTGAGGGCGGCGACGGCTGTGACGGTGGGGCTGAGTCCGCCGGCGGCGATGACGACTGCGCCGCCGAAGGAGTGGCCGACGAGGGCGACGCGCTGGGCGCCGAGGCCCTTGAGCATGGAGACGCCGGCGAGGGTGTCGAGGACGCATTCGGCGAGCTCGCCGGGGCGGCGGTAGTCGAGGCGGAGGGAGCTGACGCCGCGGGGAGCGAGGTCGCGGGCGAGGTGGGCGTAGAGGCCGCCGGCGGGGCCGTCGAGGCCGCCGCGGGCGCCGGAGAGCCAGACTACGGCGCCGTCGGAGCCTTCGTGGGGGTGGAAGACGGCGGGGATGGGGCCGCGGGAGGTGTCGATCTCGACGGCGAGGGTGCCGTCGGGGTGGGGGTCGGCGGCGACGCGGCGGATGTCGAGGTTGAGGTCGCCTTCGGTGTCGGCGTTCATCACCTTAAACCTCCACCCACCACCCCGACCCCTCTCTCTCATCTCCCCCACAAGGGGGGAGAGGCCGGACCCCTCCCCGCGCCCCGCCCTCACCCCAACCCTCTCCCAGCGGGAGAGGGGGACGGGCGACCACAAGAGTCGCCCCTACGGGAGAGGAGAGGGGGAGGGGACGGGCGATTCGTGAATCGCCCCTACAGGGGAGGGAAGGGGGGACCACCCCGGCCAGACCCCACGAAGCGCCCACCTTAAACCTCCCTCCCCTTGTGGGAGGGATTGAGGGAGGGGTCGCGCCGCCAGGCGCGCCGGCGGTGGGGGGGGGGGCCGGAGGGGACGGAGGGGACGGGCGACCACAAGAGTCGCCCCTACGGGGGAGGAGAGGGAGGAAGGAGCGGGAGGGCACCGCCCCTGCTACCTGGCGCGGCTTGCAATCAGCGCTCGGACGGCGGGCACCAATTCCTTTGGGACCTCCATGACCGTCCGCGAGTCGTCCTCGAACGCGGCCTCGTCCTCCGCCACCGCCTCCTCCTCGCTGAGCGATTCGTAGTGCCGGAGCAGCCGCTCGACGCGTTCCTCGTCCCATCCCGGCGGGAAGCTCGTCGTCTTGCTCATCTGCCTCTCCTTCTCATGCGCCGCCTGAAGGCCACCAGTGGTTCGGAGGGACTGAGGGAGGGCACCGCCCCACCCCCACCCCTCTCTCTCATCTCCCCCACAAGGGGGGAGAGGCCAGACCCGGAGGCCGGAACCTCCCCGCGCCCCGCCCTCACCCCAACCCTCTCCCAGCGGGAGAGGGGGAGCCTCCCTCCCCTTGTGGGAGGGATTGAGGGGGTACGCGCCGTCAGGCGCGGCGGCGCACGAAGCGCCGCATGCGTTCGAGGGCTTCCTCGATCTCGCCGGTGGAGACGGCGTAGCAGCAGCGGACGTAGCCCTCGCCGGCGGCGCCGAAGGCGGAGCCGGGGACGACGGCGACCCTTTCTTCTTTAAGAAGGGACTCGGCGAAGTCGTCGGACGAGAGGCCGGTGGCCTTGATGGAGGGGAAGGCGTAGAAGGCGCCCTGGGGCTCGAAGCAGCGGAGGCCCATGTCGTTGAGGCCCTTGACCAGGAGCCGGCGCCGGTGGTTGTAGGCGGTGACCATGTCGTCGACGACGCGGTCGTCGGTCTTCAGCGCCTCCATGGCGGCGGCCTGGCTGGGTCCGGGGGCGCAGAGCATGGTGTACTGGTGGATCTTCACCATCGCGCCGAGGATCTCGGGCGGGGCGGCGGCGAAGGCGACGCGCCAGCCGGTCATGGCGTGGCTCTTGGAGAAGCCGCCGAGGAGGACGGTGCGCTCCCGCATGCCGGGGAGCGAGGGGAAGCTGGTGTGGGTGTGCTGGTAGACGAGGCGGTCGTAGACCTCGTCGGAGATGACGATCAGGTCGTGGCGCTGGGCGACGTCGGCGATGGCCAGGAGCTCGTCGCGGCTCAGCACGGCGCCGGTGGGGTTGTTGGGGTAGGAGAGGACGAGGGCCTTGACCTTCCCCCCAACCACCGCCGCCTCGACCTGCTCGGCGGTGACGCGGAAGGCGTTCTCCTCGGTCGTCGCCACCGGCACAACCTCGCCGCCCGCCAGCGTCACGCACGGCGCGTAGGAGACGTAGCTCGGCTCGGGGACGATGACGGCGTCGCCGGGGTCGAGGATGGCGCGCATGGCGAGGTCGAGGCCCTCGCTGACGCCGACGGTGATGAGGAGCTCATCGTTGGGGTCGTACTCGAGGTCGTAGCGCCGCTTGAGGTCGTCGGAGAGGAGGCGGCGGAGGTCGAACAGCCCGTGGTTCGACGTGTAGTGGGTGTGGCCGCGCTCGACGGAGTGGATCGCCGCCTCGCGGATGCCCCACGGCGTCGCGAAGTCCGGCTCGCCGACGCCAAGCGAGATCACGTCGTCCATCGTCAAGATCATGTCGAAGAACCGCCGAATCCCAGAGGGCGGGACGGCCTCGACGCGACGGGATATGGTGCGGCGTCTGGTGCTGGTCAAGGGAATGCGGCGCGGCGCGCTGAAGGAGTCAGCGGCGGCGATACTCCGGTACCCATTCTAGCACCACCACCCCGACCCCTCTCTCTCATCTCCCCCATGTAAAGACCGGAGAGAAGGTTAACGGGTGTTCGGGGACATGGTTTACACATTGGGGTGTCTTCTGATGAGCGGTTCCGGGCCGCGCAGGTCCACCGCTGCGATGGGGTGCGT
>DAOUKZ010000215.1:0-11852 GCA_034420775.1 Dehalococcoidia bacterium
TCTAGCGGCGAAGGGCGTGGAGTTCTTGGAAGAGCTCCCGTTCCCGTTCCGACAGATTGGTCGGCAGTTGGACGACGACCTTGGCATAGAGGTCGCCGGCGCCGTCTCCCTTCAGGTGGGGCATTCCTTTGCCGCGCAGGCGGAAGCTCTTGCCGTTCTGCGTCTCGGGCGGAATCTTCAGGGCCACCTTGCCGGAGAGCGTGGGCACCTCGACCTCCGTCCCCAGGACGGCGTCGGTGAGGGCGACGGGGATGTCGGTGTGCAGGTTGTCGCCCCGGCGCTCGAACCGGGCGTGCGGCAGGACGTTGACCACGAGATAGAGGTCGCCGCTCGGTCCGCCGCCCATGCCGGGATGACCCTCGCCGGCGACGCGCACGCGGGAGTCCGTCTTGACCCCCTTGGGAATCTTAACCTCGATACGCCGGGGGCGCCCCTGCTCGTCGCGCAGGGTCAGCGTCCGCTGCGAGCCGTGGAAGGCCTCTTCCAGCGTGACGTCGACGCGGTGGTCGAGGTCCCGCCCCCGCATCCGGGCGGGCCGGCCGCCGCCGAACATGGAGCCGAGCACGTCGTCGAAGCCGCCGAACCCATCGAAGCCGCCCCGGTGCCCGCCTCCCGAGGCCCAGCGCCACGCACCGGAACCGCCCCGGCCTCCGACGTCGGCCTTCTCGAACTCGTCGGCGTGCTTCCAGTCGCGGCCGTACTTGTCATAAGCCTTGCGGTTCTTCTCGTCGGAGAGCACCTCGTAGGCCTCGTTGACCTGCTTGAACTTGCGCTCCGACGCGGCGTCGCCCTGGTTCACGTCAGGGTGATGCTCGCGGGCCAGCTTGCGAAAGGCCTGCTTGATGTCCTTTTGGCTGGCGTCGCGGGGAACGCCGAGCACGGTGTAGAGGTCTTGCTCCGGCATGATTGCTGCTCCTGAGAGCTTACACCGGTATTATATCTCGCTACGGTATTCTTAATCAAGCAACATAATCATATAAGCACACAATAACTTGACATGATATATATCAATGTATATACTTCATAGCAAGTAAGGCTTGGAAGGCCGGCCTCAATCATATTGCACGAGGAGGAATCGTATGAGCAACCTGATTCGATGGAGCCCGTTCGGACACGTATCGCCGTTCCCGAGGCGGCACTTGCGCTACCGCGCCTTCGCGCCGCCCGCGTGGTTCAGCGACTTCCCGGCGTCCTTCTACGGACGTCACCCGTCCTACGGCTTCGACATCGACGAGAACGACGGCGCCTACGTGGTGAGTGCCGCGGTGCCGGGCCTCGCGCCCGGCGACATCAAGGTCGAGCTTGAGGGCCGCGCCCTCACCATCTCGGGCGAGGCAAAGGCGGACGAGGAGGGCGGCGACGGCTACCGCCGCCGGAGCTTCGGCTCGCTCCACCGTTCCTTGCGCCTGCCCGAAGGCGTCGACCCCGATTCGATCACCGCGTCCTGCGAGAACGGCGTCCTGACCGTCACCATCCCCAAGCCCGAAGCGGCTCGGGCCAGGGCGATCGAGGTGAAGGCCGCCTAGCCGTCCGCAGCGGCATCGGACGCGGAGAAGGGGCCGTCCCTATGGCGGCCCCTTCGCTTTATCCTGCACCCGCCCTACTCGCGAATCGCCCACCCCTCCGGCCTTTCCCCCTCACGGGGGAACACCTTAAACCTCCCTCCCTTTATGGGAGGGACTGAGGGAGGGTACGCGCCGCCAGGCGCGCCGGAGGGGCAGGGTGGGGCGCGCAGACGTGCTTGGAGCCGAAAGGGTCGGTTACGCAAACGTCTCCCTTCGGAGACCTTTGTGTAACCGGCTGGCAAGCCGAAAGACGGGTGGCGTGGGGTGATCTTCCCCCTCTCCCGCTGGGAGAGGGTTGGGGTGAGGGCGGGGAGCCGGGAGGGGTGCGCCGACGTGAACGTAGCTCGCGGCCCCATTTTGCAAACGTCTCCCCTCGGCAGAAGATGGAGATGAGGGGCTCCCTCGCAACCTCCACGCCCTATCGAAGACCTACCACCCCCGCACGACGGGCATGATCTCCCGCACGAAAAGCTCGAAGGACGACTCGAACTCCTTCAGCGGTACCCCGGGCGGCGGCGTGCGGATGATCAGGTCCGTCGGCCTCAAGCCGTCCCAAGACCAGGTCGCGCGGAGCTCTTCGAGGTTGCGCAGAATCGTGTCCGGCGACCCGACCATCTCGTCGCCGTAGACTCCGGGCTTGGTCGCCGCCTTTGTGATCTCGCCGGCGGGGGTCCCCGTGAGCGGCGTGTCGCCGAACTCGGCGATGATCGTGTCGAAGAAGGCCCGCCGGTACTGGTAGTGGGGCCGCAGACGCTCCCAGACCTTGTCGGGGTCGTCCTTGGTGACGATCGCGGACAGGCTCACGGTCACCCGGTAGCCGTCGAACGGTTCGCCCCGCGCCTTCAGTCCTTGCGCGTAGGTGCGGTAGACCTCCGGATCGGTGCTGCCCGGCTTGAGGTTGCAGCCAAGGCGGGCGGCGCGCTCCGAGGCGGCCGGCGTACGCGTCGCCACCCAGATGGGCAGCGGCTGCTGCATCGGCTTCGGCTGCACCTCCGCGTCGTCGATCGTGAAGCGCCGCCCGTGGAAGTTGACCCGGTCCTCGGTCCACGCCCGGCGCATGATCTCGATCCCTTCCTCCATGCGCGACGGCCGCTGGTTCTTCGGCACGCCGAGGATCTCGAACTCCTTCAGCCGGTGGCCGATGCCGACGCCCACGTCGAGCCGGCCCCGGAGGAGCTGGTCGAGGACGGCCATCTCCTCGGCGACGAGCAGCGGATGATACAGCGGCAGGATCTTGATGGAGGAGCCGATCCGTATCCGCGTGGTCCGCATGGCCAGCGCGCCGACGAAGGCGGCGAACGACGGGCCGTAGGCCGACTCCTCGAAGTGGTGCTGTTGGATCCAGACCTGGTCGAAGCCCCAGTCCTCGACCATCGCCATGTGGTCGAGCGTGTCGTGGTAGAGCGCGTCGTAGGGTACGCGCCACTGGGGCGGGTTACGGATGTCGTAAGTGACGCCGATCTTCATGGGCCGTGATTCTAGCGCATCGCCGGCTACTTGATGGCGATGGCGTTGGCCGGCGACCCGACGCCCCGCGGCAGGTTCAGCGGCACGGCGACGACCATGCACTCGTAGACGCCATCTTGCGCGCAGTCGTCGGCCAGCGCCTCGAACGTCCAGAGCTCGCCGAGGGCCATGCCGAGGAGCGGGATGAGCCGCCGGTGGAGGAAGCCGGCCTCGGGGCTGCCGGGGGAATCCTCGACGGCGGGATTATCGGCCGCGACCAGCGAGAATCCGGCGTCCCAGAGAAAGGCCGCGCTCTCCTCGACCGCGCTCAGACCAGGACTCTCCAGGCCGCCTGGGCCGAGGTCCTGGGGCAGCGCGGCACGCTGCTCTGGTGTGAGGGAGAGGTAGTGCCCCATCCAGCCGGTGCGGAGGAGGAGCATGTCGCCCTCCTCGGGCTCGTCGCCCTGGGCCGCCATCGCCGCTTCGAGCACGTCCGGCCTCCACGCCGTGTCCCGCGACGGGTCGAACGGCTCGCCCCGCGACGCGAAATAGCGCGGCATGTCGAGCAGCAGGCCGCGCCCGACGATGCCATGATCGGCCCAGCGGTCGATGCCGAGCGCGCCGGCGTTGACGTCGTCGTTCTCCAAGCCGTTGTAGAAGCCGAACTCGCGATAGCGCATGTGCGAGAGGGCATCGATCTGGCTGGACGCTTGGTTCCACAACTCGTCGATCTTGTCGTCGCGTGAGTTGCGGTTGGGCTCGACGATCTCGTGCCGGTAGGGCTTGCGCCGCTCGACGATAGGCGGGTCCGGCTCGTTCAGCGGAAGTGAGAGGTTGAAGACGGCACCCCGGCGCACCGTCCGCGCCGCACGCGCGATGCGCTCCGGCGTAAGCCTGGCGATCGTGCCGAGCTCGTCGCCGTCACCGAACACACCCCAAGCGTGACGATAGCCCGTCTGCTCGATCGCCGGCAGGTCCTTATACAGGGGCGTCATGCGCTCGGCCATGGGGTGTTCCTTTCTCGGCGCGACGTCAGCGATAGAGCTCCAGTTGGAAGCGCACCGGGCCCGTGATCTCGACCCTGTGTGGGACCTCCGGTTCGGCGACCCCCGGCCGGTCGGGCGTGAGCTCGTGCTCCTCCGGCTCCGGCCCGAGGATGCAATAGCGGAGCGCCCCTTCCAGCACCACGATCTTCGCCCAGACGCCAGGCTTCGTCTCGTGCGAGTCGAGCAGGTGGGACGGCGCGGTACCTTCAGTGAACTCCGGTGTCGCCGCGTAGCGGGACACGTTGTCGGGGATGCTTTTCAAGGGCGCGCCTGCCTGTTGCCGCAATGGTGGACTGCCGCAATGCTTCCCGCAAGACGCCGGGCCGCGAGCGTCTAGAGCAGACCCTGCTCCCGGTACCAGGCGGCGGTCCGTCTGGCGCCCTCTCCGAAGGAGACCTGGGGCTTCCAGCCTACGTCGGCCTCGATGGCCTCGTTGGAGGAGATCCAGTACCGCTGCCGCATCTCAACGACCTTGTCGCGGGAGAGCGGGGTGGCCTTCCGTATCAGGGCGCCGAAGACCTCCGAGGCGAATCCCGCCAGCCAGTAGGACCACAGGGGCATGGGCAGCACCAGCGCCTTCCGTCCCATCGCCGCCTCGACGTGGGCCACGAGGTCGCGCCATGTGTAGCGCCACCCATCGTCCGCGGTGTAGGCCTTGCCGCCCACCGCGGCGCTCGACGTGGCGAGGTCGGCCGCCGCCTGAGCGGCGTCTTCGGCGTACACGATGGAGAGGGTGTTGCGGCCGCCGTACAGCAGCGGCGCGAAGCGCAGCTTGACGAGCTTGAAGAAGGAGAGCAGGGCGAAGTCCCTGGGGCCGTAGACCGCGGGAAGGCGGAGCATCACGGCGCGGTCGGCGAGTGGGGACCGGCGGACGAGGCCCTCTCCGTCCGCCTTGGCGCGTCCATAGACGGAGACCGGCTTCAGGGCGGCGTCGAGCGGTCTCGGCGCGCCGTCCGGGCTCGGCCCGTGCGCCGCGAGGCTGGAGACGTAGACGAAGCGCTGCAGACCCGGAGCCTCGCGCACGACGGCATCGAGCAGATTCGATGTGCCCTGGGCGTTCACCGCCTGAAACTCGCGCACCGACCGTGCCTTCACCAGCCCCGCGGCGTGGATGACGGCGTCGACGCCGCGCGCCGCCGGGCCCAGCGACGCCGCGTCGGTGAGGTCGCCCAGGGCCTCCTCAAATGGCACGCCTTCCAGGAACCGTCGGCTGCTCGTGGTACGGAGCAGGACGCGCACCTCGTGACCGCCGGCGGCGAGCCGCTCGGCGATATGGGAGCCGACGAATCCCGTGGCCCCGGTCACGAGCACCTTCATCCTAGACGGCCCGCCTTTCCCTGGGGTCGATTTCCTTTTCGTAGACGCGGAACGTCTTGTAATGCTCGCACTCCATCCTGTGAAGCACGGCGTTGATGGCGTGGTTGTCTTCGAGCGTCCAGGAAAGCTCGGCGTTCCGGTAGCCGCGCGCCGCCCCGCGCCGGATGATCTCGTCGATCAACAGATAGGGCAGGCCGGCGAGGTCGCGGGTGCGGAATTCCTTGCCCACGCCCACCAAGAAGAGACGTCCGCTCTTGAGCCGGCGCACCTTGACGCGCCACAGCAGCTTCAGGAAGCCCAACGGAAACAGTTTGCCGCCGAGGTCGCGGATTGCCTCGTTCAGATCGGGGACGCCCACGGCGATGCCGGCGATCCGCCCGCCGACCTCGACGACGATGATCACCTCGGGGTCGGCGATGGGGCGGAGCGTGGCCGCCAGGTTGTCGGCCTCGGCGCCGGTCACGGGGACGAACCCCCAGTTCTCCGACCACGCGTCGTTGAAGACGTCGAGGAGGGCGCGGATCTCCTGCCGGAACCGCCGCATGCGGATGGGGCGCACCGTCACGTCGGGGCGGGCGCGCAGCCGCTCGACACTGCGGGCGGCGCGCGGCGGCGGGCGGGTCCAATCGAAGCGCCAAGCGTAGAGGTCTTTGACCTTGCGGAAGCCCGCGCCTTCGAGCAGGTCCAGGTAGTAGGGATGGGTATAGGACGTCATGACTTGGGGCGGCGAGTCGAAACCCTCGGCAAGGACGCCGGCGATACCGTTGATGGAGAAGCTCATCGGTCCGCGGATGCGCTCCATCCCGCGCTCCGCCAGCCACGACTCGGCGGCGCCGAGGAGGGCGGCGGCGGCCTCGGGGTCGTTCTCGCATTCGAAGAAGCCGAAGAAGCCGGTCTTCTCGCCGTGGCGGCGGTTGTGGGCGGGGTCGATCTGCGCCGAGATGCGCCCCACCGTCCGCCCGTCTTCCCGGTAGGCGAGAAAGAGGGCCGCCTCGGCCTCCTTTAGGAAGGGGTTGCGCTTGGGATCGAGCTCGGCGCGCTCCATCAGCGCGAGCGGCGCCACCCAGTGGGGATTGCCTTCGTAGATGCGGCGCGGCGCGGCGATGAATGCCTCCACGCCGCGGCCGGAGACCGGCTCGACGCGGATGCGGCCCTTGGTCTCCACGCGGACCGGGGCTAGATGAGCCCTCGGGCCTTACCGACGGCCTTGAACTGTTCGAGGGCGTAGTCGATCTGCTCCGGCGTCTGCGTCGCCATGCAGCTGATGCGGAGCAGGGCGCGGCCCTTCGCGGCGGCCGGGAAGACGACGGGATTGGTGTAGACGCCGTGCTCGAGGAGCGCGTGCCAGACGCGCACCGTCTCCACTTCGTCGCCGACGGGGACCGGGGCCACCAGGGACTCGGAGTCCGACACCTCGAAGCCCAGGCTCCTGAGGCCGGCGCGGAGTCTCCGCCCCAAGGCGCGGACACGCTCGACGCGCTCCGGCTCGCTTTCGAGCACCTCCAAGGCAGCGAGGACGGCTGCGGTCGAGGCGGGGGGCAGGCTCGCGCTGAACACCATCGGCCGCGCGAAGTGGCGCACCCAATCGACCACCGGCTGCTGTCCCGCGACGAAGCCGCCGATGGAGGCGAGGGACTTCGAGAAGGTCCCCACGATCAGATCGACTTCCTCATCGAGCCCGAAGTGGCTCCCCGTGCCGCGCCCGCCCTTGCCGAGGACCCCGATGGCGTGGGCGTCGTCGACGAGCAGGCGCGCGCCGTACTTCCGGCTGGCCTCCACCACGCCGGGGAGGTCGACGACGGCGCCGCTCATGCTGTAGACGCCGTCGACGATGACGAGGGCCGGTCCGCCGTCGAGGCCGCGCAGCACGGTGTCGAGGTGCTTCGCGTCGTTGTGGCGGAAGCGCAGCATCTTGCCGCCGGAGAGCCGGCAGCCGTCGTAGATGCTGGCGTGGTCGGCCTTGTCGACGACGGCGGCGGTTCCGGGACCCACCAGGGCGGAGATTGCGCCGAGATTCGCCTGGTAGCCGGTGGTGAAGACGAGGGCGGCTTCCTTGTTGAGGAACCGCGCGATGCGTTCTTCGAGCTGCTCGTGCAGGTCCATGGTGCCGTTCAGCACCCGCGAGCCCGTCATCGACGTGCCGAAACGCTGGATGGCGGCGGCGGCGGCTTCCATCACCTTGGGATGGCGCGTCAGGCCGAGGTAGTTGTTCGAGCCCAGCATGAGCACCCGCTTGCCGTAGATCACGGCTTCGGGGCCGTCGCTGCGCTCAAGCGGCTGGTAGAAGGGGTAGGCCTGTGCCGCCTTCGCCTCTTGGTGCAGGGTGAAGTCGAAGGTCGGCGCGAAGATGTCCCGGTCTTGGACGCGCGTGGCGCGGCCCTGGATCAGGCGGTCTATGGAAAGACTGCCGCCGGAATCTCCGTTGTCGCTGCCTTGGGTGGACATCGCCCGGGCCTAGTACTCCATGCGCGACTCGCGGCCCATCCAGTGGTGGACCTGCTTCTTGCGGGCGGGCCGCTTGTTGATGACGACGTTCACCAGCGACGCCTTCCCCGAGGCCAGCGACCGCTCGACGGCGGGCTTCAATTCCTCGGGCCGCTCCACGTGTTCGCCGTGGCCGCCGAAGGCCTCCATGATCTTGTCGTACCGCACACCCTCGGGCTGGCTCTCCATCTTCGCTGCCGAGCCCAACTCCATCTTCTGCGGCCCGCCGACTGAGACGTTGTTCGCCACGACGAAGACGATCGGCAGGTCGTTGCGCACCGCCGTCTCCGCCTCCATCCCGTTCCAGCCGAAGGCGTAGTCGCCGTTGAACGAGAAGACCTGCTTGCCGGGCGTGGCCGCCGCCGCGCCGATAGCATAGGGGACGGAGACGCCCATGCAACCGCTGACGCCGGCGTCGAGCCGGTGGCGCGGCTGGTAGTTCGGCACCATGACCCGCGAGATCGCCATCGCGTTCTCGCCGTCGGCGGTGACCGTGGCGTCGTCGTCCATCAGCTCAACGACGTCGCGGTACATCTGGTACATGTTCATCGGCGCCGCGTCGGATTCGAGGAACTCGGTGATCGCCGAGGCGTTCTTCTCGGCCTCCATTTGGAGAGATGGCAGCCACGGCGTCTCGGGACGGCGCGCGCCGCCCGCGGCGTCGAGGACTTGCCGGAAAACGGCCTTGGCGTCCCCGACGAGGCCGACCTCGGCGGGTGCGCCGTTCCCGATCTCCGATCCCTCGATGTCGATCTGCACAACTTTGACGTCGGGCGAGAAACGCGGCGGCGCGCCGAAGTGGAATATCCAGTTGAAGCGCGCCCCGGCGAGGATCACGAGGTCGGCGTTCTGGAGGGCGTAGCTGCGCGCGCCGGAGGCGTTCAGCGGGTGGTCGTCGGGGACGACGCCCTTGCCCATCGGCGAGGGCACGAAGGGAATCTGCAGCCGGTCGACGAGCTCGCGGACCTCCTCGGCGGCGTCGGACCACGCCAGCCCCTTCCCGACGAGCAGGAGCGGCCGCTCGGCTTGCAGGATCTCCCGCGCCGCCTCTTCAACCAGGGCGGGGTCGGCGAGCGGGCGCGCCGGCTCCGGCGATTTGGGGAAGAACCGGACCTCGTCCTCCTCCACCGCGCCGGAGATGACGTTCGACGGAAGGTCGAGATAGACCGGCATCGGCCGGCCGTTCATCATCTTCTGGACGGCGGCGTGGGCGTAGTAGTGAAGCTGGCGCGGGTCTTCGACCTGTACCGACCACTTGCAGAACGGGGCCGCCGCCTCGACCTGTGGGGCCTCCTGGAAGTCGCCCCGGTAGCGGCGGCGGAGGTCGCCGTTGCCGCCGATGACCAGCACGGGCCAGCAGTTCGACCGCGCCGTCTCCAGCGCGGTCAGGGCGTTGGTCATCGCCGGTCCCGAAGGGCAGATGGCCACCCCGGGGCGGCGGGTCACGTAGCCGTAGGCTTGCGCCGCGAGGGCGCTCGCCTGTTCGTGCCGGAAATTGATGAGGCGCATGCCGTGCTGCCGCATCGAGGTGTTGATCTCACCCATCGGGTCGCCGGGGAGGTTGAAGACGGTGTCCACGCCCTCGACCTCGAGTTGTCTGGTGAGTATCTCCGCGCCGCTGATTCGCGCCATGCCGCGACCCCTTTCAATCGCCTCGTGCGTTCGTGTTCGTGCCGCCCTCCGGCGGGAAGGCCATAGTATGCCTGCAACGCCCGCCGGATTCCATAAGGGCCTGAAATCCGGTAAGCACCCCGCTTACAGCCGCCACAGCCGCGGTGCAACCAGTACCAGCAGCGCGTTGAGCCCAACGCCGAGGGCGCCGAGCAGGATGAACACGGCCTCCACGCCGATGAGCTCCGCCGCTCCCCCGGCCCAGAGCGCGCCGAGCGGTACCGCGCCGTGGGTCATGAAGAAGAGCGAGATGGCCCGCCCGCGGTAGCGGTCGTCGGCGTAAACCTGGACCATGGCGTTGCCTTCGACGAAAAGCACCGTCTGGGTCGCGCCGAGTAGGAGCATGGCGGCGACGGCGACCGCGGCCATGGGGGCCGCGCCCATGGCGAGCAGCATGGCCCCGGCGACCATCCCGGCCACGACGAGCCACTTGGCCTTTCCTTTGGGATAGCCGAGCCCACCTACGACCACGGAGCCCAGGAGTCCGCCGGCTCCCATCAACGACATGAGCAGCCCGAAGCCACCCGGCCCGAAGGCGAGGGCGTTGTCGGCGTAGGCGGGCATGAGGTTGAGGAAGCCGAGCACACAGACGGCGGCGATCATGCTGTGGGTCAGGAGGAGCAACAGGGGCTGGTCGCGGCGGACGTAGGCGAGGCCCTCGCGGATGCTGGCGAAGATATTCTCGCGTCCGAGCGGGCGGCGGGCCACGACCGGCCGGAGGCGGCTGAGCATGAGCATGGAACACACGCAGGCGACGGCCTGCAGGATGTAGGCCCCCTGCACGCCGATGCTGCCGATGAGGACGCCGCTCATCGCCGGCCCGGCCACCCGCATCAGGTTCTGCGCAATCGAGTTGAGCGCAATCGCGGAGGCGAGCTCGCGCTCCGTCACCAGGTCGAAGGCCAGCGTGTGGCGCGACGGCCCGTTGGCCGAGAAGCACATGCCGGTGAGGAAAGCGGTGACGTAGAGATGCCACACCTGTACGAGGTCGGTGATCACCAGGGCCGCGATGGTCACCGCCAGACTCGCTAGCGAAAACTGGCTGGCGATGAGCACCTTGCGCCGGTCGAGCCGGTCCGCGAGCGCGCCCGAGAAGGGGGCGCAGACAGTCATCGTCCCGCCGCTGCACACTGCCACGAGGCCGAGCTGCAGCGGCGAGTCGGTGAGGATGAAGACGAGCCAGCCGAGCGCGATCTGCTGGGTCCACAGGCCCATTTGCGCGAAGAACGTGCTGGTGAGCAGGATGCGGAACTGCGGGACCTTCAGGGCCTCAAAGACCCTGCCGCCCGCCCCCGCGCTCGGCGTCGCGCGCCGGCTAGCCAACGAGGCTCCACCCGGCGGGAGGCGGAAGAAGGGCGTAGAATCGCGTCGGCGCGCTCATGGTCGGAGTATCCACACCGGCGCCGGACGCGCCGGTAGCGTAGCGTACACGGAAATGGCTCTTTGAAGAAAACAGGAAAGGACACGGATGCCGCCGGCGTGGACGCCGGCGGCTGGCTTCAGTACTCGCTCCGTGTCTCCGGCGAGGCGTGCGAGGTCGGCTGGCGGCTCTTCCACCGCTACCTGCGCAACGTCTCCCTCGAACGGCCGCCCGACGCCGGCGAGGCCGTCCTGCGCGGCTACGTCCATGATGGCGACGCGGAGGCGCGGGCGCGCTTCGAGGTCATGCTGGAGCTGGTGCGCGCCGCGCTCGACGCCGGCGAGGTCGAGGTCGCCAAGGTCGCGCCCGAGGACTGGGGCGAGGCCTGGAAGGCGCACTTCCCGCCCATCCGCGTAGGCAAACGGCTGGTGCTCAAGCCGTCGTGGGCCGAGGTCGAAGCCGGCCCGTCCGACGTGGTCGTCGGCTTCGACCCTCGGATGGCCTTCGGCACCGGCCATCATCCGACGACGCGGCTCTGCCTCGAGCTGCTCGAGCCGCTCGACGTCTCCGGCGCGCGCCTCCTCGACGTGGGCGCTGGCTCCGCGATCCTCTCCCTGGCCGCCATCGGCCTAGGGGCCGCCTCCGCCGTCGCCCTCGACACCGACCTAGAAGCGGTCAACGAGTCGCGGGAGAACGCCCGCCGCGCCGGCCTGACGGGCCGCCTTCACGTCGCGGAGGGCAGCCTCCCCCACCCCCTCGCGGCGCCGGCCGCCTTCGACCTCGCCCTCATGAACATCACCGTTCACGTCGTCGCCGAGCTGCTGCCCGACCTCGCGGCGACGCTGCGGCCCGGCGGACAAGCCATCATCTCCGGCTTCCAGGACAAGGACGTGGAACGCATCAGCGAGGCCGCCGGCGCCGCCGGCTTCAAGGTAGTCGAGGACCGGCGCTTGGACGGCTGGG
>DAOUKZ010000216.1:0-10216 GCA_034420775.1 Dehalococcoidia bacterium
CTCGAAGTTCACCCGCCGGGGGAAGAACGGGTCGTGCTCGACGAGAGGGCCGACGCGCTCCAGCGGCCATGCCTCCACCGGCTCGTCGATGAACGCGACGGCGTGAGGGTTGCCCATGGAAAGGCTGGTGATGGTCAGGCTGGCCTCGCCGACCTCGAGAGGATGGTCGATGACGCGGTCGACGCCGCGCAGCGCCACCGGGATCTGCTCCGGGTCGAACCGCGGCGCGCCCATGCCAATGCGAGCGGCGACCACCTGCCCATCCTCGAAGCGGGGCGTGATCTCGTGGACGCCCGCGAGGGTCTCGATGATCAGGGGGTCGCTCGGCGCGCCCAGTTCTTCAATCACATGCTTCGCGAAGCAGCGGATGCCGTTCCCCGACGTCTCCGCCTCCGACCCGTCGGCGTTGAACAGCACCATCCGGTGCGCCGCCTTCTCGGACGCTTCGACCACCAGCAGCCCGTCGGCGCCCGCGCCGGTGTGCCGCTCGCACATCGCCACCGCCAGCGACGGCCAATCGGCTTCGACACCGTTGCCCTCGACGACCAGAAAGTCGTTTCCCGCTCCGTGATACTTGGTAAATCGCATAGCGGGGGTATTATACAGCGCCAACCCTCCCGGACGGCCCGTCCCCTGAAGCACGGCGCGCCGTCCGAGGCCCGCGGAAGAGACCATGGACTACGACAAGATCGCTCCCATGATGCGGCGGCTCTGGGCCCCCATCGCCATCGTCACCGCCTCGTCGGGAGGCCGCGACAACGCCCAGGCGGCCGTCTCCATCGGCGGCGCATCCATCGTCGCCGACCGCCCCCGCGTCGTCGTCCAGCTCTACAAGACCAACCTCACCCACGACCTCGTCGTCGAGAGCGGCGCATTCGCCCTCTGCTTCACCCGCCGCGACCAGCTCGACCTCGTCCACGAGATGGGCTTCGTCAGCGGCCACGAAGGCGACAAGATGGCCGGGCTGGCCTACTCCACGGGCGTAACCGGCAGCCCGGTCCTCGACGACTGCCTCGGCTTCCTCGACTGCCGCGTCATTAACGCCATGGACGGCGGCGACATGACCGTCTTCCTCGCCGACGTCGTCGACGGCCGCATGCGCTCCGACGGCGAGCCCCTCGACGGCCCCTACTGGCGCGACGCCATCCCCCAGTCCTGGACCGACGCATGGAACGAGAAGATCGCCAAGGAAGTCGAACACTCCCGCCGCGTCATGGACATAATCGACCCCGCCCGCTTTGTTGAAGACCATTGATGCGGCCGGGGCGGGGCGTCACCCCAAACCCTCCCCCGCAGGGGGAGCACCTTAAACCTCTCCCCCCTTGTGGGGGAGACTGAGAGAGGGCCGGGGGTGGGGCGCCGCCTACTGCATGTACGAGGCGGCGTTGATGAAGAGACTCTGCCCGTTGACGCCGCTCGATGCATCTGACGCCAAGTAGATCATCAGGTCGGCGACCTCGTCCGTGCTGACGATTCGATTCTCCGGCGAGACGGCGGCGAAGCGGGCCCGCACCTCCTCAAGCGTCACGCCCTCTTCGCTTGCCAAACGTTGCTGGACGCCGGCGAGCAGCTCGGTGGCTACGGACCCGGGCACGATGCAGTTGGCGCGTATCCCATGCTCGGCGCCCTCGCGCGCCAGGGAATAGGTAAGGCCAATAACGCCCATCTTTGTCGCCGCGTAATGGCTGCGGCCCCGCATCCCGCTGCGGATGACGTCCGACGACACGTTGATGATCGCGCCCCTCTTCTGGCGGATCATATGGGGCAGGACGTACTTGGCGAAGAGCGCGGGGCCGCGCAGGTTGATGCCGTACACAAGGTCGAAGTCCTCGAACGGCATGTCGATCAGGTCGACTGCATAGCCCCCAGGGGCTCCGAGAATTGCCGCGTTGTTGATGAGCACGTCCACGCCGCCGAATCTCTCCACGGTGCGCTCGACGAAAGCCTTGACCTGTCCCTCGTCGGCGACGTCGGTGACCAGCGCCAGCGCCTTCCCGCCGGCGCCCTCGATCTCGCTCGCCGTGGCTTCGATCTCGGACCGCGTCCGCGAGCAGATCGCCACCGAAGCGCCAAGCTCCGCGAAGCGTAGCGCGGCCCTCTTGCCGATGCCCTTACCGGCGCCGGTGATGATCACCGTCTTGCCGTCGAAGCGGATCTGCATACGTCAGGCCGTCATCCCCATCATCGCCCGCCCCTCGGCGAGTGTGGCGACCTCGCGGCCCGCCTTGTGGGCCAGGTCGACGGCTTCCTTCACCAGATCGGCGTTCGTGGGCTGCCGCCCGTCGATCACCGGCGTGTCGCCGAGGCCGGTCCGGATGTGGCCCCCCATCGCGGCGGCGAGCATGTACATCCGCCCCGCCTCCTCCGGCGACCGGAACATCGTGATGAACCAGTGCGACTCCACCCCCGCCGGAATCATGTCAAGGTACATCGAGAGACCCTTGACGTTGGGATAGGGCCCCTGGGCGTTGCCGGTAGACATAAAGATCTTCAGCACCAGCGGCTCCGACGCGAGCCCCATCCGCAGGTACTCGTTGACGTGCCGCATGTGGCCCACGTCCCGCACCCCCAGGCTGAACGCGATGCCAAGCTCCCGCGACTGTTCCATGAAGTAGATCAGGTCGTCGTGGCTGTTGACGTAGGTGCCGGCGGGCCGGAACGCGCCGGTGTCGGGGTCGACGCCCGAGTTGTTCGTGGCGCCCACGTCGAACGTCGCCAGGTCGAGCTTCGCCGCGGGGTCGTTGGCCAGCGCTCCGATGTGGGCGAAGCGCTCCTCCTTCCGCCGCGCGCCGGGGTAGGAGGGGTACAGCAGGGCGTCGGGCCGGTCGCGGCGGATCATCGCCATCGCCTCGCCGTAGACCTCGGCGTCGGTCCAGAGCTGCGCCCCGGTCTCCGGGTGGCGGGCGTGGAAGTGGACGATGGTCGCCCCCGCCTCGATGCACTCCAGCGCGTCCTTGGCGACTTCCTCCGGCCCATAGGGCACGTTGGGGTTGTACCGCTTCGACGCCAGCTCGTTGATCGCCGCCTCGATCATCATCTTCTGCATCGCGCCCCTCCTGAAGGCCGCGATTCTAACTTAACCTCTTCTCCCAAGGGGAGAAGATTGAGATGAGGGGCCCCTGACAACCGCCGGCGGCCCTGTAAGGCGCCCATCCCCACTTCCCGGAGCGGGGACATCACCTCAGTCTCCCCCGCAGGGGGAGCACCTTAAGCCTCTCCCCCCTTGTGTGGGAGACTGAGAGAGGGCCGGGGGTGGGGCACGCCGCGCACCCGGTGCTATACTTCCGTTCACCTCCGGCTTCCCGCGCCCCCCAGCGGCCCGGAACACGCGAAAGGAGCCCGATGACGGACCTCAACTGGATCATCTACGAAAAGGACGACAACGTCGGCGTCATTACCCTCAACCGCCCCGAGACGCGCAACGCGCAGCACCAGGGCTTCCTCGAAGAGCTCGACCAGGCCTGGCGCATGGGCGAGCAGGACAAAGAGGTCAAGGTCATCGTCCTCAAGGCCAACGGGCCGCACTTCTCCTCCGGCCACGACATCGGCAGCGAGGAAGCCAAGCGCTGGCGCGCCAACAACGCCCAGCACTGGGAGGGCGCCGCCGACCGGTACTGGTGGGAGTCCGAGTTCTACCTCGGCCTCAGCCACCGGTGGCGCGACATCCCCAAGCCCACCATCGCCGCCGTCCACGGCAAGACCATCGCCGGCGGCCTCATGCTCTGCTGGCCCTGCGACCTCATCGTCGCCGCCGACAACGCCCAGTTCAGCGACCCCGTGGTCAGCATGGGAGTCGGCGGCGTCGAGTACCACGCCCACCCCTGGGAGCTCGGCGCCCGCAAGGCCAAGGAGATGCTGTTCACCGGCCAGTTCATCGGCGCCGAGGAGGCCCACCGGCTCGGCATGGTCAACCGCGTCGTCCCCCTCGACGACCTCGTCGACGAGACGATGACCCTGGCCCGTCAGATCGCGCAGATGCCCGCCTTCGCCCTCGCCATGGCCAAGCAGTCGGTCAACCGCACCCTCGAGCACCAGGGCCAGCGCACCGCGATGCAGGCCGTCTTCGACATGCACCAGCTCGCCCACGCCCACTCCGAGCTCACCACCGGCAGCGCCATCATGGGCATGACCGTCGACTCCATGAAGTCGAGCAGCGGCATGGCCAAGGCCTGACCGGCCCGTTAGGCGGGCGAACAGGGCTCCCTTCCCAGCCTCCCTCCCCTTGTGGGAGGGACTGAGGGCGGGCACGCGCCCGCCGGGCGCGTCGGAGGAGCGGCGCGGGGCGGGTCTTCCCTCCTCTCCCAGCGGGAGAGGATTGAGGTGAGGGGCCCCGCAACAAGCGCCGGCGGCCCATCCACGCCCGCTACGGCTCACGGCACCGCCCCACGCCCCCACAGCGCCCCGCTCCCCGCCCTCGACGGCCCCAACCTCGACCGCGCCCCACAGCGCGGCTCTGAGCGCGTCCTGCCGCAATAGACCTAGCCCGACCCAATCTCCACGGCTCCTCGTTACATAATCCCACTTCTGTCTGTGTCGCCTAATGGTTGTTATGTGCGAGCGTACAGGGAGGAGGCCGTCCGTTTACATAAGGAACGTCAAGGCGAGGATAGGCCCGTTGGGGTGCCGTGAACGTCTGCGCGTCGTAGCGCGCCGTTTGCGCCTTCGGACGACTCCCACGCCGTCCCAGCCACCGAACGCGGCGCTGGCGGCCTGTCGCTATACTTCCTGCCGAACTTCGCCACGCATGCCGAGTCGTGGATTCGCGCACGAATGCCGGTCCTGCCTGACCACGTGACCACAAGGAGCACCACGACAATGACATCCCGACTGATCCGCCTGGCCCCCCTCATGCTCGCGCTCTGCTTGGTGGCGGCGGCATGCGGCGACGGCGATTCCGACCCGGTCACACTCAGGTTCGGCTACCCATTCCCCGCCGATCACCCAGTGCGCGTACAGGTGTTCGATCCGTGGGCCGAAGACCTGCGCGCCGCGACCGATGGTTCGGTCACCATTGAGTTCTACGCCGAGCAGGCCCTCAGCCCGGCCGCCGAGACCTACGCAAACGTGGTCGCGGGAGGCCAGGACATAGGTTGGTCAATCCAGGGGTACTCCCCAGGCCGCTTTCCGGCGACCGACGTGATCGAAATGCCATTCGTCTTCGATAGCGCGTCGAAGGCGAGCAAGGTGCTGCGGACCCTGTACGACGAATTTGAAGCCTTGCGCGACGAGTACGCCGACGTGAAGGTGCTTGGTCTCTGGACAACCAGCCCCGGGGATCTATGGCTCGCCGAGGGTACCGCCTCCACGCCGGCGGACGTTGCCGGCCTGACGCTCCGGTCGCCCAGCCCGGTGCAGGGGGCCGTGATCCGAGCGCTGGGTGCAACCCCGGTAAACATGGCCGCGCCAGACCTGCGGGGAGCATTGGAGGCGGGCGAGATCGATGGGCTGCTTACCGTCGATACGGCGTTGGCAGCGCATGGTCTTTTGGACGTGCTGGAGAGCGGCACGGAGTGCGGGTGCTACGTAGTGGCCGGGTTCCTCGTGATGAATCTCGACACCTGGGACGGCCTTTCCGAGGAGCAGCAGGCCGCTGTGGAGAAGTTGTCAGGGGAGAGAATCTCTCAAGCCGCGGCGGTGTTTTATGACGAGGCTAGCGCCGACGCAACGCAGGCGAATGCTGAGGCCGGCATCGTCAAGGTCCAGCTTGACGACGCGCAGCTCGGCCGTTGGAAGGACGCCACGCGCGGGGTCGTTGACGGCTGGATCAGCGACAACAGCGGCGCCTTCGATGCCGACGCCATGTACCAGCGCATGCTGGAGTTGGCCGAGGACAGTTAGCCGGGGCAAGCCTGCCTTGGTGGAGAGCCTGACAAGGCCCAAACATGCCCCCTAGCCCGGAATGACGTCCGACTCGTCGGCTAGCAGCAAGTAGGGCTCGCCGAACTGGTCGGGGTCGTCGAGGCGCCAGGGGGCCGGGGGGGAGCCGTCGTCGCGCGCGGGCTGGAAGCGCAGGCCCCAGTCGCCGCCGTGGACGAGGTAGGAGACCGCCGCCCCCGAGTCCTCGACGGCGACGCACTCGACGCCGTCCGCCGGCGTTCCCTCGCCCTCGCTGCTCCAGCCCACAACCCAGCACGGGACTCCCGTCCCCGCCCGCGTGTCCATCTTCACCTGGCGCACCGGGTATGCCGTCCCCTTCACCTGGAAGGTGCGCAGCGGCACGCCGTAGGAGTTCTCGTTGTCCTCGACCTCGAGGTAGATCTGCACGCGGGAGTCCCTGCCTTCCGTCAAGACAACGGCTAGCGGAAGAGGTCGCCTTCCGGAGGACGCACCAGGGCCGAGGCCCCCGCGCCGCCGGGCTGGTATGCGTAGCCCCGGACGATCGCCGCGGGCACGCGGTCGAGCTTGCCCATGACCAGCTCCGCGGCGGAGGCGAGCTCGTCGGCGACGGCGATGACCGTGGCGCGCAGTTCGTGGCCGGCGGGGTCGGTCACGCCGCGGTAGTCCACCAGCGCCTCCATACCGGCGACGCCGACCGCCACGTCGGTGCATCCCTCGCGCCAGGGACGTCCGAAGGTGTCGGAGATGATCACTGCGACCTCGGCCCCAGCCTCACGCGTGATCGCGTCTCTGATCAAAGCCGCCGACGCGTCGGGGTCGAGCGGCAGCAGCGCGACCTCGCCGTGCGTCTCCACGTTCGATTGGTCGACGCCGGCGTTGGCGCAGATGAAGCCGTGCCGCGTCTCGGTGATGATCACGCCCTGGTCCATGCGCACCACGCGGGTGCTCTCCCGAAGCACCACCTCGACGAGCCGGGGGTCCTTCTCATACCGCACCGCGATCTTTTCCGCGAACCCCGAAGGCGTCACATCGGAGAGCGTCACGACGCGCCCCTCGGCCTTGGAGACGATCTTCTGGGTGACGACCACGACGTCGCCCGCCTCGATGGGGCTGACCCCGGCAGCCGCCGCCTCGGCGATCATGCCGCCCAGATCGTCGCCCTCATGGACTTCAGGAAGTCCGGCAACGCCGAGGATGCGGAGCTCGGGAACAGGCATGGTACGGGCCTAGACGCCGGAGACCTTGACCATCGAGTGCGCGCCCTTGTAGCGCCGGTTTATGTTGAGTAGCAGCGCCGTGATCGACTCGACGTACCGCGAGTTCTCCAGCGCCCCGCCGTCGACGCCGCGCACGCCCTCGATCTTCTCGGAGAGCTCGATCGCCATTGCCTTGGCGTCCGCGTCGTCGCTGCACACGATCACGTCGGCGTCGACGGTGTGGCTCAGGTCCATCAACGCGGGCGCGCTCAGATTCTGGAACGCCCCGGCGACCCGCGCCTTGGGCGCCAGATTCTGCGACTCCTCGGCCGCCGAGTTGTCTTCAAGGTCCATGTACCGCACCGGCTGCCCCTTCTCGAACGCAAGGGGCACGACGGTGTTGATGACGATCTTGTCGCCGATGACCTCGTGCAGCGACTCGAGTGTGGGCCGCTGACCGTTGTAGGGGATCGTGATGAAGATGACGCTGCCGGCGTCGACCGCCGCCGCGTTCTCCATCCCGCGGACGTTGCCGCCCGGGACGCTTTCGAGCACGGTCCGGGCCGCCTCGTCGGCGCGCTCCTGCTTCCGTGAGCCGATGATGATGGGGTAGCCGGCATGGGCGAAACGGATCGCCAGACCCAGACCTTCCGGTCCGGTGCCGCCGATGAAGGAGAGGACGCGATCGCTCAAAAGAGGCCTCCGGGGCGATGTGATTGCCGCGAGCCGCGGGCGCGGTCTATGGTACCGTCAGCCATCGAATCCTGTACAGGGTGAGCGCCGAAGGCGCCCGCGGCCGCTCCCCCTGACCCACCGCCGACCCGAGGAGGCTCACCGCTTGGAACAACGACGACGGCGGTTCGGACCGCCGAAGCTCACGTTCCGGGGGCGTCCCGTCTTCTACGGCTGGTGGGTGGTCGGCGGCACCTTCCTGCTCACCAACCTCGGCGGGGGCTTCTACATCCACGGCTTCTCGCCTTTCCTGCGTCCCCTCACTGAAGAGTTCAACACAAGCACCGCGATTGTGGCGCTCGTGTTCGTCGCCTCAGCCGGAAGCGAGTTGGTCCTTTCCATTTTCCTAGGCTACTTGGTCGACCGGTTCGGCTCGCGACGCATGATGCTGGTCGGCATCCCCCTCTTCGCCCTCGGCTTCTTCCTCCTCAGCCTTGCGCCGAGCCTCCTCATCGTTTTCCTCGTCTTCCCGCTGGTGATCTCTCCCGGCGTGAGCCTCGGCATCTTCACGCCGTCGATCACGGCGGTTAGTCACTGGTTCCGCCGGCGCCGGACTACCGCGCTCTCGATAGCGACAGTTGGCCTCGGCGCCGGCGCCCTTTTCGCCTCGTTACTCCAGTTCCTCACCGACGAGTTCGACTGGCGGATCGCCGCCCGCGCCGCCGCCGTCGTGATCCTCGCCGTCGGTCTGCCCGTCGCGCTTCTCGTGATGCGCGACCGCCCCCAGGACGTAGGGCAACTGCCCGACGGGGAGCCGCCCCCCACGGAGCCGGCACGCGAGCCTGATGCCCCCAGCACCGACTTCACCCCACGCGAGGCCCTGGCCTCGCCGGCATTCTGGAAGCTCGTCCTCTGGTTCGGGCTGCGCATGTTCGTCGTCGGCGCAATCTCGACTCACTTCATACCGCTCATCGTGGACAAGGGCTTCTCCGGTACCCAGGCGGCGGTGTTGCTGATCATCTTCGCCGTGGCCACGATCCCCTTCCGGCTCGGCCTCGGCATCCTCGCCGACTACGTGCCCAAGAATGTGCTCGCCGCCGTACTCGGCTTCGTGCAATTGGCCGCTCTGGTGATCCTGTTCACCGCCCAGGAGTTCTGGCAGTTGATCGCCTTCGCGCTCGTCTACGCCGCCTCGTGGGGCGGCAGCGGGGCCAACTTGAACACCGCGATACGAGCCGACTACTTCGGGCTGCGCTTCTTCGCCACCATCGGCGGCATGTTCAACACCCTGATGGTCATCGGCATCATGATCGGTCCTTTCGTCGCAGGGCTCATCTACGACCAAACCGGAAGCTACGACCTCGCCCTGTGGGCCTTCTTCGCCGTCACGGCGGCCTCAACCGTCATCATCCTCTTCACGCCGCAGCCCAAGCCCAAGCGCTCGCGCGCGTAGCCACCAGCCCTTGCCCATGCTCTGGCTAACTGAAAGGAATCGGGGGCGGGGATCTACCTTGACCTTCCCCATAGGGGGAGCACCTTAAACCGCTCCCCCTTGTGGGGAGACTGAGAGAGGGCCGGGGCGGGGCCGCCCCTAGCCACCCGGTCCCGGCCTTGGACATGCCCAGGAAGCGTTTGACCTTGTCGAAGAACTAATCACGTCCGATGTCCCTGACACACCGACCACCTAAGGAGGCGCGCCGCCTGGAACAACGACGACGGCGGTTCGGACCGCCGGAGCTCACGTTCCGCGGGAGGCCGGTCTTCTATGGCTGGTGGGTGGTCACCGCCGGCTCGCTGCTTAGCACCCTCGCCGGCGGCTTCTACATCCACGGCTTCTCGGCTTTCCTGGGACCCCTTGCCGAGGAGTTCGACGTGGGCCTAGCGACGGCCACGCTCTTCTTCGCCGCCGCCGCAGGCAGCGAGGCGGTCCTCGGCCCCATCGTCGGCTACCTCGTCGACCGCTTCGGCCCGCGGCGCGTGATGCTGGCGGGCATTCCTCTCTTCGCCGCCGGGTTCCTTCTCCTTAGCCTCGCGCCCAACACCCTCGTCGTCGTCATCGCGATCGCGGTCGTCATATCCCCAGGAGTGAATATGGGCATTTTCGCCTCCAGCGCCACGGCGGTGAGCCACTGGTTCCATCGCCGCCGGGCCGTTGCCCTCTCCATTGCCACGGTTGGCTTCGGTGTCGGCGGCCTGTTGGTCTCGTTCCTTCAGTACTTCATCGACGCGTACGACTGGCGAGTCGCGGCACGCGCCGCTGCTGTTGTGATTATCGCCGTCGGCCTTCCCATCACATTCTTCTTGGTACGCAACCGCCCCGCAGACGAGGGGCTAGTCCCCGACGGAGGACCACCCCCGGAAGAACCGCCCGGCGCCCGGGCTGTCCCGCCGGCCTTGGACCTTACTCCGCGAGAGGCCCTGGGCTCGTTGGCCTTCTGGGGCATCGTGTTCTGGTTCGGGCTGCGCATGTTCGTCGTCGCCTCCGTCTCGATTCACTTCATACGGCTTAT
>DAOUKZ010000217.1:0-11084 GCA_034420775.1 Dehalococcoidia bacterium
ACGCAGAATGGCAAGAGCTTCCGCCTGCGCGGCAAGGGAATGCCGCGCCTGAAGGGCAGCGGCGCGGGCGACCTGTACGCCAAGGTGGTCGTCCAACTGCCGGCCAACCTCTCCGAGCGGGAGCGGGCGCTCTTCCAAGAGCTGCAGGAGCTCCGCGGCTAGACTGGCCTAAGGCCCGCCGCCCGCCGGACGGGAGGAAGAAGATGAGACCGGAACGATTCACCGCACAGGCGCAGGAAGTCATCGAAGACTCCCAACGCTTCGTGCGCGAATACTCGCACAACCAATGGGACGTCGAGCACGTCTTCCTTGCCCTGGTCAGGCAACGGAACGGCGTCGGCGAGAAGGTGCTCAGCAGCCTTGGCGTCGACACGACGGAGGTCGAGCAGCGGATACGCGCGGCGCTTGGCGAGAGTCCCAAGGTGGACAACCCCGGCAACGAGATCTACCTAACGCCCCGCGTCGACCGCCTCTTCACGGGCGCCGAGGACGAAGCCAAGCGCCTCAAACAGGACCCCATCGGCGTCGAGCACGTACTCGTTGCGCTGACGCAAGAAACGGAAGGCGCGACCGCGGCCATCCTCCGCGAGTTCGGCATTACCCAGGAGAGGGTGTGGGAGGCGCTCGGAGAAGTCCCGAGCGAGGATAGCGCCGACGGCGCGCTGGCCAAGTATAGCCTCGACCTCACCGAGCTGGCCAAGGCGAACAAGCTCGACCCCGTGATCGGCCGCGACGTGGAGACGAGGCGTGTTGTCCAGATTCTGACGCGACGGTCGAAGAACAACCCCGTCGTCATCGGAGAGGCGGGCGTAGGCAAGACGGCCGTCGTCGAGGGCCTCGCCCAGCGCATCGCCCACGACGACGTCCCCGACTCGCTCAAGGACCGTCGGGTGCTCTCGCTCGACCTCGGCGCGCTGGTGGCCGGCTCAAAGTTCCGCGGCGAGTTCGAGGAGCGCCTGAAGGCGGTCATGGACGAGATCAAGGCCGCCGAGGGCGAGATCGTCCTCTTCATCGACGAGATTCACACCGTGGTCGGCGCGGGCGCCGCCGAGGGCGCAATCGACGCCAGCAACATGCTCAAGCCCGCCCTGGCGCGCGGCGAGCTGCAATGCGTCGGCGCCACCACGCTGGACGAATACCGTAAACGCATCGAGAAGGACGCGGCGCTGACGCGGCGCTTCTCGCCCGTTTACCTCGACGAGCCGAGCGTCGACGACACCATCGAAATCCTCAAGGGGATCAAGCCCCGCTACGAGGCGCACCACAAGGTCGAGATCGAGGACGAGGCATTGGAGGCCGCGGCCCGGCTCTCTTCCCGCTACCTCACCGAACGCTTCCTTCCCGACAAGGCCATCGACCTGATCGACGAGGCGGCGAGCAAGGTGCGGATCGACTCGCAGAGCGCACCGTCCGACGTGCGCGATGTCGAGTTGCGCCTCACCAGGCTCAAGAACGAAGAGGAGGCGACGTACGAGCGGGAAGACTACGAGAGCTCCGCGCGTATCAAGAGCGAGCGCATCCGGGCCGAGGAGGAGTACGACCGCATGCACGGCGCCTGGCGCAGCAGCGGCAAGGCCGAAACCCGGGTCACCGCCGAGACCGTTGCCGAGGTCATCGGGGCGTGGACCGGCATCACCGTCTCGCGGCTCCTCGAAGGCGAGGCCGAGAAGCTCCTCGCCATGGAGACGCGCCTGCATGAACGCGTCATCGGGCAGGAGAAGGCCATCGTCGCCGTCTCCGACGCCTTACGCCGCGCCCGCTCCGGGCTGAAGGACCCCAAGCGCCCCATCGGCTCCTTCGTCTTCGCCGGCCCCACCGGCGTGGGCAAGACCGAGCTCGCCAAGGCTCTCGCCGAGTTCATGTTCGATAACGAGGACTCCATTGTCCGCCTCGACATGTCGGAGTACATGGAGAAACACACCGTCTCACGCCTGATCGGCGCGCCGCCCGGTTACATCGGCTACGACGAGGGCGGCCAGTTGACCGAGGCGGTGCGCCGCCGTCCCTTCCGGCTCGTCCTCTTGGACGAGGTGGAGAAGGCGCACCCCGACGTCTTCAACATCCTCCTCCAGATACTAGAGGACGGACGGTTGACCGACAGCCAGGGCCGCACCGTCGACTTCAGGAATACCATCGTCATCATGACGAGCAACCTGGGGACAGGCGACTTCCGCCGCTCTGATTTCGGCTTCAAGCGGGAGAACGGGTCGAACGGTACCGAGGTCGAGAAGATGCGCCGTTCGATCGACGAGGCGATCAAGCGGGCCTTCCGCCCCGAGCTCCTCAACCGCATCGACGAGATCATCGTGTTCGATCCCCTGAGCCGCGACGAGATCGGCCGGATCGTCGACCTGCTCATCGCCGAGGTCGAGCGGCGGCTCGAAGACCGGAAGGTCTCCATCGAGCTGACCCAAGAGGCCAAGGAGTGGCTCGCCAAGGAGGGTTACGACCCTACCTACGGCGCGCGGCCGCTGCGGCGGACGATCCAACGCTCCCTCGAGAACCCGATGGCCAAGCGCATCCTCAGCGGCGAGTTCCCGGAGGGCGCGCGCATCGTCGTCGACGCGGAGGGCGGCGGCCTCTCCTTCGCCCCGGGCGAAGGCAAGCAGGCGGCGTAGAATCAGGCCCGCCGGCCATCTGAGTCGGCGGGCCTGAAGACTGCCCATGGACCTCCCGCCCGACCGCTACGCGACCGTCGAGGGCCACCGCGTCCGCTACTGGGAGGAGGGCGCCGGGCCGCCCATCGTTCTCGTTCACGGCCTGGCGAACTCGGTGATCACGTGGCGGAAGAACGTCGAGCCGCTGGCCCGTGACTTCCGCGTCATCGCCCTCGACCTCCCCGGCCACGGGCTCTCCGACATGCCGAAGGTCCGGTTCGACCTTCCCACTGGCGCGGCCTTCGTCACCTCGTTCCTCGACGAGATAGGCGTCGACCGCGCGCACCTCGTCGGCAACTCGATGGGCGGGGCCGTTGTTCTCGAGCTCGCCCTAGCCCGGCCGGAACGGGCCGCCTCGCTTACCCTCGCCGATAGCGCCGGCCTGGGCCGGGAGATCGCTCTCGTGCTCCGGTTGGGCTCGCTTCCCCTTCTTGGCGAGTACGCCCGACGGCCGACGCTGAAGGGCGTCCGCAACCTCGTCCGCTGGCTAGTCCACGACCCCGCCCTGGTGGACGAGGACGAGTTGCCTCTCCGCCTCTCCTACCTTAAACAAGAGGGATCGGCGCAGGCGCTGCTCCGCTTCCTGCGCACCGGCGTCGGACTCTTTGGGCAGCGTCCCGCTACGCGCCGCGACGCGGTTCTGTCGTCGCTGTCGATGCCCACGCTGATCGTTTGGGGCGCGCAGGACCCGCTCTTTCCCACGGCTCAGGCGCAGCGGGCCGCCCATGCCATACCCGGCGCCAAGCTCCACGTCTTCGACGCCTGCGGCCACTGGCCCCAATACGAGCACCCAGCCGAGTTCAACCGGCTGCTTGGCGACTTCGTGGAGTCCGCGGGCTAGGGCTCAGCCGACTCCGGGAGGTTCGGCACACCCCACGCGGCCCCTCCGCCCTCACCCCAACCCTCTCCCAGCGGGAGAGGGGGAAGAGTTCCCGGTTGCGCCCTTGTCGCGCCGCGGCTTACTCTGGATTCATGGCCCCCGAGCCGATAGCCGGCGACTCCGCCGACGAAGTGGACGCGGCGGCACCGGACGCCGCCGTCCCCGAGGAGGCGGCGCTGCCCCTCCCCTTCGATCCCAGCCACTTCCGTTGGCTGATCCTCGGGCTCGTCATCGTCGTCGTCGCCATTGCGCTCGTCTTCCGCAATGATCTGAGCGATGCCGAAGGTCTGGTCGACCGTCTGGGCTATCCGGCTATCTTTACCCTTTCCCTGGTGGGCGCGGGCGGCCTCGTCATCCCGTTGCCGAGCACCCTCGCCGTCTTCGTCGGCGGCGACCTGCTGAACCCCATCTTCGTCGGCCTGCTCGCCGGCGTCGGGGAGGCCATGGGCGAGATCACCGGCTATGCCCTCGGCTACAGCGGCAAGGGCGTCATCGACAAGAGCCGGCTCTATAATCGGTTCGAGCGATGGGTGCGGAAGCGCGGGGGCTGGGTGATCTTCATCGTGAGCGTCATCCCCAACCCGGTCTTCGACGTGCTGGGGATCGCAGCAGGCGCGCTGCGCTACCCCCTCCGCCGCTTCTTGCTCATCGCCTGGTCGGGCAAGACAATCAAGAACGTCGGCATCGCCTACGCCGGCGCGCAGAGCGTAACCTGGATCAAGGACCTGTTCACCTAACCGAGCAGTATGACGATACAGAACGAGGAATATCCCCCGCCGACGGCGGCCAACACCGGCGCGGTCATCGCCGCCGCCGGTTCTAGCAGCCGCATGGGCGGCGTCGACAAGATCTTCGCGCTGCTCGAAGGGCGCGCCGTGCTAGCGCACAGCGTCGCCGCGTTCGAGGCTCACCCGCGGGTGGGGGCCGCCGTCGTCGTCCTGCACGCCGATTCCGTCGAGGCAGGCCGCGACCTCGCACAAGAGGTGGGCTGGGGCAAGGTCGCTGCCGTCGTGCCCGGCGGCGACCGCCGGCAGGACTCCGTGGCCGCCGGTCTCGACGCTTTGCCCTCCGACTGCCGGTGGGTGCTGATCCACGACGGCGCCCGGCCGTGCGTCACCCGCGACGTCATCGACCGCGGCATCGACGCCGCCGAGGCATGCGGGGCCGCCGTCGCCGCAACGCCGGTGAAGGACACCATCAAGGTCGTCGGCGCGAACGGCGTGGTCGTTGAGACGCCGGACCGCGCCGCGCTCTGGGGGGTCCAGACCCCGCAGGTCTTCCGTCTCGACCTGCTCCGCGCCGCCTACGCCGCCGGCGACGCCAACGTGACCGACGACGCCGCGCTCGTCGAGCGGCTGGGGCGCGCGGTCAAGGTCTTTCGAGGCTCTTATGACAACATCAAGGTGACCACGCCGGAAGACCTCGACGTGGCGGCGGCGTTGCTCCGGCGCGCCGCGGAGGCCCCGGCATGATCCGCGTCGGGGTCGGCTGGGACGCCCACCCACTCGTCGCGGGACGCCCGCTGACACTCGCGGGCGTCGTCGTGCCCTCCGACCTCGGCCCCGACGGCCACAGCGACGCCGACCCGCTCTCCCACGCCATCGTCGACGCTCTGCTGGGCGCAGCCGGCCTGGGCGACATCGGCCAACACTTCCCTCCCAGCGACCCGCGCTACAAGGACGCGCCCAGCCTCACCTTCCTCGAACACACCGCGTCCCTACTCCGGGAGAATCGTTGGCGGGTGGGAAATGTCGATGCTACAATTACTATTCAGAGGCCCAAACTAGCGGCCTACCTCCCCGAGATGCAAGAACGGACCGCCGCGGCGCTCGGCGTCGATGCGTCCCGGATCAACATCAAGGCCAAGTCCTCCAACGGCCTGGGCTTCGAGGGGACGGGGGACGGCGTCTCGGCCCAGGCCGTCGCGCTGATCGAATCCGGCTCCTGATGCAAGTCTTCAACACCCTCACGCGCGCCAAGAGCGACTTCGCGCCGTCCGACGGCGAGACCGTCCGCATGTACGTCTGCGGCATCACGCCCTACTCCCCGGCCCACGTCGGCCACGCCATGAGCTACATCATCTTCGACGTGGTCCGCCGCCACCTCGAATGGCGCGGCTTCGCCGTCAAGCACGTCCAGAACTTCACCGACATCGACGACAAGATCATCGAGCGCGCCGCCCGCCTCGGCATCGACCCCGCCGAACTGGCGGGCCGCCACATCGACGACTTCCACGAGGAGATGGCGGAGCTCAACATCCTGCCCGCCCATGTCTACCCCCGCGCCACCGAGGAGCTGCCCAAGATCATCGAGTTGATCGAGGGGCTCATCGAGTCCGGCTACGCCTACGCCGCAGGCGGCGACGTCTACTTCCGCGTGCGCCAGGACGATGACTACGGCGCGCTCAGCCACCGCACCTTGGAGGGCATGCTGGCCGGCGCGCGCGTCGAGGCCGGCGCGGGCAAGGAAGACCCCCTCGACTTCACCCTCTGGAAGGGCGCAAAAGAGGGCGAGCCCGCCTGGCCCAGCCCTTGGGGCCCCGGACGGCCCGGCTGGCACATCGAGTGCAGCGCCATGTCCTTGCGCCACCTCGGCGAGACCATCGACATCCACGGCGGCGGCGCCGACCTCATCTTCCCGCACCACGAGAACGAAATCGCCCAAAGCGAGTCGTTCACCGGCAAGGTCCCCTTCGTCCGCTTTTGGATGCACAACGGACTGCTCCAGCTTGGCGAAGAGAAGATGAGCAAGTCGCTGGGCAACCTCATCACGGTGCGCGAGGCGCTCGACCGCCACAACCCGGACGCCATCCGCCTCTTCGTCCTCAGCTCGTACTACCGCAGCCCCCTCAAGTTCAGCGAGGAGAACGTGGCCGCCGCCGGCCGCGGCGCGCAGCGCCTCCGCCACGCCGCCGCGGCCACACCGAAGGCGGGCGGGAGCGGGACGCTTGACCCGGCCGAGCACCGCGAGCGCTTCATCCAAGCTCTGGACGACGACTTCAACACCCCGCAGGCCGTCGCCGCCCTCTTCGACCTCGCCCGCGACATCAACCGGGCCGCCGAGGAAGGCCGCGACGTCGCCGGCGGCCAGGCCGCACTCCTCGAGCTGACCGGCGTCCTCGGCCTCACCCTGCAAACGCCCAAGCTCGACGCCGGCAGCGGGCCTGCCCTGGACCTTCTCGTCGAGACGCGCGCCGCCTTCCGGGGCGCCAAGCGCTTCGACCTCGCCGACATGGTCCGCGACCGGCTCACCGCCCTTGGGGTGGGTCTGGAGGACGGCCCGGACGGCACCCGCTGGACCGCCGAGGAGAAGATCGGCGACGCCGACCCGCTCCTCGATCTGCTCGTCGAGGCGCGGAACGCGGCGCGGGAAGCAAAGGAGTTCGGCGTCGCCGACACCATCCGCGACCGGCTCGACGGTCTCGGCGTGCTTCTCGAAGACGGCCCCGACGGCACCCGACGGCGCGCCAAGTCCTAGGGCCGGGCCGCTACGCCGGCGAGACCAGTTCGACGCGCAGGCCGTCCTTCGCCGCCTCCACGACGCGCACGCTGGTGAGCTCGTTGCGCAGGTCGCGGTCGGAGGTGGTGAAGGCGCGGACGTAGTGCTCGGTGAGCCCGCTCCAGCGCCCGTTCTTCTCCTCCTCCCAGAGCACGACCGCCTCGCGGCCCTCGAACCGGCGCCGGTAGGCCCGTGCCGAGCGGTCGGCCAGGTCGAGCAGGCGCGCCTCCCGCTCCGTCTTGGTCTTGGGGTCGAGGTGGTCGGCGAAGTGGGCCGCCGATGTTCCCGGCCGGTGGGAGTATGGGAAGACGTGGACCTGCGCGAAGCCGACTTCCTCGGCGAGCGCCACGGTGGCGTCGAAGTCCGCATCCGTCTCGCCCGGAAAGCCGACGATGATGTCGGTCGTGATCGCGATGTCGGGGACCGCCGCCCGCAACCGCTCGACGCAGCGGCGGAAGTCGGCGGCGCTATACCGCCGGCGCATGCGGCGCAGCACGGGGTCGCTCCCACTCTGCAGCGGGACGTGGACGTGGGGGCAGAGCCGGCCGGCGCGGTACAGGTCGATCATCCCATCGGTGATCTCCTGGGGCTGGAGCGAGGAGAAGCGCAGCCGGGTCACGCCGGTCTCGTCGAGGGCGCGGCGGACGAGCTCCTCATACCAGGTGCGCCCGTCCGGCGGGGGGCCGAACTCGTAGCCGTAGGAGCCGAGCTGGGTGCCGGTGAGCACGACCTCTCGATAGCCAGCGGCGGTGCGGGCGCGCATCGTGCCGAGAATCTCGTCGATAGGCAGGCTGCGCTCGCGGCCACGGGTCTTGGGCACGATGCAGTAGGCGCAGACCTGGTTGCACCCCTCCTGGATCTTGACCATCGAGCGCGCCCGGCGGACGCCGGACGGCGCCGGCGCATCCCCTTCGGGAAGGCCGAGGATGTCGAGGAGGCGCATCTTGTCGCGGTTGTCGACGACGAGGTCAACCTCGGCCATCGCTTCAAGGTCCTGGGGGGCGCGGTGCGCGTAGCACCCGGTCGCGATGACCTGCGAGCCGGGATTGCGCCGCTTGGCCCGCCGCAGCATCTGGCGCGACTTGCGGTCGGCGACATGGGTCACGGTGCAGCTATTCAGGACAAAGACGTCGGGACCGTCGGCGGGCGGGACAATGTCGTAGCCGGCGCGCGAAAAGGCCAGCGACAAGGCTTCGGCCTCGGACTGATTGAGCTTGCAGCCCAGATGGGTGACGGTGGCAGTCGGCATGGCGGACGCTTCCGTCATAGGGTACGGCATGGAGTGGCGCGCGTGGAAGCATCCGTGGGCGACCGCGGCGCGGTATACTCGAAGGCGTCATGACCACGACCGCCAAGACCGAGTACGAACCCGTCATCGGCCTCGAAGTGCATGCGCAGCTCCTGACGCAGAGCAAGATGTTCAGCCGCTGCCCGACCGACTATCAGACCGCGCCGCCCAACACCCGCGTCGACCCCGTCTCGATGGGCCTCCCCGGCGCGCTGCCCGTCATCAACCGCGCCGCCGTCGAATACACCGTCATGACGGGGATCGCACTCAACTGCTCCATCAACGAGCACACCAAGTTCGACCGCAAGAACTACCCCTACCCCGACCTCGTCAAGGGCTTCCAGATCTCGCAATACGACGAGCCCATCGCGAGCGGCGGGTGGCTGGAGATCGAGGCGGAGGACGGCGGCGTCCGCCGCGCCGGCATCACGCGGGTGCACCTGGAAGAGGACACCGCGAAGCTCCTCCACCGCGCCGAGCCCGGCGGCGAGGGCTACAGCCTCGTCGACCTGAACCGGTCCGGCATCCCCCTCATGGAGATCGTCGGCGAGCCCGACCTACGCTCCGCGGAGGAGGCCCGCCGCTACCTCGTCAAGCTCCGCGCCATCCTGCAGTACCTGGGCGTCAGCACGGGGAGCATGGAGGAAGGCAGCTTCCGCTGCGACGCCAACGTCAGCCTCCGGCCCAAGGGCACGACGGAGCTTCCCCCGACCAAGGTCGAGGTCAAGAACATGAACAGCTTCCGCTCGGTCTACCAGGCGCTGCTGTTCGAGGTCGAACGCCAGACGGGCCAGCTAGACGCCGGCGAGCGGATCGTCCAAGAGACCCGCGGCTGGAACGAGGCGCGGGCGGTGACGATCAGCCAGCGCAGCAAGGAGCAGGCCCACGACTACCGCTACTTCCCCGAGCCCGACCTGCCGCCGCTGGCGCTGTCCCCGGCTTGGGTGGAAGAGATCGAGGCGACGCTGCCCGAGCTCCCCGACGCCCGCGACCGCCGCTTCCAAGACCAGTACGGCCTTTCCGCCTACGACGCCGGGCAGCTCACCTCGACCAAGGCCATGGCCGACTTCTTCGAGGCTGTGGTGAGGGTCAATCCCTCCGCCGACGAGCAGGCGCGGGCGAAGGCGGCGGCGAACTGGGCGCTCGGCGAGGTCAGCCGTCTCCTCAACGAGGCGGGCAAGGAAATCGGCGACGAGGGCCTCAAACTCACCCCCGAACACCTCGCCGAGGTGCTCGACCTCATCGACGCCAAGACGATCACGGGGAACGTCGCCAAGGAAGTCTTCGAGGAGAGCTTCGCCACCGGCAAGGCTCCGGGCGCCATCGTCAAGGAGAAGGGGCTGACCCAGATTTCCGCCGCGGACGACATGCTCCCCATCATCGACGAGGCCATCGCGGCCAACGAGAAAGCCGTCGCCGACTACCGGGCCGGCAAGGAGACCGCGATCAAGTTCCTCGTCGGCCAGGTGATGAAGGCGACGAAGGGCCGGGCCAATCCGGGTGTGGTGATGGAGATGCTGCGGGAGCGGCTCGGCGGCTAGTGGCGTATACTGAACGGGACCGGCGGGCCGCCGGTCGAGGCGAAGACCCGTGGAAACCGTCCTCAACAGCATAACGATCGTGCTCGCCGTCGTGCTCGTGGGCATGGTCTTGCTTCAGGTCAAGGGCACCGGCGGCGGGATCTTCGGCCAGGCCTACTCGACGAACTTCCGCACCCGCCGCGGTTTCGAGCAGACCCTCTTCCGCGGCACGATCGCGCTCACGGTGATCTTTGTGCTCCTCGCGCTCGTGAGCGCGCGCTTCATCGACCGCAGTTGACGCCGGCCGTCACGCTCACCACCGACTTCGGCCGTGTCGACGCCTACGCCGCCGCGATGAAGGGGGTCATCCTCGGAATCGCGCCCGGCGTCGCCTGTGTCGACATCTCCCATGACGTTGCTCCGCAGGACGTGCTGCACGGCGCCTACGTGCTCGCCGAGGCAATCCCCTACTTCCCCGACGGCTGCGTGCACGTCGCCGTCGTCGACCCCGGCGTCGGCACCGGCCGCCGCGCCATCGCGGCGCGCGTCGGCGGCGTCCACTTGGTCGGGCCGGACAACGGCCTGCTGAGCCTTGCCATCGAGGCGCTGCTGCCCGAGCCGGCCGCATGGCCCTTCGCAGAGGCTGAGTCCGACGACGACGCATTGGCCCGGACCGTCGAGTCAGCGCTCCCGGCGGGCGTGGAGGTTTTCGAGCTAACGGAACCCGCCTACCGCCTTCCCGACGTCAGCTCCGTCTTCCATGGGCGTGACATCTTCGCACCGGCGGCGGCGCACCTGGCCCTCAGCGTGGACGCGGCGCGCATGGGGCCCCGGCTCGACACACTCCACCGGCTGTGCATCGCGCGCCCCGCGCCGCCGGTCGACGGCATGATCACGGCGCGGGTCATTCACGTCGACACCTTCGGGAACGCCATCACCAACCTCCGGCGCGGCGACGCGCCGAACGTGGCGTCGGTCGAGGCGGCGGGCCGCCTCATCGGCGAGGTGCGCCCCAGCTACGGGTGGGCGGACGAGGGCGCGACGCTCGCGGTCTGGGGCAGCGGCGGACGCCTCGAAATCTCGGTCCGGAACGGAAGCGCGGCGGCTACGCTGGGCCTAGCCCGCGGCGACCGCGTGCTCGCGCGGGTCGGCGGGTAACCCGCGCCCGCTCGCCGTTTCTCTCTCTATCCGGCCGTGTTGGGGAGCAGGGAGAGAATGTCGTCGGGAAGGTCGTCGACGTG
>DAOUKZ010000218.1:0-4356 GCA_034420775.1 Dehalococcoidia bacterium
AGGGCGCAGACTGAGGAGCAGGGAGGGGACACGGGGTTGGGCCTCGCCATCTGCAAGGGCATCGTGGAGGCGCACGGGGGCCGCATCTGGGCCGAGAGCGACGGGCCGGGAACGGGGGCGTGCTTCACCTTCACGCTTCCGTCGGTCGAGGACACCGGCGCCGTCGGCCGACTCCCTTCGGTATCGGCGCGGCGCGAGCAGAAGGCGGGGGAGGAGCGGCCGCGCATTCTGGCGGTGGATGACGATCCCCAGGACCTCCGCTACGTCCGCGACACCCTTGTCAAGTCGGGCTACGACCCGGTTGTGACCGGAGACCCGGAGGAGGCGGTCCGCCTCGTGGAACACGAGAGGCCGGAGCTTGTACTGCTGGACCTGATGCTTCCGGGAACGGACGGCATCGAGCTGATGAAGGACGTTCTCGACGTGGCCGACGTGCCGGTCATCTTTCTGTCCGTCTATGGGCGGGAGGAGCTCATCGCCAAGGCATTCGACATGGGGGCCGCCGATTACGTCGTCAAGCCCTTCTCACCGACGGAGCTTTCGGCGAGGATCAGGGCCACCCTTCGCCGGAGGGCGGCCGCAGAGCCGTCGGAGCCATACGTGCGAGGCGACTTGACCATCGACTACGCCGCCCGCAGGGTGGTCCTGGGCGGCCGTCCCCTGCATCTCACCCCGACTGAGTACCGGGTGCTGGCCGAGCTTTCGGCCAACGCCGGACGACTGCTGACCTACGAGCGCCTCCTGGATCGGGTATGGGGGATAAGAGAGCGCGACGGGGACGTGCGGCCCCTACGCACCATCGTCCGCAGACTCCGCCGCAAGCTGGACGACGATGCCGACAACCCCACCTACATCTTCACCGAGCCCCGCGTCGGGTACCGGATGCCAGAGGGGGAGGGGCAGAGTGAGGAATCTCGCGCCGCTCCTTGAACTGGACCTCCTTTTTCCTTAAGAAGGAGACCGCCGAGAAGGCGCGGGCGGCGCCGTCCGAGCGGAGGGTGAGGCCAGATGACGAGAAGACCATAGCGGCCTTTGCTCAGGACACGAGCAAGTTCCTTGCGGAGAGCCGACTTCACGGAGACGAGGGCTTTCATCCGTTCGTTGGTGAACGACATCGTGGCGAGACCGGAGAGGGCAACAATCCGCTATACGATTCCCATGCCGCCGGACAGCCCCATCGGGGACAAGAATGCCTGAGGAAGTCGCGCTTAACGGCGCGGTCCAGCCTGCGGCAAATCTGGTACACCTGCCTTTACCGTAGGCAGAACTTGTATGTGGGCAGTGGCGTTGCAGGGCGTCCGCGTGCGCCCAGCGGAGCCATGTCCCTCCCTGGAGCTACCTCCGCAAGGCATCACGGCTGACTTGCGGGCCGCTGGCGGAGGGTGATCCTGTCGTGCGACGAATGATCCCACGCCCCCTCGGCAGATTCTCCAACAAGATCGCCAGCGGCCCTTCTTTGGCATCCTCCGATTGGTTGACCTGGGCATAGATGACGTTCCGCGACTCCTCCATCGCCAGACGGCGCCAGAAGTGCATCATCTCCTTGTCGCCTGTACCGCGAGGGGCGCGTTGGCCGCTATGTCGTGAGCGACCTCGATGGCCCGCGGCACCAGCCGCTCCGGGCGGAACCACCTCATGCGGGGCTTCTGGGCAGCTGAACGCCAAACCTGCGACTCGGCCCCGCCGCCGCTTACGGTCTCAAGAAAGCGGTCTGCGCTTGCGTGAGCCTCGACGATGTGTTATACGGATGCCATTCCTATCGGGACTCTGCTTCTAAGGTGGCGTTGTAGCAGGGCATCGTTTCGATCCCTGGTGAAGGAGGGGCAGTATGTGGAAGCTCATCCGGTTCGGAATCCCCGCGGTTCTCGCGCTGGCTTTGGTGGTGACGGCGTGCGGCGGCGCAGACCCGACGGCTACGCCGGTCCCCACAGCGACGGCTGTCCCTGCGACGGCCACGCCGGTCCCGGCGCCGACGGACACCCCGGCACCTACGACGAAGATGGGTGGGACGCTGAAGTACGTCCCGCTCGCAGATCAGCTTGGGCTGGACCCGGGCTTCTCCAGCTACTATCAGACCATCCAGCATTCCATGCAGATCAACGACTTCCTGTTCTCCACGGACGCCGACCTCAAGGTGCAGCCCCAGATGGTGGACACCTGGGACCTGAGCGACGATGGCACGGTCTACACCTTCAACCTTCGCGATGGGCTCACGTTCCATGACGGCAGGGCTGTCGAGGCCCAACACGTCGTCCAGACGATGGAACGGGGAATCGCGGTCGACACCTATGGCAAGTTCCTCGCTCCGTTGGTCGCCGGCATGGAAGCCCTGGACGCTGACACGCTTACCCTCACCCTGACCGAGCCTCTCGGCTTCACAATGAATGCGCTTGGCTACGCAAGCACGAGGTTTGCTCTGGTCATGCCGCCCGAATACACCAGCCTTCCCCAGAAGGAGAAGGCGGCGGGTGAGATTGGGGCCGGCCCATGGAAGTTCGTGGAATGGCGGCCCGGGGACCAGATCGACTACGAGCGCAACGACAACTACGTGCCCCGAGATGAGGCCGCCAGTGGCTATGCCGGTGGGAAGCAGGTCTACTTGGACGCGGTCGAATGGCACATCATCGCCGACTCGGGCGCCAAGGTAGCCGCGGTCGAGACCGGCCAGGTCGACTTCGTAGACTGGCCGCCCCCCGACTCCTTCGATAGGACTGCGTCCAACCCCGACCTGGTGACCCTCCGGGACACGGCAGGCCCCATGGCCTTCATCTACGTCAACAAGCTCGTTCCTCCGTTCAACGACATCCGCGCCCGGAAGGCGCTCCAAGCCGCGGTGAACCAGCGAGAACATCTCCTTACCGCCTACCCCGAGTCCTTGGCCTCCCCGTGCGCGGCCATCTTCGGTTGCAGCGCGGCTCCCTGGACGTCGGAAGCCGGCATTGAGCCGTGGATCAGCGACAGCGACTTGGAACTAGCCCAGGAGCTGTGGGACCAGGCATACAACGGCGAAACGCTGGTCCTCGTGCAGTGGAACGGACGTCCGGAGTACCAGAATCCCGGCCTCTTGACAAAGCAGATCCTGGAGGACCTGGGGGCCGAGGTTGAAGTCTTCGCCACCGACACCGCCGCTGGCAGCGCCCTCGTGCGCAACCGGGAGGCCTCGGAGGCGGGCGATTGGCACGTGGGTCATCTGGTCTCCACGAACTACGTGGACCCCATCTCCACCAGTTTCCTCAATCCCTCGTATGGGTACGGGGGATGGAGCGTCGATGACCGCATCACCGACCTGAAGGGAGAGTTCCTCAGGGCCACCGACGATCCGGAGAGAAAGCGCATCATCGACGAGATTCAGACGATCAACTATGCCAACGCCGAGGGGATCATCAGCGGCCAGGCTTTCCGCCACAAGGTGTACCGGAAGGACGTCAAGGGCGTCATTCCGGCGCCGATCTTGACGTACCAACCGTTCTGGAACATCTGGCTCGACCGGTAAGCCGGTAGGGCCGTGAAGTAAGCGAATCAGGGAGAGGATAAGTCCTTTCCCTGATTTGCTTACGGCGAAGGCTTCATGCAGTCGAAGGAGGGGCAGGTAGCCGTCATGGTTGGACTGCAAGCCCGACCCGAGCACACGACCGACTTCACGGAGGCCGTCCGGGATACGACCTCGGAGGCCTACGGCTCATCACAGATCGGCCCCTGGGACTACTGTCCCAAGCTCGGCTTCAGAGAGTACTGGTACCCGGCCGTTTGGAAGAAGCAGGTGGGCCGGCGGCCGATCAACGTCACGATGTTGGGGGAGGAGCTGGTCCTCTTCCGGGGTAAGGAAGGACGGGTCGAGGCCCTTAGCGACTGGTGCCCCCACCGCGGCGCCCGTCTCTCCCGCGGCTACAACGAGTTCCCCGGCACGATCACCTGCCCCTACCACGGCTACACGTTCGACGCCAGCGGTCAGTGCGTAGCCGGGCTCGTCGAAGCCGACGTCTCGCCGTTGGCGGCGAAGATGAAGGCGCGGAAATACCCGACGGCGGAGTGGCAGGGGATCATCTTCGTTTGGATGGGAATGACAGACCCCGTGCCGTTGGAAGAAGACCTACCCTGGGAATTCAAGGAACCGAGTCTGACGGGCCGGCGCTTCAGCAGGGTGCGCGTGTGGCACGCCAACTGGACGGAGCCGGTGAACCAGGGCGTCGACAATCACGGCCTCTATCTGCACCGGGGTATGACGATCTGGCGCCTCTTCAACATCAAGCTGCACTTCTTCCGCAAGAAGCCCGTCCAGACCGGGTCGATCAAGGTCGTGGAAGAAGGCGACAACTACATCAACGTGCGCTTCGACGGGCTCCGGTACGGCCAGGG
>DAOUKZ010000219.1:0-1851 GCA_034420775.1 Dehalococcoidia bacterium
CGCGTCATCAATTCCTCGCTCGACGAGGCGCAGCACCGCCAGTTGATCGAGGAAGTGCTCGAAGAGGGCATGCAGAACGGCGCGAGTCAGAACTAGGGAACTTCGAGGAAGCAGAGCAGTGCCGTCACCGGGAGCATCGGCGAGACGCTACGCCCAAGCGGCGTTTGAGATCGCCCGCGAGCGCGACACAATGGACGCGTGGGTGAGCGATCTTGAGGCGCTTGCTGAAGCGGCCGCGCAGGAGGGCTTCTCCGAGCTTGTGGAGAGCCCGAAGCTGTCGGTCGATCAGAAGCGTGAGGCTTTGACCCAGATGCTCCCCGCGTTGAGCCCGGAGGGGCTGAACCTGGCGACGCTGCTGGTCGCCAAGGGCCGGCTGGCCGCCCTGGCCTTGCCGCTCGCAGCCGAGTTTCACCGGCTTCTGGACGAGCACCGCGGGATCGTGCGGGCCGAAGTCGTCACCGCTGTCGACCCAGACCAAGCGGAGCGCGGGCGCATCGAGCAGTGGCTCGCGGACGTGACCGGGAAAGAGGTGCGGTTGGAATACCGCACCGATCCGGAGCTCGTCGGCGGGATGGTCGTCAAGATCGGCGACCGCGTCGTCGACGGCAGTGTCCGGTCGAAGCTGAACAGCCTGCGCCGCACCCTCCACGAGGGCGCGGCCTAGGGCCCGTGAGGCAGGGAACGACAACCGAGAACAGGAATACGGAAGGGTAAACCCGAGAGGCCGCGAAGGCGGCCGGGGGGCAAAGGTATGGCGGCAAACGACATCGCCGCGATTATCAAGCAGCAAATCGAGCAGTACGGCGCATCGACGACCACCGTCGACGTCGGCACCGTCGTCGAGGTCGGCGACGGCATCGCGCGGGTACACGGGCTCACCGGCATCAGCTATGGCGAGCTGGTCGACCTGCCGGGCAACGTCCAAGGCATGGCGCTGAACCTCGAAGAGGAGACGGTCGGCGTCGTGATCTTCGGCGACGACTCGGCCATCAAGGAAGGCGACGAAGTCCGCGCCACGGGACGCGTCGCCGAAGTGCCCGTGGGCGAGGCCATGGTCGGGCGCGTGGTCGATTCGCTGGGCCGGGCCATCGACGGCAAGGGCCCGATCAAGACCGGCGAGAGCCGCCCCGTCGAGAAGATCGCCCCCAACGTGGTCACCCGCAAGTCGGTCGACCGCCCCGTGCAGACCGGCCTGAAGGTCATCGACTCGATGATTCCCATCGGGCGCGGCCAGCGCGAGCTCATCATCGGCGACCGCACCACCGGCAAGTCCGCCATCGCGATCGACGCCATCATCAATCAGAAGGGCGGCGACCTGATCTGCATCTACGTCGCCATCGGCCAGAAGGCGGGCAAGGTCGCCCAGACCGTGGGCATCCTCGAGGCCGCAGGCGCGATGGAGCACACGATCATCGTCGCCGCCAACGCCTCGGACTCCGCGGCGCTCCAGTACCTGGCTCCGTATTCCGGCACCGCGATGGGCGAGTACTTCATGGACCAGGGCAAGGACGCTCTGATCATCTACGACGACCTGTCGAAGCACGCCTGGGCCTACCGGCAGATGTCGCTGCTGCTGCGGCGCCCCCCGGGCCGTGAGGCCTATCCGGGCGACGTCTTCTACCTGCACAGCCGGCTGCTGGAACGCTCCGCGAACCTCGGCGCCGAGTTCGGCGGCGGCTCGCTGACGGCGCTGCCGATCATCGAGACGCAGGCCGGCGACGTCTCGGCATACGTCCCCACCAACGTGATCTCGATCACGGACGGCCAGATATTCCTTGAGGCCGACCTCTTCAACGCCGGGGTGCGCCCCGCGATGAACGTGGGCATCTCCGTGTCACGGGTGGGCGGCTC
>DAOUKZ010000220.1:0-3963 GCA_034420775.1 Dehalococcoidia bacterium
CGGCGCCCGGGCCTACTCGGCCGAATCGCCCTCCGGCTCCCCGTCGTCTTCGCCGTCGGGCTCCAGAGCAGGCTCGGCCGCCCCGCCCTGCGCCATGAGGAGCGACTTCGCGGTCTCTCTCGCATCGTCCAGGTCGGAGACGACATGGTCCGCGGGAACGCGCTGCAGGATGTTCAACGAGTCCAGGGTGCCGGCTACCGGGTTCTTGAGCCCCATGACGAGGCAATCGGTGTCCTCCGCTATCGCGGTGTCGATCATTTGATCCACCACCAGAGCGGCGCTGTCGTCCATGTAGACGGTCTCGGAGAAGTCGAGGATGACGATCTCGTGGTCACGAATGTCCACGCTCAGACTGTTGATCAGCTTATTCGACGATGCGACGGAGAAACTCCCCCGAAGGGCCACCAGGCCGACGCGCGCAGAGAACGGATCGGCCTTCTCCAGTCCCGGCAGGCCGGTGAGGAACGAATGGTCCAACAGCGGCGTCGAGACAACGCTGTCTAGCTCCAGGCGTTCGAACTGCCGTGCGCTCGCGATCCCCGCGGCGATCAGGCCGATCGCCACCGCGGTTACAAGGTCGAGGAACACCGCGAGGCCGAGCGTGGTCACCATGACGATCAGGTGTTCCCGCTGGACACGGTGGAGGCGGGTGATGAACCGCCAATCGATAATGTCCCAGCCGACCTTGATCAGAATGCCGGCAAGCGCCGCGTGGGGAACGTTCTCGACGTAGCGTCCTAGACCCAGCACCAGTGCCAGCAGGATGGCCGCGCAGAGCACTCCCGCGACCGGCGTCCGTCCACCGGCGCGTATGTTCACCACCGTCGTCGTGGTGGACCCGGCGCCCGGCAGGGCTCCGAAAAAGCCCGCCACCATGTTGCCGATGCCTTGGCCCATCAGCTCCCGGTTGGGATCGTGCCGCATACGGGTGATCGAGTCGGCGATGAGCGACGTGAGCAGGCTGTCGATGGAGCCGAGCAGCGCAATCGTCAACGCTGGCTGCACCGCGCTCGCCAGGACGCCAATCGAGAGGTCCGGCAAGCCGAAGCCCGGAAGGCCCGTGGGCACCTCCCCAATGACCGGGGTGTCCGTCAACCACGTCACTCCCAGGAGCGTCCCGGCAATCAACGCCGCCAGGGGAGCCGGAAGGACTTGTCTGAAACGGCTCGGCCAAGCCACGCCGACGGCGAGGGTCGCGGCAGCGATGGCGAACGCGGCGAGGTCGGCGTTGCCGATCGCCTCCGGCCACGCCCGCACCGCGTCCACCGGCCCGCCCGACGCGACGGGCATGCCTAATACGGGTAGGGTCTGGACCAGGATGATGATCGCCCCGATCCCGGTCATGAATCCGGAGACTACCGAGTACGGCGTGTAGGACACGAAGCGCCCGATTCTCAGGATACCGAGAACGATTTGAATCACTCCCGCCATGATGACGATGGTGAACGCCTCGGCCAGGTTGTCGGCGTGCGCGGTGACGATGACCGCCATCGCCACGGACATAGGGCCGGTGGGACCGGAAATCTGCGATCGCGTTCCGCCGAAGACCGCCGCGAAGAAGCCCACCGCAATAGCCCCGTAGAGGCCGGGAAGCGCACCCAGCCCAGAGCTTGTGCCAAAGGCCAACGCCAGCGGAAGACTCACCACCGCAGCGGTGATGCCGCCGAAGAGGTCTCTACGGAAACCTTCTGCGTTGTATGTCATGCTATCCGTGCGGGAGTATACGGTGTCGGGCGTCGGTAAACGCGTCGTCCCCAACAAGCACGGGGAAGCCCGGCGGGAAGATACCGTATAATCCGACGGAGCGGTATCAGGAGTGAGCGGATGAGCTTGGGGCGGATGACCCCAGAAGTCGGGCGGGTCCTGGCGCGGGCGCATGCGGCTGCGGCGGCGGCGAGGCACGACTCGGTCGACGCCGCGGACCTCATCGCGGCGCTGCTCGACGACGACGCCTGGGGGTTCGGTGAGGCTCTGCGGCAGGCAGGCGCGAACGTCGACGGAGTGCGCCTGGCCCTTTCGCCTAGCTCGAACGGACGCGCCGGCAAGGCCACGCTCCTCTACCCGGCTCCGACCTTGGCGGAGGCGCTGGCGGGCGCCCGGCACCGGGCACGGTCCCGCGGGCGGCAAGAGACCGCCCTTCCCGATCTCGCCGAGGAGGTGCTAGGAGAGCGGACGGGCGGGAAGGAACGCGCGCGCGTCCTCGAACTCGGCGTCAAGCCGCAGGAGATCGACCGTGCCGTGGCGTCCCTCCGCGCGGCGCCCGATGTCACCGGTGACGGCCCCCGGGCGCGGACGCTTCGCAAGTTCAGCCGCTGTTTGACCGACCTAGCGCGCAACGGCCAACTCGACCCCGTAATCGGACGGCACCGGGAGGTCCACCGGCTCATCCATGTGCTGTGCCGGCGCTCCAAGAACAACCCTCTCCTCGTCGGCCCTACGGGCATCGGCAAGGCATCGATCGCCGCAGGTCTAGCCCAGCGCATCGCCGAGGGCGACGCGCCGAAGGCGTTGGCAGGGCAGAGTGTCTTCGCGCTCGACGTGGGGGCCGTCGCCGCGGGAAGCGACTACCGGGGCGTTGCCGAGGAGCGCGTCAAGGCCGCCATCGACGATGCCCGTGAGGCCGGGGGCCAGTGCATCCTACTCATCGCCGACCTCCACACGCTGGTGCGCGGAGGACAGGGCGGCCCAGACGTGGGCGGCGCGCTCAAGCCCGCACTTTCATCAGGCGACCTCCGCTGCATCGCGACGGCCACGCCCGAGGGGTACCGCAACCATATCGAGAACGACCCCGCGCTAGCGCGAAGCTTCCAGCCCATCTTCATCGATGAGCCGACGGTCGCGGAGACGGTGAGCATCTTGCGCGGGCTGCGCGGCGCCTACGAGTCGCACCACGACATCCACATCGCGGACGAAGCGCTGGAAGCGGCCGCGTCGCTTTCCCACCGGTTCATCACCGAGCACTCCCTCCCCGCCAAAGCCATCGATCTGATCGACGAAGCCTCGGCGCGGGCCGTGATCGAGCGCGAGATGCCGCCCGCCGATGTCGACGAGGGCAAGCGCCGCGCGGAGCAGCTCGACACCGAACTCCGTGGCATGATCGCGGAGGGCGTCGAGGACCGTCTCATCGACGCGGCGGAGGAGGAACGCGACCGCCTGCGCATCGAGGCGGCGGCGGTGGAACAGGCATGGGATGAGCAGCGGACGCTCGGAGAAGAGGCACGGGTGCTGCGTGACCGGCTGGAATGGGTCGAACTGCTGGAGGCCCACCGCGGCGCCAACGGCGCGACGCCGAACACCTCGCGCGAGCTGAAGCAGCTTCGCCGCCGGCTTGACCTCGTCGAGAAAGAGCTGCTCGCGCTACAGGAAGAGCGCCGCCTCTACAAGCCGGCTCTCGGCAGCGAGGACATCGCGCAGGCGGTGGCCGTCTGGACGGGCATTCCGGCCCGCAAGGTGGTCGAGGACGAACGCGCCAAGCTCCTCGGCATGGAAGAGACGCTCCACGAGCGCGTGGTAGGCCAGGACAAAGCCGTAACGGCAGTGAGTCGGGCCGTCCGGCTGGCCCGCGCCGGCATGAAGGACCCCAACCGCCCCGTCGGCAGCTTCCTCTTCCTCGGCCCCACCGGCGTGGGCAAGACAGAGCTCTCGCGAGCGGTGGCCGAGTTCCTGTTCGACGACGAGGCCGCGATGGTGCGCATCGACATGTCCGAGTACATGGAGAAGCACTCGGTCTCGCGCCTGCTCGGCGCGCCGCCGGGCTATATCGGCTACGAGGACAGCGGGCAACTGACCGAATACGTGCGGCGGCGCCCCTACTCGGTCGTGCTCTTCGACGAGATCGAGAAGGCCCACCCCGACGTCTTCAACTTGTTGTTGCAGATCATGGACGACGGGCGGCTTACCGACGGCCACGGCCGCACCGTCGACTTCAAGAGCGTGATCCTCATCATGACCAGCAACGTCGGG
>DAOUKZ010000221.1:0-5542 GCA_034420775.1 Dehalococcoidia bacterium
CATGCGCGCCACGCGTCCGTCCTTGTCCCAGCCCGCCGCGATACCGACCGGAGCGGAGAAGCGGAGGTCTCGCCACTCGAAGCCGAGGCCCTCGGAATCCCCTCCGCCGATGCGTTCTACAAGGGAGGCGCCGAAGGGAGCGCGTTGGAGGGACGCCAGGAGGGAGAGCGTGAGACCGTGGGCCCGCTCGGGTTCGAGGCGGGCGAGAAAGGGCCAGAGGAGGCGCCGGTAGAGGCTCATACCGCGGCTCCATTATATGGCCGCGGCCGGGTGCAGGCGCCGGACCGGCTAGACGGCGACCGCGTGCGGGGCCGGGTCGCGCCGGAGGATGCGGTGGATCGTCCGGGTGCTCAGCCCGAAGCGGTCGGCGAGCTGCGGGACGGCGAGCGATTCGCCCAGACGGGCCTCAAGGATCTCCACGTCGCGGCGCCGGCGCTCCTCGCGCTGGATCCAGCCGGGATCGTCATAGCGGCACCGCGGCAGGGGGCAAGAGAGACATGAGGGGTAGAGATCGCAGCCGTTGTCGTCATAGCTGGTGAATTCGGGGAGTCGGTCGAGGACGGGCTCGTTCTTTCGCATCGACGGTAACCTCCGCTGCTTCCCATTCATCCGTGTTTGCGTATGTTTCTTGTGTTTCGCTCAGCTAAGGTTTCTTCTGAAAGTTATGCGGCCCGCCGCACCGGAGGCGCGATGCGCTCCGCGGCCCGCAGGAGCAGGCCCAGACCCACGACGTAGGCGTCGTCTTGCGAGCCGTGGTCGAGGGTGAAGCGGCCACCGCCGGTTCGCGCCCGCGCTCCGACGACCTGCGCTTCGAAGTCGTGCCGTTCCTGGGAGTGGTCCTGCCGGTAGACATGGACGCCGCCGTTCGCCGCGGCGGTCCTGAGCGCCTCCGCCAGCCCGTAACGTGCCTCCGGCCCGTCGATGACGGGTACGGCGAGGCATCCCCACGTCCGTTCGACCGCCGCGACCACGCCGGCAAGGGAGGTCCGCCCGTCGACGGGGGTGCGGGCATGGGCGACGACCAGGAGCGGGCCGCCGTCGCTGGGCAGCTCGCCGATGGTGACCGTCGCCGTCGTCGCTCCGCCGGGAGCGGACGGGCGGCTCACCACGATCGAAGCAGCGTAGCGCCTGCCGGGCTCGGGAGCGGACTGCCGCTCGTGATCACCCTGCATGTTGCGGCGCTGAGTCAGAGAGAAGAGCCGCCCGCTGCGGCCGCCCTCTTCGGGGAGCGGTCGCGGGCCGCGCGGCTCGTCCATGCGCCGCGCCGGAAGGCTCAGGACATCGGCGCCGAAGAGCGCCGGTTGAAGGGACTCGTCCCTTTGTTCTCGCCGCTGTGTCGTGACCGCCATGCCGTGCCTCCGCACCGTGCGCGTTCCTGTAACGGAACGTGCGTTCTAAGTCTGTGAGGCCACGGTAGCACACGCGTTCTAAGCATGTCAAGCATTTTTGGAACGCAAGTTCGTAATTGGTCTACCAACAGGTTGGGAGGAATGCAAATTGGCGCCGTTCGCATGGGTCGAACGGCAGATTGGCGAGGGGTTGGATTTCCCATTGTGAAGGGGTTGGGATTTCCAACGCGGGGTTTGGAATTCCCATAGCGAAGGAGTTTGGATTTCCAAGGCGAGGGTTGGATTTCGAGCGGACCGGGGTTGCGGGAGCGCAAGGCTCTGGACGGCGCCGGCCTAGACCGGGTTGGCGGGCGAGGTCAGCCGATTTCGTAGACGCCGTCGGGCAGGGGCTCGTCGTCGACGCGCTGCTCGACGGCGGCGAGGAGCTTGCCGACCCCCCAGCCGTGGAGAGCGGAGGCAAGCACGACGCCCTCCTCCGGCGGCCCGGCGCCGTCGAAGAGGTCGGCGGCGGCCTCGTACATCTCGGCTTCGCTCCGCGCCTCGGGCAGGGCGAGGTCGGCCTTGTTCAGGACGAGCACGGTGGGCCGGTCGCCGAGGTCCAACGCTTCGAGTGTGCGCGTCACTACGTCGACCTGGCCGGCGGCGTTGGGGTGGGTCATGTCGACGACGTGGACGAGGACGTCGGCCTCGGCGATCTCCTCGAGGGTGGCGCGGAAGGCGGCGACGAGCGTCGTGGGGAGCTTGTTGATGAAGCCGACGGTGTCGCTGACGAGGAAAGGGCTGCCCGACGGAAGCCGGGCGCGGCGCGTCACCGGATCGAGGGTGGCGAAGAGCTGGTCGCGCACGCGCACCTCGGCGCGCCCGATGTGGTTGAAGAGCGTGCTCTTGCCCGCGTTGGTATAGCCCACCATGGAGACGATGGGGATGCCTTGCTTCTTGCGTCGTTCCCGGTAGAGGGAACGACGGTTGCGCACCGCCTCGATCTCGCGCTTTAGCCGAGCGATGCGGCCGCGGACGAGGCGGCGGTCGGTCTCGATCTGCGTCTCGCCGGGGCCGCGGGTGCCGATGCCGCCGCCGAGCCGTTCGAGGTGCGACCACTGCCCCGCGAGCCGGGGCAGCAGGTACTCGTGCTGGGCAAGCTCGACCTGGAGCCGCCCCTCGCGGGTCTGGGCGCGCTTGGCGAAGATGTCGATGATGAGCGCGGTGCGGTCGATGACCTTCACCCGCGTCGCATCCTCGACGACGCGCTGCTGCGCCGGGGTGAGCTCGTCGTCGAGGATGACGACGTCGGCGTGGCGGTCGCGGGCCGCCTGCGCGACCTCTTCGAGCTTGCCGCGTCCGAGGTAGGTGTTGGCGCGCTTCTGGAGGCGCTGACCGAAGACGGCGACGACCTGGGCCCCGGCCGACCTGGCAAGCTCCCCAAGCTCGTCGAGGGAGTCGTCGAGCGACAGCACGGAGGCCTCGGACTGCACCGAGACTCCGGCGAGGACGGCCCGCTCGACCGGCGGGCGCGTTGGCGACGCGCGTTTGGCTATACCGCCGCTCCTTCTTCCATTCGGCTAATCAGGCGAGCTCCGCGATGCGCCGCACGCCCTCGTCGAGCTGGTCGTCGGGCAGGGTGAGGGAGAGCCGGACGTAGCCCTCGCCGTACTGGCCGTAGCCGCTCCCCGGGGTCACCACCACGGCGGCCTCCTCGATGAGCTTGGCGGCGTAGTCGGCGGAGGTGTAGCCCGCCGGGATCCGAGCCCAGACGTAGAGGCTGGCCTGCGGAGGCACGACGGACATCCCGATCTTGGTGAGCGCCGCGACGAGCTTGTCGCGCCGCCGCTGGTAGACCGCCACGTTCTCGGCGACGCAGTCCTGCGAGCCGCGCAGCGCCTCGATCGCCATGAGTTGGACGGCCTGCGGAATGCCGGAATCGAGGTTCGACTTCACCCGCATCAGGGCGTTGATGAGGCCCGCGTTGCCCACGGCCATCCCCACGCGCCAGCCGGTCATGTTGTAGCTCTTGGAGAGCGAGTGGAACTCGATGCCCACATCCATGGCGTCCTTCGCTTGAAGCAGGCTCACCGGACGGTAGCCGTCGTAGGCGATCTCGCTGTAGGGGGCGTCGTGGCAGACGGCGATGTCGTACTTCTTGGCGAAGGCGACGAGGTCGTTGTAGAAGCCGATATCGGCCACCGCGCCGGTGGGATTGTTTGGGTAGTTAACCCAGATGACCTTGGCCTTGCGGGCGACGTCCTCGGGGATTGCGCCGAGGTCGGGCAGCCAGCCGTTCTCCTCCTCCAGCGGCAGCCAGTGCGTCTCGCCGCCGGCGAACATCGTCCCAATCGAGTAGACCGGGTAGGCGGGATCGGGCACGAGGGCGATATCGCCGGGGTCGATGAGGCAGAGCGCCATGTGGCCGATGCCCTCTTTGGCGCCGATCAGGGGCAGCACTTCCGTATCGCGGTCGAGGGTGACGCCGAAGCGCGACCCGTACCAGTCGGCGACGGCCTGGCGCAGCTCGGGCAGGCCCTCGGACTCGGGGTAGCGGTGGTTGGCGGGCACGTCGGACGCGGCGTGGAGGGTGTCGAGGATGCGCTCCGGCGTGGGCAGGTCGGGGTCGCCGATGGCGAAGGTGATGACGTCGATGCCCTGGGCGCGCTTCTCGTTGATCTTCTTGCTGATCTCGACGAAGAGGTAGGGCGGAAGCTGTTCGATGCGGTTGGCGAGCTTCATTGATTCTCCAAAGGGGGGATGTTCACGCGCGGCTCCGACGACCCGCCGCGCCGCGCTCCATGATAGCCCAACGGGTTGGGCGGGTGAAGGGAGGGGGGCCCGTAGCGGCGATTCGCCCGTCCTTGGGGCAGGGCATTGCCCTAACCCTCCCCCGGAAGGGGGAGCACCTTAAGCCTCTCTCCCTCTGGGAGAGACTGAGAGAGGGTCGGGGTGGGGCGGTCTTCCCTCTTCTCCTCCCGGGAGAAGATTGAGATGAGCGCCTGCTCGTCGTCGGCGACGGAGCCGTCGCCGTCGTCAGTGTGGTGCCTATGCCTGCCGGATGCGGAGCATGAGCAGGTCGCCGGCCTGCCACGGCTGGTCCGCGACGCTCCACGTCAGCGTCCCGCCTGAGACCGTCGCCGCGCCGCCGTCGAGCGACAGCGCCACCGACCCATCAAGGGCAATGATGTCCAGCGCGTGACCGGTGAGCGACGCCGCGGAACTCAGCTCCAGCGTAAGGCTGCCGCTCTCCCACTTCAGGGACTGGAGCGCCGTGCTCACCCCGCCGACGGTGAACGCCGTGGGCTTCAGCGCGCCGTTCGTCGCGTCCGCCCCCACCGCCGTCCCGATGGCCGCGGGGTCGAAGAACGCCTCGTGCACCGTGCCCGCCGGCGCCGTGACGGTGACAAAGACCTCGGTCCGCTTCATCTCTTCTTCGGGGTGGGCGTCGCAGATGATGTATTCTTGTGGGCGTTCGCTGTAGTAGAACTGGTACGCTCCCGAGGGTAAAGGCCGCACGCTGTGTACATTGGCCGGCCATCGGGTACTGAACAAACCCGCGTCGCTCCCAGTAACCCGACTCTCCCCCGAGTTGGGTGGTTCAGTCTCTCCATACTCTCGCAGCAGGAAGGCAGCAGATGAAGCTATGTACACCTCAGTTCCAGCGGGAAGTCCAGAGCTTACGGTACTGGCTCGACGAACGTAAAAATAGTCGCGGCCCTCTTCGAAACTATGCTTATAGTTCTCCTTGAAATAGCTGACTCTCCTCTCCCATTCATACTTGTGGTAGATGCAGTTCCGGTACGCTTCCGAGCCGTCGCCGCCAGCGACCTCCCGCTCGATCTCCGCGATCTTCGCCTTCATTTCGCCCAGCGTGACCGTAGGCGCCGCCCCAGTCTGGCCCGATGCGCCAGATGAGGCCGACCCCGGCACATCCAAGAGAAAGCGCTGCGCGTCGCCCGAAGTGCCTGTGGCGCCCTCGGCCGACTCCGCCGGCAGCCAACGCTTATCATGGGGGCTGGCTATGGTGTAATAGTCGTCACGCCCATATGCGGATATAGTTCCAAGCCAATAGCGGTCCGCCCGTTGAGTGCTCGGCAACTCCGGTTGTACCTCGATGAGGAAAACAATGGCATCCCGTCCGTCCCAGCGCGTGTCGCGCCTGTCGCGATGGTCGCCGACCCGCGCCTCGGCCCCTTGACTGGTCTTGTAGC
>DAOUKZ010000222.1:0-15180 GCA_034420775.1 Dehalococcoidia bacterium
GCGCCTCGGGGAGGCCGAAGGTCGACTTCTCGGTCGCCACGCGGATGTCGCACAGCAACGCCACCTCGAGGCCCGCCGCGATGCAGTGCCCGTCGATGGCCGCGATGATCGGCTTGGGGCAGTCGGCCACGGTGGTGAAGAAGCTCGTCGCGGCCCGGGGCGGGGGTGCACTCTTGGAGGCGTCCCGTTGCGCGACCTCCTTCAGGTCGGCGCCCGCCGAGAAGGCGCGCCCTCCCTCGCCGGTCAGCACGATACACAGCACGTCGGGGTCGGCCGTCGCCCGCTCGATGGCCTCGACCAGACCGTTGCGGAGCGCGGTGTTGAAGGCGTTCATCGCCTGGGGGCGGTTCATCGTCAGCCACGCCGTGCTGCCGCGCTTCTCGTACTGCATCACCTCGTCGGTGGAGGTCATCGTCGATACTCCTTGGTCACACGCCGACGCCGTCGTAGTACCGGTAGCCGCCGGACACGATCCCAACGGGTTCGAGGTGCGGCTTGAGGTGCTGCTCGAAGGCGTCCCGTATCTCCTCAGCGGTCCATCCGCCCTCACGGACGACGGGCCGGATCGAGCGCGGGTGCGAGTGAATGCTCAGCGTCTCCCCGGCGAGCCCGACCACCTGGCCGTTGACGTAGGCCGCGTCGTCGCTGGCCAGGAAGACCGCGATAGGCGCGATATCGTCTGGCTTTGGCAGCGCGTCGAGGTTGCCCGCCATCGCCGTGAACGTCCCCACGGTACGGCGCGTGCGGGCGTAGGGTGCGATCGCGTTGACCCGGATGTTGTGCTGTGCCAACTCCAGCGCCCAGCTGTAGGTGAAGGCCGAGACGCCCCCCTTGGTCGCCGCATAGAAGGCCCGCCCCTGCACCCCGCCGGCAGCCCCCGATGAGACGTTAAGGATCACGCCGCTCCCCTGCTCGATCATCCGGTCGACGGCGTGCCGGGCGCAGTTGAACGTGCCCTTCAGATTAATGCCGATGATGTGGTCGAAGTCCTCTTCGGTCGACTCGAAGATCTGCCGCACATAGCCGACGCCGGCATTGTTCACCAGCGTGTCGATGCCGCCGTAGGCCTCGACGCAGGTATCGATGATGCGCTTCGCCCCCTGGTAGTCCGAGACGTCGTCGGTGTTGATGACGGCGGCCCCGCCCTCTGCGGCGATGTCGGCGACGGTCTGCTCGGCGGCGTCGGCTTCGACGTCGTTGATCACGAGCTTCGCGCCCTCCCGCGCCATCGCCATGGCATAGGCCCGGCCCAAGCCCTGCCCCGAACCGGTGACGACGATCCGCTTCTCTTCAAGCACGCCCATCCGTCCCCTCCTAGGCGCCGCGCGGCGCCCGGCGAGTGTAGGAAGCGGGGCCCATGCGGGTCAAGCGCTGGCGGAGCGGGGGCCTATCCGTATAATGGCGTCGGCCTCGGCACCCAGGGGTGCGGGGCTCCGGGAGGTCGGCGTGTCCAAGGGAGCGGAGCTGGTGGTCCGGCATTTCAGCCGGATGGTGGAGCCCGACGGCGGCGCCGTCGAGCTCGTCTCCGTCGAGGGCGCCACACTGACGGTGCGCTACCGTCCCGGCGTCAACGAGGAGTGCGCCGACTGCGTGCTGGAGCCCGACGACCTCCGCGAACTGATGAAGGAAGCCCTCGAGCGCCAGGACCCCGCCATCACCGAGGTGAAGCTGGAGGGGGCGCCGGGCAATGGCTAAGCTGACCATCATCAACCCCGTGGCCGAGGCGCAAGCCAACACCGTCGCGGCGGAGCGGTTCAGCCCCGCCAAGCGACCGTCGACGCTGGACGGCAAGCGGGTGGCGCTCTACTGGAACGCGAAGGCCGGCGGCGAGGTCGCCCTGGCGCGCACCAGGGAGCAGCTGGAGCGCCTCTACCCCAAGGCCACCTTCGTCGACGTCTTCGGCGACCAAGGCACACACATGCGCCGCGCCTCCGCCGACCTGCTCGACGACACCGCGGGCCGTGTCGACGCCGCCGTCGGCACGACCGCCGACTGAGGCAGCTGCACCTCCTGGCTCATACGTGATATGGCCGAGCTGGAACGACGGGGCGTCCCCACCGTGGCGTGGACGGCGAAGCGTTTCGTCGAGGACGCCTACTGGAGCGCCAACGTCTTCGGCCTGCCCGAGCTCCGGATCGCCGAGGCGCCGCACCCCTTCACCAATGAAGACGCCGGCCTGATACGGACGATGGTCGATGGCGCGATGCCGGCGGTCGTCGAGGCGCTCACCAAGGACCCCGAGCCCATCGCCGCCGCGCCCTCCTTCGAGCACATCACCGAGTTCACCGGCCGCGAGATGACCTACGAGGCCGACGACCTGCTCGGCGCGTGGGATGCGATGAACGCCGCCTTCATTGACGCCGGCTGGAGCGACGGGATGCCGCTGGTCGCCCCGACGCCGGAGAAGGTCGCCGCGTTCGTGGCCGCATCGGGCCGCTCTGCCGACGAGGTCGTCGGCATCTTCGAGCCGGGCTTCGGCATCGGCACGGTCGAGAAGATCGCCGCCAACGCGGTGATGGCGGGCTGCAAGCCCGACGCCATGCCCGTCGTGCTCGCCATGGCCGAGTGCATCCTCGACCCCGCCATCGGCCTCCGCACCTTCGCCATGTCCACCGGCCCCCAGGCCCCCATCGTCATGGTCAGTGGCCCCGTCGCCGATCGCATCGGCATGAACAGCGGCGTCTGCGCCCTGGGGCCGGGATCGGTCTCCAGCGTGAACGTCGCCATCGGACGCAGCCTGCGCCTCATCATGATGAACGTCGGCCTCTCCTACCCCGGCGTCAGCGACATGGACACCATCGGCAGCGCCATGAAGTTCAGCGCCTGCGTCGCCGAAAACGAGGCAGCCAACCCCTGGCGCCCCTACCGGGTCGAGAAGGGCTACGGCGAGGGGCAGTCCACCGTGACCGTCAACGCGCCCTACGGCGTCTGCGAGCTCTTCGACTTCCAGAACCACGACCCCGACCTCCTCGTCGAGACGTTCTGCACCGCCATCAACAACGCCGCGCAGGTCTGCAGCGGCTACTGGCTCATCAGCAGCCCCGACAAGGGTGGCCCCGGCCCCTTCCACGGCGACTCGCACAACCTCATCCTCCTCTGCCCCGACCACGCCAAGGCCTTCAACGACGCGGGCTGGTCGCGCAACGACGTCAAACAGGCGCTGTTCGACGGCTCTCGGATGAGCTTCCACAAGCTCATGCTCAACAAGCCGAAGCAGGGCTTCGCCGTGGCGCACCCCCACCTCCAGTGGCTGTGGGACACGCCCGATACCGAGGTCTCCCTCTTCCGCAGCCCCGACGCCTTCGACATCTTCGTCGTGGGCGCCGACGCCGGGCGCAGCCTCTATCACTACGGCGGCACCCTCTCAATCACCCGCCCCGTCCGGGAAGTCTAGGGCCGGCTCGCGGTGCAACCAATCGCGGGTCTCAACGTCCTCGACCTCACCTGGCATACCGCCGGGCCTTATTGCACCAAGATGCTCGCCGACTACGGCGCCGACGTGCTCAAGGTCGAGCGCCCCGGCACCGGCGATCCCGCCCGCGCCTACGGCCCCTTCCCCGGCGACATCCCCCACCGGGAGAAGTCGGGGCTATTCCTCCACCTCAACACCAACAAAAGGTCGATCACGCTCGACTTCACCACCGACACCGGCCGGGCCATCCTCTACGACCTAGTCCGCGACGCCGACGTGGTCGTGGAGAACTTCTCTCCTTCGGTGAAGGAGCGCCACGGCTTCACCTACGACGACCTCGCCCCCGTCAATCCCGGCATCGTGCTCTGCTCGATCAGCAACTTCGGCCAGACCGGCCCCTACCGCGATTGGAAGGCCGTCGACATGACGATGTACGCCTTCTCGGGCCAGATGAACGGCAGTGGCCAGCTTGATAGTCCTCCGCTCAAGAGCGCCGACCTGCTGATGCAGGGACAGGCCGGCTCCGGGGCCTCGGCGGCGATCGTCGCGGCGGCGATGCACCAGCGCCGCACCGGGGAGGGTCAGGCCATCGACCTCGCCATCGCCGAGATCTCCGTCGGCAGCGCCGACCGCCGCATGACGGCGCTCATCGGCTACCAGTACACCGGCGACATGGCCGTCCGCGACGTCATGCTCCCCGCCGCCCTTCCCGTCGGCTTCTATCCCTGCGCCGACGGCTACGTCTGCATGACGGTGGCCCCGCCGGCCCGCTGGACGCGTTACGTCGACCTGCTCGGCAAGCCGGAGCTGAAGGACGATCCCCGCTTCCAGGACCCGATGGTCTTCTCTAGGCCCGAAATCAAGGACGAGCTAGACCTCCACCTTTTCACCTGGCTCGCCGAGAACGGCAAGCAGGAGGCGATGGAGCAGGCACAGGAGCACCGCATCGCGGGCTCGGCGATCAACTCGACGGTAGACGCGCTCAACGACCGGCACCTGGAGGCGCGGGGCTACTTCGTTGACGCCGACCACCCCAAGGCCGGCCGCCTCCCCTACCCCGGCGCCTCGCTCTTCATCGACGGCGACGGCTTCGAGTTGAAGCGCACCGCGCCCCTGCTCGGCGAGCACAACGAGGAGATCTACTCGGGACGGCTCGGCATGACCAAGCTCGAAATCGGGCAGCTCCGCTCGGCGGGGGTCGTATGAGCACCGCCGGCCTCCCGCTCTCGCACATCCGCGTCCTCGACCTGACGCTCATCTGGGCCGGGCCCTACGCCGTCACCCACCTCGGCGACCTCGGCGCGGAGATCATCCGCGTCGAATCGCTCCAGCACCACATCACCAACACCCGGGGCTTCGTCCCCTGGCCCAAGACCAAGGAAGAGGTCCTCAACCTCGGCTATCTCGGCGGCATGTACGCGGGCCACGAACCCGGCAAGCGGCCGTGGAATAAGCACGGGATGTTCAACGGCCTGGGCCGCAACAAGAAGTCGATGACGGTGGACATGACGCGGCCCGAGGGCGTCGAGATCGTCCACGACCTCGTGCGGGTCTGCGACGTGCTGATCGAGAACAACACCGTGGGCCTCCTCCGGCGCTTCGGGCTCGACTGGGAGACAGTCCACCGCATCAACCCCGCGATGGTCTACGTCACCATGCCGATCCACGGGCTGAGCGGCCCCTACAGCGACTACATGGGCTTCGGCCCCAACGGCGAGGCTATCTCCGGCGCGCTCTCGCTTCGCGGCTACGACGACAGCGACGTCACCACCAGCGGCAACAGCAACCACATGGACACCACCAGCGGCATGGCCGCGGTCTACGCGACGCTCATGGCGCTCTATGAGCGCGACGGGACGGGCGTGGGCCGCTTCGTCGAGGTTTCCCAGGTCGAGCATCTCATGACCATGATCGGGGCGCCGCTCATGGACGCCGCCATGAACGGGCGCGCCCAGACGCCCCTGGGCAACCGGGACCCGGTCCGCGCACCGCAGAACGCATATCCTTGCACCGGGGAGGACCGTTGGGTGGCGCTCAGCGTCGGCTCCGACAAGGAGTGGGACGGCCTTTGCCGCGCCATCGGCCGCCCCGACCTCGTCGAGGACCCACGATTCGAGGACGCCGCGTCGCGCCAGGCCAACCACGACGCGCTCGACGAGATCATCGGCGCGTGGACCTCGCAGCGCGAGTCGCGCGCCGCGATGGGCGACCTCCAGGCTCACGGCGTCCCCGCCTCGATGGTCGCCAACGAGGCAGACCTCTACGAGGACCCCCACCTCGCCGACCGCGGCTTCTTCCACGAAAAGACACAGGAGGACTGCGGCACGCATCGCTACCCCGGCCACACCTTCAAGCTCTCCAAGACGCCGCTGCGCTTCGACACGCCGCCACCCCTCCTCGGCGAGCACAACCCCTACGTCTACGGCGAGCTCCTCGGCGTCTCCTCCTCCGAGTACCGCCGCCTCGAAGCCGAAAAGCACATCGGCATGGACTACGTGCCGGAGGTGCGGTAGGCAAGCTCATGCCATCGTGGGGCGGGGAGGTTTTACCTCTTCTCCCCACGGGAGAAGATTGAGATGAGGGGCCCCGCGCCAACCGGCACCACACGACGAGATCCGCCTCCCCCTCCCGTAGGGGCGATTCGCGAATCGCCCGTCGCTACCCTCCGAACAGCCTCATCGGACGAGACGCAAGGCTTTTCAAAAGGTCTCCAGAGTGGAGATGCTAGGACGCGTGAGGGTGTTCGCGAAAAATACAAGCAGTTGGCGAAGGAACCGGTAGTTTCCGACTCGCTGCCGGAAATCCTACTTTCGGGTCGCACAGCGACCCGACACTCGCAGTGCGCCGGTTCGACCGGGGAAGTGGACACGCCGGGCTGGGCTATGCCGTCTATCCTGTTGAGACTGCTTGGGTTGGGAAGAAATCCTCGCGCAGTGAGCTAAGGGCTTCGTCCAGTTGTCCCATACGCTGCGTGATCTCTCCCAAGTGGGCGATCCCGCCGCCGATCTGGCCGACGCGGGAGGCTCCCTCGGCGGCCTCCTCAGCCGATGCCCCGGACGGCGGTGAGTACGCAATGACCTCCGAGTCCATCGAGCCCTCAGGCACTTCGATGCCGAGCCTCAAGTACGCATCGATAGCGCGTGCTGTGTGCTCACCCGTTAACCTTCGATATAGGACCCGTTCGTCGCGATGTGCGGCGAGAAGGTTCCGCGTCTCCCGTAGCTGGTGTCGAAAGCTCGTCGGGCAAGCATTTGAGAATGCAACGAGATGCGGCGTCACGTCTTGCTGGCAGAGGCTCTTGACCTCTTCCAATAGGCGCTCCACTAAGTCAAGGTGGGACAGGGTGTCGTTGGCAGCGGTGAACAGCAGGTGCTCCTCGACGTGGTGCAGCCCGAAGTCCCGCGGGGTCGAAAGGGTTGGCACATTCGCGTACCGCTCCACCTGCCTAATCGTTCCCCAGCAGAACGCCATCGCATCACCTAGTGTCCCGTCCAGCGTCCCCAGAAGCCTTGAAAGGTACGCATCGACGTCGCCCTGGCATTGCTCTTCGGCGAGTTCAAGTGCTCGCTTGATCGTCTGGTCGCGTTTTTCGCTCATCGGTCTTTGCCCTGTTGGGGTTGTGGAATCACGGGAGTTGCTCCAAGTGTAGCCGTTCCTGTGCGAACCTCTGGTTGACCGGTCGAGCAAATGCGCCGGTTGCCCTTGTCAGCCAAGCTCAACCACATTACGAAAACGGTCCTGTTTACCGTATACGTTGGTGGGGCTAGAGCACGTCGAGCACTTCCGAGAATGAACCCAGATTGCGGTGGCGCCACCTCCCCATGGCCTCTAGATGGCTCTTGCTGCGACGTGGGTCTTCGTGCGGGAGTCTAAGCAACCAAGGAGTCATTCCAACACGAGCCGCGCCGTCTAATTCGCCGTCGTCTCCGTCGCCAATATACAGACACTTCTGTGGTGATATCCCTAACCGCGACAGTGCGCGTAGGAAAATCTCGATATCCGGTTTAGCAAGGCCTTCAGACGCGGAGAATACACAAGTGTCGAACAACGAAGCGAAGGGGGTTTCGCTCCACAACTCGGGAATCTCAATCGAGCAATTGCTCAGCAGGCCGAGCGAATAATCTTGCGCCTTCAGCCACTTCAACAGGCTGATTGCATCTGGGCGCGGCGCTAACTGAGCCCGCTTTATCTGGTATTTGACGGCCTTCGCAGCCAGGATTGCGTCCGGCTCGACTACTACTCCCAGATAGTCAACCGTAGCCACGATTGACTCTTCCGCGGTCAATAGGCCCTTGTCTCGCTGCGATCGGAATCGTCCCCATGCCTCTACAAACCTGTCGACGTCGATTCCCAGCGTGCTTGCCATCCGAGCGCGCTCCTGCCTGCCGGGAAGGTCAATGAGAGTCCCATACAGGTCAAATATGACCGCATCGTATTTCCTGGCGGAATGGGCGGCTTCGCCGGGCATAAGAACTCCTCTTCGTTCATACGCGCGTCACGCGGATTCCGTGAAGCGAATTATTAAGGGGACTATGATCGCGGTAACCGCCAGAGTTGCGATCACGCCGGTGAAGAGCAGGTAACGCACCCCATAATTCGACATGAGTGCCGGCTCATAATATTTGTCGACGTTATTGTCACGATACATGGCAACGAGGCCGCTGAGCAGTGTGCGTCGGGTGCGCCTACCAACGACCAATGCGGCCACCGCAACAACGTTGAGCACCACCGTCATAGCGATGAACACGGCCAGAATAATGTCGTATGTGGCGGCGTTCCCTTCTGTTGCGGCTTCCGTGGCCACGCCGAAGTTGACCGCGAGGACGATCAAGTTGAATACGATGGCGGTCAGCACGAAGATGGTGTCCGTGCGACTGCTCTCGCCAAGTTCCCTCACGATATGATCATGGACTTGGCTCAGCATCCTAACCTCTCAATTCGTCGCGAAGTATTCGATAAGGATTGAAGGTCTTTCTCAGCAGACAATACCTGATTCCTTCGGAATATTTCTCCCGGTTTTGTCCCTGGCCATCCAAAGGCTACCGCTTGGTTTTTCGTGGAATTCTCTGCCGCGATAAGCCGCGCATCCAAGAATAGCACCCATCCGGCTCGTGGCGCCATCGATTGCCTAGCACGCCCGCATGAGCGCCCGTGTAGCCCTAATCCCGTGCTATCGTGGCCCTCGCCATAGCATCGCCGGAGGACACTTCCATGCGAGCGTATGAGATACAGACGGGCACAGACATCGACGGGCTGCGCGAGGTCGAGCGGCCGAGCCCGCCGCCGGGGCCCGGAGAGGTCAAGGTCCGCGTCCGGGCCGTCTCGCTGAACTACCGCGACCTGAACACGGTGCGTCATGCCGCGGCCCGCAAGCTGCGCCTGCCGCTCATTCCCTGCTCCGACGGCGCGGGCGAAGTCGCCGAGGTCGGCGCGGGGGTGACCCGCGTGCGGGAGGGCGACTGCGTGGCGGGCATCTTCACCCAGGTCTGGCTCGACGGCCCGGTCCGCCCCGAGTACGAGCCGTCGTCGCTCGGCGGCGGCATGGACGGCATGCTCGCCGAATACGTCACGCTCTCCCAGGAAGGTCTGGTGCACCTGCCGCCGCACCTTTCGTTCGAGGAAGGCTCGACGCTCCCCTGCGCCGCAGTGACCGCGTGGAACGCGATGTTCGTCGCCGACCACGTCCAGGCGGGCGACACGATTCTCGTACAGGGCACCGGCGGCGTCTCCATCTTCGCCCTCCAGTTCGGCGTGATGACCGGCGCCCGCGTCATCGTCACCTCGAAGAGCGACGCCAAGCTCGCCCGCGCCGTTGAGCTCGGGGCCGCAGACACGATCAACTACGAGGCCGAGCCGGAGTGGGACCGGCGGACGCGGGAGCTCACCGGCGGGCGCGGCGTCGACCACGTCGTCGAGGTCGGGGGCGCCGGGACGCTGGAGCGGTCGTTCCGCGCCGCCCGAATCGGAGGCGCGATCAGCCTCATCGGCATCCTGAGCGGCGCGCACAAGGTCGACCCCATGCCCGTGCTGACGCGGCGGCTCCGGCTCCTGGGCATCACCGTCGGATCGCGCGAGATGTTCCAGGCGATGAACCGCGCCATCGAGATCAACGAGCTACGGCCGGTCATCGACCGCGTATACCCCTTCGAGCAGGCCCGTGACGCGCTCCGCTACATGGAGTCGGCGGGACACTTCGGGAAGATCGTCATCACCGTCTAGCCCCTACTCGCTGTCGATCCAGAGATTGGGCGACGTATCGATGCCGTGCTGCGCGAAGACGCCGTCGATGCGCGCCTTCTCCGCCTCGCCAATCGACCAGTCGAGCGCACCGAGGTTGTCCTCAACTTCGCCCGCGTTGCGCGTCCCCGCCAGCGCCACGCTGACGGCGGGATGCGACAGGACCCAGCGCAGCGCCAAATGCGGCAGCCGCTTGTCCCGCTCGCCCGCGATTGGGCCAAGGTCCTCCGCGGCGGCGACGTTCTTGGGGAAGTTCTCCTCGCCGAACATGCGGAGGAAGAGCGCGGGCAGCATGTTCTCGTTGGCGCGCCAGTCCTCGCCCGGCTTGAACGTCGTCTGGCGGGTGAAGGCGCCGGTGAGCATGCCGAAGGCCAGCGGCCCGTAGACCATGACCCCGATCCCGTTTTCGAGGCAGAACGGCAGGATGTCTTTGTCCATGCGGCGGTCGAACATGTTGTAGCCGCACTGCACCACGTCGATGCGCCGCGTCTCCATGCACCGCTCCATCTGCTGCCGGGTGAAGTTGGAGACGCCGACAAACCGCGCCTTGCCCTGCCGCACCACCTCGTCAAGCGCGCCCATCGTCTCCTCGAACGGCGTGGTCACGTCGGGCCAGTGGATCAGCAGCACGTCCACGTAGTCGGTGCCCAAATCGATGAGGCTCTGGTCGATGGAGGCGAAGATCGCCTCGGGGCGGCTGTCTCGGAACTTGGGCCGGTCGCGGTAGCCAACCCCGCACTTGGTCACGACCAGCACGTCCTTGCGCCGCGCTCCAAGCGCGTGGCCGAGGAAACGCTCCGACTGCCCCCGTCCGTAGGCCGGCGCGGTGTCGAAGCAGTTGACCCCCACGTCGATGGCCCGGTTGACCGCCGCGGCAACTTCGGCGGTCTCGATGTCGCCGTAGCCGCCCCCCATCTCCCAGCACCCGAAGCCGAGCACGGAGACCTCGAGGCCCGTCTGTCCAAAGGGTCGATATTCCATAGAGTTCACCTTGGGTTCGGCTACGTCACGCCGTACAGGCGCTGGCCGTTGTCGCAGAGAATCTTGCGCTTGTCCTCGGACGCGATGCCGTTGCGGTCGACGAAGTGGCGGACACCGTCGGGGTACGGCCCCTCCGGATGGGGAAAGTCGCACGCCGTCACGATGTTGTCCGAGCCGATGTAGTCCACGACGTACTTCAGCGTCGGCTCCTCGAGCTCCGCGGAGAGGAAGCATTGGCGCTTGAAGTACTCGCTCGGCTTCAGCTTCATCGGCGGCAGGTCGCAGTCATGGTAGCGCTCGTAGAGCTCGTCGTAGTACCAGAGGATATACGGCAGCCAGCCCGCGCCGGACTCGAGGCCGACGACGCGCAGGTTGGGATGCCGCTCGCACATGCCGCCGAGCAGCACCTGGAAGAACGCCACCTGCATCTCGACGGGGAAGGTGAAGGCCACCCGCGGCGCGGCCCAATCGCCGAACCGGTCCTGCCCGACTTGCCCGTGGCCGGCGCCGGCGACGTTATGCAGACAGAGCGGCACGTCGAGCTCTTCCAACGTCGACCAGAGCGGGTCGTAGTACGGCTTGTCGAGGGTGATGCCAGGGATCGGCGGCTGTGTGTTCGTGAAGAACCCCTTGAATCCGTACTCCTTCACGCAGCGCTCGACCTCCCGGATGGCCGCGTCGACGTTGCGGAGGTCGATCTGGCCAATCGGGATGACGCGGCCTTCGGTGTCGGCCACGAAGTCGGCGACCCAGCGGTTGAAGCCCCGCACCATCGCGTCGGCGACGGCGGGGTCGAGCCCCCACGCGCCGACGGTAGGTACGCCGAAGAGCGCCATCTTGTCGACGCCCTGGTCCTCCATCGCCATGAGGTACGACTTGGGGTCGAAGCCGCGCTCGGCGTAGGCGCCGTACTCGGTGTCCCACATCTCGTTCAGGTAGTCCATCCGCTTCCACTGCACCGTCGACATGCCCCGGTTGTCGACCATGGTGACGCCGTCGGGGCGCGTCTCGGGGAGGCGGTCGCGGAACTCGGGGTCGATGTACTCATCGCGCAGGTCGGGGATGCGGTGGTAGTGGGAGTCCGCGTCGATGACCCGGTAGCCCTTGTACATGCCGCCCTCCTTCTGTCAGACCCGCGCACCGGGGCCGCTGGTGGCCGGTATTATAGCCGCCCCAACCCTATCGAAACGGGCCTGGCTAAGGGTGGAGCCGGTAGATGCCCTCGTTCTGAGAGAGCACGTACAGCTCGCCCTCCCGGTCTTCGCCGAAGGAGGCGATGCGCAGCGAGGTGTCGGCCAGCAGGATGTGCTCGGTCACCTCCTGGCCGTCGTAACGGAGCGCCCAGATCCGCCCCGAGCAGAAGTCGCCGAAGACGTACGCCCCCACGAGTGAGGGGGTCCGCTCCCCGCGATAGACGTAACCGCCGATCACCGAACAGTTGCCGTTGTTCAGGGGATACTCCCACACGGGAAGGACGGTGCCGGCGGGGTCGCAGCCCGTGGCGGGCGAGAAGCACCGGGAGCCCTCCAGGGTCTTCCAGCCGTAGTCTCCGCCCTTCTCGATCACGTCAACCTCCTCCACCCTGTTCTGACCCACGTCGCCGGCCCACAGAAGCCCGGTCTCCCGGTCGAAGGAAATGCGCCAAGGGTTGCGAAGCCCGTAGGCCCAGATCTCGCCCCGGGAGTTAGGATCGCCGGCGAACGGGTTGTCCGCCGGCAGCGTGTAGGGAGTCTCGATGGTTGAACCTGACACGTCGATGCGGAGAATCGACCCCAGCAGCGTCGCGCTGTTTCGACCGTGGCCCTGCGGGTCGCCGGCCGCGCCGCCGTCTCCCAAGCCGACGTAGAGGAAGCCGTCCGGGCCGAACGCCAACTGCCCGCCGTTGTGGTTGCGGTAGGGCTGGTCGATCTCCATGATGACCAACTCGCTCTCAACGTCGGCTTCCCGGCAATCCGCGTTTGCCTGGAACCGGGAGATGACCGACCGCCTCGGCCCGGAAGCGGAGTAGTAAACGTAGACGTACCCGTTCTCGTCATATCGAGGGTCAAAGGCCAGGCCGAGCAGTCCCTCCTCCGAGCCCCCGTCGTTCACCCGGTCTCGGAGGTCGAGGAAGGCCTCCGCCTCCCGCGCATCCTCGTCGTTGGGGAAGGCCAGGACGCGACCCGATTGCTCGGTGACGAAGAGCCGGTCGTCGCCGGCGGCCGGCTGCGTCAGGTTGGTGAGACCGCGAAAGTCCAGGTGCTCGAAAGCGCGGACCACGCTCAGGGGCCGCAACAGCGGCGCGTCCGTGGTGGGCGGAGGGGCCGTTGTAAGCGGCGTGGGTGTCGGTGACGGAGCGTCCGATGCCGCCGGCATGGGCGTCGAAGACGCCATAACGGGTGCTGGGGACGGCATGGTAGACCGCGTTGGAGGCGTGGAGGCGGTTGGAAGCGGCGTCGCCGCGGGCTCCGGCATCGGCGCGGCAGTGGTTGGGATGGGCGTGGGCGCCGACGTGGAGGTCGGCGGCGGCGTGGGCGAGGCGGCGGTGGGATCGGCTACGTCGGGACCGCACGAGACCGCGAGGGCCGCGAGCACCAGACCGGCAAGGATGAGCGCCGCTCCGCGGATGGTCTTCAGCATTGAATCGGGTCTCGAGCGCTGTCGCTAGTCGGGGTAGTTGACAATGCCCCGTTCCTTCAGCGACGCCACCTCCGCTTCCGTGTAGCCGATCTCGGCGAGGATGGCCCGGGTGTGCTGGCCGTTGACGTTGGCCTCCCGCAGCGCGGGGCGCGTCGCGGAGAGCTCGACCGTCGCGCCGTGGCGCCAGTGCGGGCCGAGGACGGGGTGGACGACGTCCGCGATCAGGCCAAGGTCGCGGGACTGGGGGTCGCCGTCGAGAAACTCGGCGAAGGTGTGCCGGTCGGCGCGTACGCAGCCCACGCCCAGCGGCGCAAGGTCGGCCTCCCACCCGTCGGCGGCGCGGCGCTTGAAGACGGCGGCGAGCGCGGCGGCGAGGGCCTCGTCGTGTTCGGCGCGGGCCTCCGGCGAGGCGAACCGTCCGTCCTCAGCGAGGACGGGCTCGCCGAGCGCCGCGCACAGGGTCTCCCACTCTTCCTGATCGAGGCAGCCCAGAAATACCCAGCCCTCCGCCGTCTCGTAGAGCCGGTAGAGCGCGTCGAGTCCAAGCAGGTCAGCGTCGAGCTCCCGGCGCGCCGTTTTGCCCTCGTAGCGGATCCACTGCTCGCTAAGGGCGTAGCCATTGGCGCAGAGCATCGTCGTCAGCATCTCCTGCCCGACGCCATGCCGCACCTTGGCGAGCAGACCGAGCAGCATCGCGGTGCCCACCACCATCGCCGAGTTCGTGTCCGGGTTTCCCTCGTTGGCCTTGGCAAGGCGGAGCGATGCGGCCTTGATCTCCTCCATGCTCAGGTCGGCGTCCGCCGGAGGCGGCACTCCCGCACCGGCCTGATGCGACACGCCGCCGGCGATGGCCCCCGCGATGGGGTGGTAGGCCGGCATGTGCGAGTACGGGCCGTCGCTGCCGTAAGCGCCGGCGTAGAGATAGACGATGCCGGGGTTCACCTTGTGAAGCGTTTCGTAGTCGATACCCAAGCGCTCAGGGACGCCGGGCCGGTAGTTGTGCATGACGAGGTCGGCCCGCTCCGCGAGCCGCCGCACGATCTCCCGGCCCTCCGGCGACTTCAGGTCGACCGCGATCGACTCCTTGCCCTGCGTTGTCTTGACCCCGATCGGGGGAATGAGCCGCATGGCGTCGCCGTCGAGCGGCTCGATCTTGATGATGCGCGCGCCCATGTCGGCGAGCAGACTCGGGCCAAAGGGGGCGGCGTATTGGACCGCAAGCTCCAGGACGGTGAATCCGCTCAGGGCATGCTCCGACATCGTCCCGCCGACGGGCGTAGCCCCGTTTCGGCGGGAGTTCCACTCGGCGTTTGCTTCAACCGATATGCGCGAAGGCGTCTCGCTGAACCGCACCAGCGGCCCAAGCTGCTCCGTCTCACCGAGCACGGGATGGTGCAGCGCGAAGACGTGCCCGTTGTGACGCGCCTGGGGGTGGTCCATCCCCCCGTCGCCCTCCCGGAAGCCGTCGGCCCCGACGCTGCGCTCGAGGAAGATGCGCATCCACTCGTCGTAGTCCTTCCGGCCCATCTCACCGAGCAGCATCTCCCAGAAGGCGGCCTTGTCCCCCTCGGCGGCCTCGTTGGGCATCTTCGCAAAACGCGGGTCTTCCTTCAGGTGGCCGAGCCCGACGGCGTCGAGCTCGTTCCAGAAGAGATGCGGCGCCCAGTTGGCGAACTGGATCCACCGCCCGTCCTTGGTTCGGACAGGCATATAGCCCAGCATCGGGGTCGCGCCCATGCCGCCGGGCGTCCGCATCTCCTCGACCTGCAGGGCGAGCCAGCCGCCCATGTCGTAGGGAATGAGGCTGCGCAGCAGGCTCGTGGAGACGCGCTGGCCCCGTCCGCTACGGTGACGCACGATCAGCGCCGCCGCGATGCCCTGCAGCGCCGTCTGTGACGCACCGAAGCTCGCCACCCGTACCGAGGAGAAGA
>DAOUKZ010000223.1:0-3150 GCA_034420775.1 Dehalococcoidia bacterium
CCCGCTTGGTCGCCCTCGGCGTCCTCGAGCGCCAGGAAGACCGCTTCCTCTGGGTCTTTCGCTCCCGGCGCTACCCCATGATCGACGGTCAGGCCGAGCGCGAGGTGAAGCTCCGCATCATGGGCGTGCTCTTCAGCGACCAGATCCCCGACCCCCGCGACGTGGTCATCATCTGTCTCGCCGACGCCTGCGGCCTTTTCAAGGAGCTTCTGTCCAGGCGCGAGCTCGAACAGGCCGCCGCCCGCATCGAGCAAGTGCGCAAGCTCGACCTCATAGGCCAGGCCATGTCCCAGGCCATCCGCGACATCGAAGTCTCCGTCGCCGCCTCGGTCCAGGGCCACTACCTCTACTAGCCCCTGCCCAACCCCTATGCCTCTCTCCCGCTGGGAAAGACTGAGAGCGGGCCGGAGGGTGGCCGGGGTCTTATGCCTCTTCTCCCCCAGGGAGACCTTTGCAAAATGGGGCCCGCGGGCTCCGTTGACCTTGGCGCACCCCCCTCACCCCAACCCTCTCCCAGCGGGAGAGGGGGAAGACCGCCCCGCGCCACCCGTCTTTTGCCTTGCCGATGGGTTATGCAAAGGTCTCCCAGGGGAGAAGCTTGAGATGAGGGGCTCCCCGTCACCGCCAACGGCACCGACGCCACCACCACGCCCTCCCCGCCGTTGACCGGCGCGCGGGGACGGTCTACGCTCCGCACCACACTTGAACGGCACGGGGGAGGACGCAATGGCAGCACTCAAGAAGCCGGTAGGCGCCTATCTGATCGGCCTCGCCGTAGTGGTAGCGGTCTGGTTCATCATCAGCACTGTCGTCGCGGAGTCCTCCGACTTCGACGTGCTCGACGTCTGGTACGTGCTCGACGTCCTCATGCTCATCGGGCTCGTCCTCGGCCTCGCCTACAACTTCGTGAACAAGCGCGAGCACAAAGGGGGCGACGGGCCCGTCACCCGGCGGTATCTGGAGGCCAACGTCCTCTTCTACCTGACGGCGGCCGTCACCATCCTCTTCCTCCACAACTGGATCGCGCTCCTGGCCCAAGGCTCCGACAGCCTCGACGGCAACCATCAGGCCTGGGTTATCTGGGCGGTCGTCGACGTGCTGCTGCCGATCACGCTGGGAGTCACCGGCTGCCGCCTCTGGTGCCAGGACTCTCAGTCCTGACGCGGACTGCCCCTAGCCGGCTTGCCCTTTAGGCGCGAAGGAGGACGGCGATGCCCGATGATGACCTGGCGGCACGGTTGGCCCGCCTCGACGCCTACCGGCAGATCAGGCAGCTGCCTCACCGCTACGCCCTGGCCCTCGACACCCGCAACATCGACGACCTCGTCGCTCTCTTCATCGAGGACGTCCAGGTCGGGCGCGACCAGTGGGGCCGCGGCCCGTTGCGCGAGTGGTTCGTCCGCGCCTTCGCCAAGTTCAAATCGAGCATCCACTTCGTCGGCAACCACATCATCGACCTCGACGACGAAGACCACGCCCACGGCGTCGTCTACTGCCGCGACGAGATCGAGCGCCCCGGCGAGTGGATGGTCGGCATGATCCAGTACTGGGACACCTACGAGCGCCGCGACGGCCTCTGGTACTTCAAGCGGCGCCGCCTCATGCGCTGGTACGGCGTCGACGCCCTCACCCGCCCCGCCGCCGGCGTCAGCATCTCCCGGGGCAGCGTCCGCCAAGGCCAACTCCCCGACGCTTGGCCAAGCTGGCAGCGCTACTGGGACGAAGTCGCCGCCCTCGGCGACTAGCCCGCCGAAAGGACTGTACATGGCCGAAGACCGGACGCTGCTCGCGCACCTAGTCCTGAAGCTCGCTACCCATCCCGAGAACGTCGCCGTCGAGGCACTGGGGCACATCCTCTCGTCGTCCGCCCCAACACGAATGGCTCTCGAAGACTTGTTGCGGGCTGGCGGCGCGGACACTGGCCCAATCGTGCGGGTGGAGACACAAGTCACAGGCGAGGAGGGCGAGCGCCCGGATCTTGTCGGCTTTGACGATTGCGGCGCAAAGCGGCTATTGATCGAGGCGAAATTCTGGGCTGGGCTCACGGAGAGCCAGCCGGTCGCGTACCTTAGACACCTACCGCAGGACAAACCATCGGCGCTCCTGTTCGTGGCACCAGCCGCAAGAAGCGAGACCCTCTGGCCCGAGCTACGCCGCCGCGTAGAGGAGGCGAAAGACATCGCGTTAGGCACCGATGCTAAGCACGCGGGGCTCGTGAGCGCCACTGCCGGCGAGGGTCGTCGTTTGATGTTGACCAGCTGGAAGGCATTGCTCGGCCCTATGGCCTCCCAGGCGAGCGCTGTAGGGGACGCGCGGGCGGATATCGACATCCAGCAGCTTCTGGGACTTACGCAGCAGATGGACGAGGACGCCTTCCTCCCGCTTCGTCCGGACGAGTTCGGCCCGGAGTTTCCGCGCCGCATGCGCGGTTTGCGGCGACTGATCGACGACGCTGTTGGTCGTGGCCGCGATTGCGGATGGGCAAACCTGTCGGGTGTGAAAGTAGCACCGCAGGCGACGGGCTATGGCCGCTATGCAAGGCTGGGCCGCGAGGCTGCCTGGGCGGGCGTCTGGTTTGGAGTCAACATCAATCGTTGGGCCCGGCAGCGTTCCACACCGCTTTGGCTCGCCTTCTATGACTGGCGCGGTACGCTGGACCTTGTAGACGTGCGCCGCAAGCTTGACCCGCTGCTAGAGGAAGACCCGCCCGGAGTTCTTGACGTCTCGGGGCGACCGTACGCCCCCGTGTACCTCCCAACCGGCGTCGAGTACGACGCCGTGCTCGATGCCGTGGTCACGCGCCTCAAGCACATCGCGGACCTGATCGGCCGGGACGCAGCGCCCTAGCCCGGTCCCGTTCGCGCCCCGGCCGCCGTTTCGTTGACAGTGCCTCGAAGCGGCGCCTAGAATTGGCGCTCCCGCGGGCGTAACTCAGTGGTAGAGTGTTTGCTTCCCAAGCAAAAGGTCGTGGGTTCGAATCCCATCGCCCGCTCCACCACCGCCCCTACACGGCCGCCGGCTTCTTCTCCCGCTTCTTCAGCTCCGGGATCACGTACTTGCCCATGAGCTCGATGCTCTTGACTATGTCCGGGTGCTTCAGGCCGCCGAACTGCATCAGGCAGATCAGGTTGTCGACGTCGATCTCCTCGT
>DAOUKZ010000224.1:0-11248 GCA_034420775.1 Dehalococcoidia bacterium
GTCTCGCCGGAGGCGATGAGTCCCGCGACGGCGAGCATCATCGCGAGGCGGTGGTCGCCGTGGGAGGCGCACTCCGCGCCGCGCAACGTGGCCCCGCCTTTGATTCGGAGGCCGTCGGGCCGCTCCTCGATGGCCACGCCGAACTTGGCGAGCTCCTCCGCCGTTGTGGCGATGCGATCGCTCTCCTTGACCCGCAGCTCGGCGGCGTCGCGGATCTCGGTGGGCCCGTCGGCGAGGGCCGCCGCGAGCGCGATCAAGGGAAGCTCGTCGATGGCGCGGGGGATCACGTCGCCCTCGACGACCGTTCCCCGCAGGCGGCTCGACCGCGACCGCACGTCGCCGACCCTCTCGCCGCCTGCGTCCCGCACGTTCTCGATTGCAACGTCGGCGCCCATCGATTCTAGGATGTCGATGATCCCCATCCTCGACGGGTTCAGCCCGACGCCGGTGACGGTGACGTCGGCGTCTGGGTGCACCGCGCCGAGCGTGATCCAGTAGGCCGCCGAGGAGATGTCGCCAGGAACGGCCACGTCCCGCGCGCGCAGCTCGCCGGGCCGGATGCGGATGCGGGTGCCGTCGGCCTCGATGTCCGCCCCCATCGCGGCGAGCAGGAGCTCGCTGTGATTGCGCGACGCGGCGGGCTCAACGACGACCGTCTCCCCCTGCGCGTTGCAGCCCGCGATGAGGAGGGCCGTCTTGACCTGGGCGCTCGCCACCGGCGTGTGATACTCGATGCCCTGAAGTCCGCCGCCGGAGATCCGCAGCGGCGCCCGTCCGCCCTCGGCCCCTTCGATCTGGGCGCCCATGCGGCGGAGGGGATCGATGACCCTGGCCATGGGGCGGCGGCGCAGCGAGTCGTCGCCGGTGATCACCGACTCGAAGGGCTGCGCGGCCAGGAGGCCGGCGAGAAAGCGCATGGCCGTGGCGCTGTTGCCTGCATCCAGGACACCGCCAGATGCGGTGAACCCCGTGCCGCCCACGCCCTCTATGACGACGGCGCCGTCGCGCTCCTCGATGGGCACGCCGAGGTCGCGGAGGCAGCGCAGGGTCGAGGCGCAGTCCTCGCCGCTGGGAACCCCGGTGACGAGGGCCTGGCCACGGGCCATGGCGTTGAAGACGTAGGCGCGATGCGCTACGGCCTTATCGCCCGGCACGCAAAGACGGCCCCGGACCGAGCGGCGGCCTTCGACTCGTTGGACCATCCGGGCCTCTGGGCGGCGCGCTACTTGCGCTTCTCCCTCTGCAGTGGATCGGCCTCGTACCGCTCCATGAGCTGCCGGCCCTTGCGCGCCAGCAGGTCGCCGACGAAGAGCGCGCGCATGTTGTCGCCCATGGTAGGCAGCTCAGGGTTAGTATCGACGGGCCGGATCGCGCCGGCCATGAGCTTCTCGCGCTCCTCAAAGACGCCGGCGAAGAGCCTTGCCACGCTCTCCTCGTCTCGATCGTTGAGGCCGCGCTTGAGGTCGAGGAGCTTGAGGACGGCGCGGTCGATCCACGTCGAGATCTCGTTCGCGTTAGTCAGGCAGATGTCGCGGTTCATTTCGGGGTCGCCGGAGGCGAGGCGGGACACGTCGCGGTAGCCGGTGGCGGCGAGGCGCGACATTTCCATCCAGGAAGGGCTCTCCGCGGTCGAGGCCACCAGCGCGGCGGAGAGCGCGATAGGGAGGTGACTGACGGCGGCGACGTAGCTGTCGTGCTCCTGCGCATCGACGAAGTAGGGCTTTGCTCCCAGCGCCTCGACGAGGGAAAGGACGGCCTGCACCGCCCACTTGGCGGAGCGGACGGAGGGAAGGACGCAGTACATTGCGCCATTGAAGAGAGCGGGGTCGGCGGCGCTCGGTCCCGACTCCTCCTTGCCCGCCATGGGGTGGCCGCCGATGAAATGGACGCCCGGCGGCAGGATTTCGTCGGCCCACTTCAGGACTTGTTGCTTCGTGCTACCCGTATCGGTAACAAGGCAGTCGTCGGGAAGGTGCGGCGCGATCTGCTCCATCACCTCTTTGATGGCCAACACCGGCACGGCGATGATCACCATGTCGGCGCTGGAGACGCAGGCAGGGAGGCTCCATTCGACGGAGTTCACCGCGCCCCGGCTCTTGGCCCCGCGCGCCGTGGTGGGCTCGCGGTCGTGGCCAACGATCTCCAGGTCTTTGTTCTTGGCCGTCTTGAGCGCCATCCCAATGGACGTGCCGATCAGGCCGAGTCCAATGATGCTGATCTTCGTTTTCATGGTCGCTACCTCCCAGGGGCCGCGATGAGCTTGGCGACTCTATCCAATATTCTGCCCGCGCAGTCGTACTTGGGCATGAGCGGGAGGGCGTCCTCGCCGCCGTCGGGGTCGAGAATAACGATCCGGTTGTTCTCGGAGGAGAAGCCGGCGTCGGCGGCGCTGATGTCGTTAGCGACGATCAGGTCGAGGCGCTTGGCCTCGAGCTTCTTGCGTGCGTTCGCGACGAGATCGGCGCTTTCGGCGGCGAAGCCGACGCGGACGCAGGCGGCGTCCGTCTGGGACAGGATGTCGGGCGTCGGGGCCAGGTCGATGGAGAGGGGCCCGCCGGTCTTCTTGATCTTGCGGTCGGCGGGAGCGGCGCTCTCGTAGTCGGCGACGGCGGCGGCCATGATGAGCGCGTCGGCGGCGGCGACGGCGGCGGCGACGGCGGCGGCCATCTCCCTCGCGGTGACGGCGGGGACGAGCTCGACGCCGGCCGGCGTCGACACGGCGGAGGGGGCGGCGATCAGGGTGACGCTTGCGCCACGGTCACGGGCGGCCTCCGCCAGGGCAAAGCCCATCTTGCCCGACGAGCGATTGGTGATGACGCGAACGGGGTCGATGGGTTCCTGCGTACCGCCGGCCGTGACCACGATGCGCCGTCCGGCGAGGTCGCCGTTTCTTCCCATGGCGGCGCGGGTGACGCCGATGATCTCGGCGGTGTCGGCGAGCCTGCCGACGCCGCTCAGCCCGCTGGCGAGGTAGCCGGTATGGGGACCGACGATGTCGGCGCCGCGCTCCCGCAGCGTTTCGAGATTCTGCTGGGTAGCCGGATTGTCGAACATGTTGCCGTCCATCGCCGGGGCCACGATGAGCGGAGCGGCGGTGGCGAGGACGGTGGCGGTGAGCATGTCGTCGGCGAGCCCGTGAACGATCTTGGCGATGACGTTGGCGGTGGCCGGCGCGATGATGACGGCGTCGGCGCGCTTGGCGAGCATCACGTGTTCGACGCTGGTCTCCGAATCGGCGTCGAAGAGGTCGCGGACCACGCTCCTGTGGGTGAGGCTGCTGAAGGTGAGCGGCGTGACGAACTCCATGGCGGAGCGCGTCATGATGACGTCGACCAGCGCCCCGGCCTGGGTGAGCTTGCTCGCCAGGTCGGCGGCCTTGTAGGAGGCGATGCTGCCGGTCACCCCAAGCACGATGTTGCGTCCCTGGAGCGTCATGGCTTGATCTCGTTCATTTCGTGGATCATGCGCAGGCCGAGGAGCAGGAGGTCGTCGTTGATCTCGTCGATCAGGTTGGTGTCCTCGGCGATGTGGAAGCTGAGGCCGCCGGTGGCGACGACCTTGGCGCCGCCGCCCAGCTCGCGCTGGAAGCGGGTGACGAGCCCCTCGATGAGGCCGATGTAGCCGAAGTAGAGGCCCGACTGCATGCTGGCGACGGTGTTGCGCCCAATGGCAGTGCGGGGACGGACGACCTCGATGCGGGGCAGCTTCGAGGCACGCTCGTAGAGGGCCTCGGCGGCGAGGTTGATCCCCGGCGCGATTGCGCCGCCGAGGTAGTCGCCCTGCCCGTTCACGGCGTCGAGCACCGTCGTGGTGCCGAAGTCTAGGACAATCACAGGAGCGCCGTAGAGCCGGTTGGCGGCCACGGCCTGCACCACGCGGTCGGCCCCGACGTCGCGGGGGCTTTCGTACAGGATGCGCATTCCCGTCTTGATGCCGGCCCCGACGACCATGGCCTTGATGTTCAGGTAGCGCTCGAAGAACTCCTCGAAGTTGTGGGTCAGCGGGGGCACCACGCTGCTCACGATGCCCTTGTCCAGCGCCTCGATCGGGACGCCATGGTAGCCGAGGAGCGTCATGCAGAGTGCGGCGTACTCGTCGGTCTGGCGGTGGACCTCGGTGGCCATGCGCCAGGTCGCCTTGATGGAATCGCCTTCGAAGACGCCGAAGGTGATATTGGTGTTGCCAATGTCAACCGCCAGAAGCATACCGCCGCTCCAGCGGCCATTATAAGGGATGCGTCCGGCCCAACCGGCGGCGCCCGTCCCCTCTAGACCTCCCTCCCTTCATGGGAGGGACTGAGGGAGGGCACGCCCCCTTAAACCTCCCTCCCTTTATGGGAGGGACTGAGGGAGGGCTCCCCTGAGGCGCTGCATCACCGGCGGGATGCGAAGCGGCAGATCGGAGGCCGCGGCGCCGGCGTCGCCGATAGTGCCCCGCACCTCCTCGCCCGCCGCGCCGTGGAGATAGGCGGCGGCGACCGCAGCGTCGAAGGCTGGCAGCCCTTGGGCCAACAGAGAGGCCACGACGCCGGCGAGCACGTCGCCGGTGCCGGCCGTCGCGAGGGCGGGATTGGCGAAGGGGTTGATAACCGTCCGCTCGCCGGCGAGCGCGGTGACGCTGTAGGCGCCCTTGAGCAGGACGGCTGCGCCCCACTCCTCGGCGGCGGACCGGGCGACCTCGATACGGCTCGATTGGACCGCCTCGACGGAGCGGCCGATCAAGCGGGCCATCTCGCCGGGGTGGGGCGTGACGACGGCCCCGGGGACCTTCGTCCACCACTTGTTCATGCGCGACAGAATGTTGAGCGCGTCCGCGTCGAGCGCCAAACGGACACCGGGAGTGCCGCCGATGCCCTCGGCAAGCCCGTCGATCAGCCCAATCGACCCCTCACCCTGTCCGAGGCCGGGCCCGACGAGCGCCGAGTCGTAGGCGGGCAGCGCGTCGAGCACCTGAGCCGCGGCGCCCGGACCGTCCACTTCGCCCCACCCGGTCTCGTCGAGGGGGACGTAGGTGACCTCGGGGAGGGCCGCGGCGACCGCGGGAATAAGGCTGCGCGGCGCGGCCAGAGTGACCAAGCCCGCGCCGGAGCGCACCGCGCCGGCACAGGCAAGGTTGGCCGCCCCGATGAAGTTCGCCGACCCCGCGACGATGAGCGTCTTGCCGAAGGAGCCCTTGTTGGCCGAGATCGGGCGATCGGGAAGCCGTGCGGCGACCCAGTCGGGGGAGGCGACCTCCAGACCGGCGTCCGCGTCGAGGCCGATAGGGATGCCGATGTCCGCCACGGAAAGATGTCCCACGCGCTCAGCGCCGGGGAAGAGAAAGAGCCCGACCTTAGGATAGCCGAGGGCGACGGTCGCATCCGCCGCCGGAGTGGCGAGGTCGACTGCGCCGGTGTCGGCGTCAAGGCCGGTGGGTACGTCGAGGGCAAGGACGAAAGGCCCGCGGCGATTCGCTTTCGCCTCGGCGAGAGCGCCGCAGGCGGCGGCGATGGAGCCCTGCAACGGCCTGGAACGGCCCGTGCCAAGCATGGCGTCGATGACCATCGCGGCGTTGTCGAGGGACCGGCGCAGCTCAGCCGGCGGCGCGTCGGCGCGGAGTTCGCGAACGTCGGCGGCACGGTCGCGCAGTGTTTCGAGATGGGGATCGTCGGCGGAGCGCTCGCCGCAGACGTAGACGTGGACGCGCGCGCCCCAATCGTCCAGGTGGCGGGCCGCGACGAGGCCGTCGCCGCCGTTGTTGCCGGGGCCCGCGAGGACGACGACGTGCTCGCTCTTTAGGTCGCCCAGGGCGTCGCGGGCCTGCTCGGCGACGGCGAGCCCGGCATTCTCCATCAGTTGCGCCGTGGAGACGCCGCTGGCTTCGCTTTCCGCTTCGATGCGGCGCATCTCGTCGACGGTGACGACTCTCACGCTAAAGGCCTCCCGCTAGCTATGACCGGGCTCCCACGACGGACGCGACGGCGAAATCCTTCGAGTGGGAGAGACTGATCGCGAGGTCGTCGAGGCCCAGCGCCCTGGCCCGCTCCTGCGCCCGTCCTCGCAGCACGACCACCGGCTTGCCGCGGCGGTTGGGGATGATCTCGATTTCGCGCCAGCCGACGCCGCGCGCGCCGGTGCCGAGGGCCTTCATCACCGCCTCTTTACCCGCGAAGCGGGCCGCCAGCTCCGAGGGGCGCTCCCGGTAGAGGGCGATCTCGGCCTCGGTGTAGATGCGGTTCAGGAAGCGGTCGCCCCCACGGGCCACGGCCCGCTCCACGCGGTCGATCTCGACGATGTCCACGCCGGTGGTCAGCACGCCGCGATTATAGGGAGGGCTGCCGAGGGAGTCTATCGGCCCGCCCCCGCCGCGCGATGCCCGCACGACGATGCCATCCTCGCCCCGACGCCCTCAACCCCGCCTAGCGGCGACCTCTCGCGGCCTCCGAGCCGTGGGGGTTCCGAGTTCACCAGGCGTTGGATGTGGACGTTCGTGAGCGTTCGTGAGCGTCATGAGAGTCCACCAGGTTTGGGAAGTGAGCGTTGGTGAGCGTGCGCGGAAGTTCGTGGAAGTCTCGCGGGGGGTGCTACTCTGTTGGTTTGGCACCGGCCGGCCGCGATCCACCACGCGTTAACCGCGAGTCAACGCACGTTAACCACAAGTTGAACGCACGTTGAGCGCGAGTTGACCGCACATCGGCCGCGCCGCCCGCCGGGGGACCCGCCCGTCTCTCCGTAGGGGCGATTCGCGAACCGCCCATTCCCATCTCAATCAGCCGGTAAACTACCAATGGCCCAACGCAACGGAGACCCCGCATGAAACTAACGGAGATAGCCGCAGCCCTCGGGCTAATCGAGGACGACGGCAACCTAATGGAGAACAGCGTCCGGCTCTTCTGGGCACTATTTAAAAAGGACTCTAAACCCATCAAGTTGGGAGACGACATACTCCGCCAGTTCCAGAGCATCCGTGATCGGGGTGAGGCAACCCCCGCCGAGATGTCCATTCTGGCGGTCCATGACCCGGAATTTACGGAACGACTGCCTGAGCGCCTCGAAGAAGTCACCAAGCGGTTCACCTCGCGCTATGAGCCTGACGACCCGGAAGCGCTTTTCGTCGCCGCGCACCTCCAGGCGAGCCGGTTGGCGCTCTACCTCATGCAGTCTGCGGCCGGACGGGATGACCGCCTCTTCGGCTACGGAGGCGATGATGTCAGCTCGTTCGCTAAGGAGTTGAAAACACTGATCGAGCGGTTCGAATCTGCGCCCAAGCAATCGCCAATCAAATCGCAAAGCGCTCTATTCTCGGTTGGGTTGTCGCTCTGGGCGATCGAGTCTCTTTGGGAGCGTGTAGATGCGGAATTGGCGGCGTGGGACGGGGAGTACGCAAGAGCCCTAACAGGCCTGGAGCAAGCCCAGAGATTGGTAAGTGTTCTGAACTACGCACGGACCTCGGACATTCCGCCGCCGAACGAGGAACTAGATGATGTGACCTTGTCGTTCCCCTGGTTAAGCGCGTCGGAATACCCCTGGATCCCAATGTGGCTGTCCGAATCAGAGTTACCGGCACAGACTGTCGTCGACTGGTTCGAGGCGCTCAAGGATGGGCCGGACATCCACAAGCAGGATTGGGAGGCGGTGGCGACTGCATGCGATGAGCTTTCCCGACTGTCTGATGTGCCAAGCCGCGACAGCGGGAATGTCGTCGATCGCGAAGGCCGTAGCTGGGAGTGGCGGGCCTACTGGCAACGCGCGTCCGGTTGGGCGGAGGCCCAGCTAACTCCTAGCGATCTGCTAGACCACCTCGAGAAACAAGAGGACAAGTGGGCGGAAGAGCGCCTGCGCGCGTACTTCTTCGACGAGGCCCAGTGGGACGCGCTCTCCAAGGACGCTCAGGCCGCGTTGATCTCGGCGGATAGAGCATGGATGCACTCCAGGCACAAGACTCTCCTAGTCTTAGATCAACTCCAAGTCGCAACAGAGGATGTGCTCTACCACAACTTATGGAACCCCCTCTTGAGATGGAGAGACACGGGGCCTCGCCAAGGCACCAGCGAGTTGGACAAGGCTCGAAAAGACCTGCGCCAAGACAGCAAACCGGGGTTGCGCCGTTACGTGAAAATCCTCGGCTCGGATGGCGGGGTTGCGGACTACCTCTGTGAGCGCTTCGCAGCGAGCGACGCACAATTCGTCACGCATGAGGCGAAGAGTTGCTTCGAGGTTCTACTGGATGCTAGAAACAAGGCCCGGCACTCCACAAAGCCCCCTTCCCTTAACGAACTCCGCAGCATCTACGCTGAGTTTATGGGGCTATGGCGCGACCGGCTCGCCGTTCTCCCGGAGCTGGTGCGAATCCTGAACCAGCCTCAGCCACCGCCCCTTTCGTAGGGCCGCCGATCGTGCCGCCCGCCTCTTAAACCTCCCTCCCTTTATGGGAGGGACTGAGGGAGGGCACGTTCCCTCCGCCCCCAAACCCCAATTTTCGCCCGAAATGAGCTATTGACAGCCTTGTCAAGGGGGTTTATCGTTAGGGTAGCGAACAAGTGTTCGCCGCCAAGCGGCCCTCACAAGCCGCGCCGCTACTCTGTAGACCCGCTCCGCGAGCGGGTCTTTCGCTTTAAGAACGGCGCGGCCGAAATCCGCCGCAGAGGACCGCGCCTTGCCGAGTGGCGAGTGTGCACCCCCGGCGCCTTCTCAGAGCAGAGAAGTGTGCCAACCCCGCGCCTCCTTCATTCAAAGGAGTGTGCACCCCGGCGCCTCGCCGCGTGGTGAGTGTGCCAAGCCCGCGCCTTCGCAAAAGCTGCGAAGTGTGCACCCTCGGCGTCTCCTCCGTTCAAAGGAGTGCGCCCCAAACGCCTCCCCTCGTGGGGAGTGTGTTTACAGCGCCTTCCCACCGTGGGGAGTGTGCGACCCCTAGAGCGCCTCCTCGTTCAAGGAGTGTGCCCCAAAAAGCGCGCCCCTCCGCCAAGCGGGGGGCGCGTACTGGACGACCGCTCCCGAGGGAGCGGTCGTCCGGAGCGCCTTGCCCGCCTCCCACGCGGGGAAGTGTGCGCCCTCCGGACAAGCGCCTCCCTGGGGGGAGTGTGCCGACTGGAGCCGTAGGTCCCCGTGCGCCCTGCGCCAACCAGTGATATGTAATATCTATCAATCCAGCGTTGTGGATGCCATTTATCCTATCGCTTACCGCCCCGCTATACTGGGGCGCCTATGGGACTTTCCGACGAGCTTCGCCGCCACGCCGGCCCCGTCTGGGACCGGATTTTTGGACACCCCTTCGTTGCCGGGCTCGGGGACGGAACGCTGCCCCTCGAGAGCTTCAAGTTCTACCTGGTGCAGGACTACCGCTTCTTGATCGACTACTCCCGCGTCCTCGCGGTGGCGAGCGCCAAGGCGCCGGACCTGGAGGGCATGACGCGGTTCGCGGGCCTGCTCCACGCCACGCTCGCTGAGGAGATGGACCTGCACCGGCGGTACTGCGCCGGCTTCGGCATCAGCGCCGCCGAGCTGGAGCGGGCGGAGATCGCGCCGGGCACGGCAGGCTACACCAACTACCTCCTCTCAATCGCCTACCAGGGGTCGGTGACGGAGATCGCGGCGGCGCTCCTCCCCTGCCAGTGGGGCTACTACGAAATCGGCCGGAAGCTCGCCGACGAGGGGGACACCTCGGAGTCGAACCCGTACGCCGAGTGGATCCGGACCTACGCCTCCGACGATTTCAAGGCGCTGTCGGACTGGCTGCGCGGCTACCTCGACCATCTGGGACGGGAGGCTTCCGCCGGCGAGCGCGCCCGCCTCGAAGAGGTCTTCCTGATGAGCAGCCGTTACGAGTACCAGTTTTGGGAGATGGGGCTCAGCAGGGAGCAGTGGCCGGCGTGACCGGGCCGGGAGCGGAGCCGCTCCCCAAAACGATGCGGACTTCGGACTTCGACTACGACCTGCCGTCGGAGCTCATCGCGCAGCGCCCCATCGAGCCACGCGACCACGCGCGGCTCCTCATCCTGCGGCGGACGGACGGCTCATGGGAGCACCGCCACTTCTTCGAGTTGCCCGACCTGCTGCACCCCGGCGACCTGCTGGTCGCCAACGACAGCCGCGTGATTCCGGCTCGGCTGCACACCCGGAAGTCAACCGGCGGCGCGGTCGAGCTCCTGCTGCTGCGCCGCGCGGAAACCGGATGGTGGCTCGCGCTTGCCCGGCCTTCGCGCCGCCTGCGGCCGGGGTCGGTCCTGTCGATTGAAGGCGAAGGCCGCAGCTATGAGATCGAACTCGGCATGCGGCGCGACGACGGCCTGTTCGAGGTGCGGCTCGAGGACGAGGCCCTGATCGCGGCCTGCGGCGAGGCCCCCCTGCCGCCTTACATCCACGAGCCACTCGCCGACTCGGAGCGCTACCAGACCGTCTATTCTCGCGAGGAGGGCAGCGCCGCCGCCCCGACCGCCGGCCTGCACTTCACGCCGGGCCTGATGGAGCGTCTGATGGAGCGCGGGGTGGAGCTCGCCTACGTGACGCTGCACGTCGGCCTCGACACCTTCCGTCCCGTGGAAGCCGACGACCCTCGCGAGCACCACATCCACACCGAGTACGCCGTGTTGCCGCCGGAGACGGCACAGGTCATCGCGCGGGCCCGCGCCCGCGGTGGTCGCGTCGTGGCGGTGGGCACGACGTCGGTGCGGACGCTGGAGTCGGCGGCGGGGGTAAGCAGCGGTGCGGTCGAGGCCTATCGAGGGAATACCGGGCTGATAATCCTGCCCGGTCATGAGTTCCGTGCCGTCGACGCCATGATCACGAACTTCCACCTGCCCCGCTCGACGCTGCTCATGTTGGTGAGCGCCTTCGCGGGCAAGGAGATCATCGACACCGCCTACGCCGAAGCCGTCCGGGAGCGCTACCGCTTCTACTCGTTTGGCGACGCGATGCTGCTCCTGTAGGCACCGGACGGCGTGCCGGGAGTGGCGGCATGTATACTGCCGCAAAGGAGGCCTGGCATGAGTCCCAGCCCCATCTCCGTCGTCGTCTTTTCCGATTACATCTGACCCTTCTGCTACATCGCCCTGGACCGGGTCGATCGGCTGACAAGCGGCTACGACGTCGAGATCAAGTGGCGGGCGTTCGAGCTGCACCCCGAGCTGCCCCCTGAGGGAGGTTCGCTGGGCCACTCGAAGGAACGCGCCGCCGAGTCCCGCGCCCGGCTCCGAGCGATGGCCCAGGATGCGGGCCTTGAGATGAACTTCCGCGACGTGGCCTCCAACTCGCGGCTCGCACTCGAAGCCGCC
>DAOUKZ010000225.1:0-2306 GCA_034420775.1 Dehalococcoidia bacterium
GCCCAGGGGCGCATCCACGCCGCGCTGAAGGCCTCCTACGTCGGCGTCTACAAGCGCATCGGCGGCCCGCCTCCCGCGGCGAGGCCCGTCACCGGCGTCCTCATCGTCCTCAACAACTGCGCCGACCCTGCCCGCGACGACGACTTCAACGCCTGGTACGACGACGTCCACATTCCCGACGTCCTCTCCACCGGCACCTACCATTCGGCGGTGCGCTACGAGAACACCGATCCCGAGTCCGGCCCCCGCTATCTCGCCGTCTACGAGACCGACGCCGCCGACCCCATCGCGCAGGTCGACGTTCTGATCAAGGCGCTGGCGGAGATGAACGCCTACCGGATCGATTTCATCGAGCGCAGGCTCCTCGCGGCCTACGCCATGACCTACTCCACGGTGTCGGGCGCCGTCCCGGCCCGGGCCTAGGGAGCCGGCATGACCGCGCGCGTCCCCACCGGCATCCTCGTCGCCATCACCGACAACGACGGACCGATGACGCACGAGGAATTCGACCGCTGGTACGACGAGGTCCACGTCCCCGACGTGCTCCAGACCGGCTGCTACTACGCCGCCACCCGGTACGAGTCCACCGGCGACGGCGAGTGCCGCTACCTGGCGGTCTACGAGACGGACTGGCCCGACCCCATCGCGGCGTTCGAGGAGCTGCCCTCGCGCCTCGGCCACATGCGCCGCTACGACGGCCTCGTCATGCGGCACGTGGCCGCCTACGCCGCCGTCGGGCCTGAACACCGCGCCACCGAGCCCGCCAGGGATGCCGCGGCCACCTAGTCGGCAACGAAGGAGATCCGATGGACCCCAAGCGCATGAAGAGCGTGATCATTGCCATGACCACGCCCACGAGCCCGGAGGCCGACGCCGCCTTCAACCAGTGGATGGACGAGGTCCACGGCCCTGACCTGACCGAGACCCCCGGCCTCTACGCCTGGACGCGTTATGAGAACGTCGACCCCGACGCCAGGCCCAAGCACCTCCACGTCTACGAGCTCGACCGCGACGACGCGGATGCCGCCTTCGACGACCTGATGGCCGTCGCCGTCAGGAAGCGCGAGGAGGGCCGAGGCATGTCCGAAGGTCTCGCCGAAGCCCTCCACCTCGGCGGCCACGGGCTCATCTTCAGTCTCGGCGAGCAGCCGTCGCTCGATGTGGAGGGGATGCAGGTCATGCTCGCGGGCATACCCGACGAGCACGACGACTGGTACAACGGCTGGTATAACGAGCACCACCTGCCCGCCATCCTCGAAGCGCCCGGCTTCACCAACGGGTACCGCTTCAAGCACGGCAAGTCCATGTACACCCCCGCCGACTACTTCCACGCCTTCCTCTTCGACACCAAGGACTACGCCGCGCTGAGCGCCGGCCTCAAGGTGACGATGGCCTCCAAGGAGCCGTACGTCGCCAGCAGCCAGGGCCGGGCCACCGTCATCATGGCCGGTGTCTTCAAACGCAAGAGCCCGCGGCACATCGTTCCCGGCGCCTAGCGCCCCGGCTCGTCTCATGGACTTTCGTTTCACCGAAGAACAGCAGGACTACGCCGAGGAGCTGTGCGCCTTCTTCAAGGAGAAGATGAGCGCCCCGGACGTCAAGGACGAGCGCGACCCTACCCAGATGTACCGCTGGAGCATCCCCTTCGAGCGGAAGATGCGCCGCGAGACCGGCGAGGCGGGACACCTTGGCGTCGCCTGGCCCGAAGAGTACGGCGGGCGCGGCAAGGACATGGTCCACCAGGCCATCCTCGGCTACGAGGCCGCCTACGCCGACGCCCCCGCCTTCGACATGGGCGTCTCCTTCGTCGCCGCCCCGCTCATGCTCTTCGGCTCCGAGGAGCAGAAGGCCTTCCATCTGCCCAAGATCCTCAGCGGCGAGGCCCGCTACTGCCTCGGCTACTCCGAGCCCTCCGCCGGCAGCGACCTTGCCTCCCTCCAGACCTCCGCCGTGCAGGACGGCGACGAGTTCGTCATCAACGGCCAGAAAATCTTCACCACCCAAGGGCACGACTCGGACTACTGCTGGCTCGCCGCACGCACCGACCCCGAGGCCCCCAAGCACAAGGGCGTCAGCGTCCTCCTCATCGACATGAAGAGTCCCGGCGTCACCGTCCGGCCCCTGTGGACGATGGCCAAGTGGCGGCATAACGAGGTCTTCTTCGACAACGTCCGTGTACCCAAAACGAACCTCGTCGGGGAGCTTCACCGCGGTTGGTACCAGGTCGCTGCCGCCCTCGACGTCGAACGCTCCAGCTTCCCGGCCTACGGCGAGGCACGCCGCTGGGTCGAGGCGCTCGTCAGCTA
>DAOUKZ010000226.1:0-1614 GCA_034420775.1 Dehalococcoidia bacterium
TGAGGCCGACATCGCCGAAGCGGTGGGCGCCTTCTTCGCCGCCCTCCTCGAGCCTGCCGCGTAACGGGTCGAGCGACGCCGCAGCGTATACTAGACCTGTTATGGAAGCCCCGCCGCGCTCCTCACGCCGGAGCAGGCTCATCCTCGCCGCGTTCCTGTTCGTCGTCATCGTCATCTTCGACCAGGTCACCAAGTTCGTGACCCGCGCGCGGCTCGATATCGGCGAGATCTGGCCCGACTGGCCGGTGCGCTTCACCCACATCAAGAATAGCGGCAGCGCCTTCGGCCTCTTCGACGGGCAGACCCTCTTCCTCATCATCGCCTCGATCGTCGCCATCACCTTCATGGTCTACTTCTTCCGTCAGGCCGCCGGGCAGAGCTACGTCATCGGCGCGGCCATGGGCATGATCCTCGGCGGCGCGGTCAGCAACCTCGCCGACCGCATCCGCGACGGCCACGTAACCGACATGATCGAGTTCCTCCACTACCCGGTCTTCAACGTCGCCGACTCCGCCGTCGTCATCGGCATCGTGATCGTCGTCCTCCGCGTCCTTCTGGCATCCAAGGCCGACGGGGAGCGCGCCGGCCCGGCGCCGGAAGGCCCCGGCTGATGCCCGAGACGCGCTCGTTCACCGCGCCGCCGGGGCGGCCGAGGCTCGACGCATTCTTGGGCGCGCAAGCCCCCGACCTCTCCCGCTCCTACGCCAAGAAGCTCATCGCCGACGGCCTGGTCACCGTCAACGGCGCCGAGGCCAAGCCCGCCTACTCCCTGCGAGGCGGCGACGTCGTCTCCGTCGTCATCCCCGACCCCGAACGCCTCGACCTGACACCCGAGCCCGTCGACCTCGCCGTCGTCTACGAGGACGCCGACCTGATCGTCGTCGACAAGCCCGCGGGCATGACGGTACATCCCGCTCCCGGCCATCCGCGTGGCACGCTGGTCCACGCCCTGCTGGCGCACTGCCCCGATCTCGCCGGCATCGGCGGCGTCGAGCGGCCCGGCATCGTCCACCGCCTCGACAAAGACACCTCCGGTCTGATCGCCGTGGCCAAGAACGCGGCCGCCCACCGCTCCCTCACCGGCCAGTTCAAGGCGCGCACCGTCTCGAAGATGTACCTGGCCCTGGTAAAGGGACGTCCCAAACCGGCCGAGGGCCGCATCGACGCGTCCCTGGGCCGCGACCCCCGCCACCGCAAGCGCATCGCCCCCGTCGACGGCGGACGCGAGGCAGTCACCGGCTACCGCACCGCCGCCGCCTACGATGGCGCATCGCTCCTGGAGGTCCGCCCCGTCACCGGCCGAACCCACCAGATACGAGCACATCTCGCCTCGATCGGGCACCCCATCGTCGGCGACGCGCTCTACGGCGGAAAGTCGCCGCTGCTCTCGCGGCACTTCCTCCACGCGGCGCGCCTCGAAATCGACCACCCGAGAACCGGCGACCGGCTGGCGCTCGAAGCGCCCTTGCCCTCCGACCTCGCGGCGGCGCTCGACGCCCTGACGCCGTTGACACCTGAAAAAGAACGCTCCTATACTAGCCGTTGAGCCCAGCGAATCTGGGCTCATTTCATGAGAGAGGGGAGGTGAGATGTGTGGTCGAAGTAAAGCTCGGA
>DAOUKZ010000227.1:0-13591 GCA_034420775.1 Dehalococcoidia bacterium
GCCTAGCGGCTCTCCGCGTAGCGCCGGACTTCCGGCGCGACCTCCTTGGCGAAGTGCCGCACGCTCGCCTCCGCCAGCGCCGGGTCGCCGACCCACGCAATGGCGAAGTACTCGACTCCGGCGTCGACGTACCCCTTCAGCGACTCGATGCACTGCTCGGTGGGGCCGATGAGGTAGTACTTGTTGCCCTTCTTCGCGCCGGGGTTGGTGGGGTCTTTCGACACGTCGTAAGCGGCGAGGTCGGTGAGGCCGATGAAGACGAGGAAGGCGCGCTCGATGGAGCCGGGGTCGCGGCCACGCTCAGCCGCCTCCCGTTGCATGGCGGCGAGGCCGTCGGCGTAGCGGTCGGGGGTCATGAGGTAGGGGAACCAGCCCGCGCCGTGTGACGCCGTCCGCCGGCGGCAGGCGGGGCCTCGCCCGCCGAACCACAGGCGGGGGTGGGGCTGTTGGACGGGCCGCGGCAGCAAGGTGACATCCTCGAAGGGGTAGAAGCGGCCGGTGTGCGTGACCGACTCCTCGGTCCAGACCCGCGTCAGCACCTCGATGGCCTCGTCCATGCGCGCGCCCCGCTCCTGAGGTGGGACGCCGCTGGCGAGCCACTCGTTCGGATACTCGCCGCCCACGCCGAGACCGGCGATGAGCCGCCCCTCGGAGAGCCGGTCGATGTGAGTCAGCGCCTTGGCGACCGGGATGGGGTGCCGGAGCGGGAGCAGGAGCACGCCGGAGATCAGGTCGACCTGCTCGGTGAGCACCGCCGCGGCCGCGAGCTGGGTCAGGCAGTCGCCGATGGGCTGGCGCGTCATGACGTGGTCGCCGGTCCAAAGGCCGTCGTAGCCGAGGGCCTCGGCCTCCGGCGCCGTCCTGCGAAGGTCGGACCCGCCCCCGGTCGTCACCGCGAACTTGATCCGGCTCATGCTTGCGACTCCTCTCCTCCACCGCCGAGCAGGTCTTCGATGATGAAGTCGTTATGGTGACCCAACGGGACGGCGGGCGCCAGTGGGGGCAGCGGCGCGCCCTCAAAGCGCCACGGGGGGCGCATCACGGCCTGCTCGCCCAGGTCTTCCTGCGGCACGTTGACGAACACGTCTCTGGCATGCAGGTGCGGGTCAACGGCAACGTGGCGCGCCGACCGGTAGGGCATGGCGGCGACACCCGCATCCTGCAGCAGGCGCGCTGCCTCCTCCGGTGGTTTCGGAGACGTCCACGCCCCGATTGCGGCGTCGGCGTCCGTTGGCTTGCTTATCAAGTCGGGCCGGCCTATCGCGTTACAGAGGGCCGCGAAGTCCGTTTCGTCAAAGGCGGCGATGCTCACCCACACATCGTCGCCGGCGCAGCGGTAAAGATCGTGGACGAGGGCGCCGTCGAGGCGGTTCCCGGAGCGCTCTGCGACGCGGCCGTTCATGGAGAAGTCGGCGATCTGCCTGCCGAGGCTGTTGCTCACCACCTCCCGTGCCGAGATGTCGACGAGGCGTCCCCGGCCCGTCTGGCGCCGGTCGTAGAGCGCCGCCAGGATGCCGAAGGCCAGTGCGGCGCCGACGCGCAGGTCGATGCTGTCGCCCAGGGCGGCGGGCGCGGCGTCGGGGTAGCCGGAGAGGGTGCCGAGTCCGCCCTGCACCGAGAAGATGCTGGCGAAGCCGGCGTAGCGGCTCTCCGGGCCGGTTTGACCCGCGCTCGACACCGTGCCGACGATGATGTCGGGACGGACGCGGCGCAGCGAGGCATAGTCGAAGCCCATACGTTCGAGGACGCCGGGGCGGTAGCTCGCGGTGAGCACGTCGCTGATCGAGACGAGGCGGCGCAGCAGGGCCGCGCCGTCGCCCGCGCCGAGGTCGGCGGCGAGGCTGAGCTTGTTCAGGTTCAGGTCGTTGAACTGCGAGGAGACCGGACTCGTGGTGCGGCGGTAGAAGCCGTGGCGGCTCACGTCGGGCCGCGCCGGCCACTCGACCTTGATGACCTCGGCGCCGAGCCAGCCAAGTTGGAGCGACGCGTAGGGCCCGGCCCCGGCCCAGGTCAGATCGACGACGCGGACGCCTCGAAGCGGCAGCACGTCTATCGCCCTCCTTCGAGCAGGTGGTTATGTTCACCGAGGCGCGGCGGGGAGCCCGGCGCCTCGGCGTCGGCTGGGAAGGGCAGACCGGGCAGGGCGAGAGGGCCTTCCGCCGTGGGGACGTCCTCGAAGAAGCCCCGGTGTTCAAGCTGCCGGGATTCGAAGAGGTCGGCGACGGTGCTGAACGGGCCAACGGGCACGCCGTCCTCCGCTAAGCCGCGGTAGACCTCTTCCTTGGCGCGCGTCGACAGCGCATCGGCGAGCGCCGCCTGCAGCTCCCCCACCGCCGGCCCTAGGCCGCGGGCGGCGAAGTCGAAGCGGTCGTCGTTGAGAAAGCGTTCCAGGCCGAGGCGGCGCAACAGGGCCTCCCAGTGACGGGCGCCGGAGGGCAGCACCTGAATGAAGCCGTCGGCGCAGGCGAAGGTGCCGCTCCCGGCATAGCGGGCGGAGAAGCGGTCGAGCTCGACGCCTTCGAGCCACGCGACGTTCCGGATGCGGCCGAGGGCGATGATGGACTCGTATTTCGAGACTTCGACCCGTGCGCCGCGTCCCGTCGCCTGGTGCTCGAACAGTGCGGCGACGGCGGCCGTGGCGGCGGTCCACCCCGCGTCGTACTCCGATATCGGCGCCTGGGGCTGCACCGGCGGACGGTCGGGGGAACCGCCCGCGATCCCGCCGCCGGGGAGGACGCTGGTCTCACCGGCGGCGTGGACGAGGTTCAGCGGCTCGGCGCGGTAGTCGGCGTACGGCCCCGGCGCGCCGAAGGTCACGATGCGCAGGTCGACGAATCCCTCAGCCTCGCGGTTGGCGGATGCCGGCGCCACCGGGCTTTCGTCTTGGATCAGCAGGTCGGCGTTGTCGAGGAGCCGACTGATGGTGCGCCAGCCGTCGTCGGTGGCGGGGTCGGCCTCGACGCCGAGCTTGCCGGCGTTCAGATAGGCGAAGAGTCCGCCGCCCTCCGGATCGGGCTCATCCCCGTGGAAGGGGCCCTCATGCCTGGAAGGGTCGCCGGCGCCGGGGCGCTCGACCTTGACGACCTCGGCGCCGAGGCGGGCCAGCAGCCGCCCGCAGAAGGGGCCGGCGATACGCTCGGCGCACTCGACGACACGGACTCCCGTGAGCATCGGGCCGTCCCGGCTAGTTCTCGAACCTGGGCATGACCTCGGCGGCGAACCGTTCCAGCGACGCCATGATCTTCTCGTGAGGGATCTTGCCCGTCTGCACGATGAAGAGCAGGTCGTCGAAGCCGTTCTCCTCGTACCGCCGCGCCTGCGCCGTCACCTCGTTGGGGTCGCCGATGCACCAGCCGCCCTTGCCCATGCCGCGCTTCTTGTAACGGTCGAGGTCCCAGACCACGTCTTCGGGCACCTTCTCGGCGGCTTCCCTGGCGTACTCGTACGACTTGACCTCGCGCCCGCGCCAGCCGGCCTTGATCTTGCTGATGAACGATGTCTGGTACCAAGCGGCGCCGGTCGCGCCGACCTCGACCGCTTCCTCCATCGACTCGCCGCAGTACATGGGCGTGACGCCGGCGATACCCTCGTTGACGAAGGCGCCCACGGGCTGGGCGCTGGCGACTAGCTCCCGGTAGCGTCCCAGGCGTTCCTGGAGCCGCTCCGGTTCGTCGGAGGTGAAGCAGAGGACGCCGAGCCCTTTGCCGGCGGCGATCTCGAAGCTTTCCGCCTGCGAGCACGCCATCCAGATCGGCGGGTGGGGCTTCTGCACGGGCTTGGGGATCACGTTCCGCTCCGGGACGCTGAAGTACTCGCCCTCGTGGGAGAAGCGGTCGGTTTCCCACATACGCGGGATCATCTCGACGGCCTCTTCCCACATGCCGCGCGTGTGCTCGGGGTCGACGCGGAAGCCGTCGAGCTCGATGAGCGACGATGCCCGCCCCGTGCCGAACTCGACGCGGCCCTCGCTGATGATGTCGAGGGCGGCGATGCGCTCGGCGACGCGGACGGGATGGTTGAACGGCGACGGCAGCAGCACGACGCCGTGACCCAGGCGGATGCGTTCCGTCTTCATGGCGCAGGCGGAGAGAAAGACCTCCGGCGCCGAACAGACGGAAAGCTCTTCGAGGAAGTGGTGCTCGACGGCCCACACCGTCTCGAAGCCCAGCTTGTCGGCGAGCGCGACCTGTTCGATGGCCTCGTGCCACACGTCCGACTCGCTGCGCTCGTGCCACGGCTTGGGGTTGGTGAGCTCGTAGAGCAGGGAGAAGCGCATGGCGGTGGGCCTTTCCGTTCGGCGGCTATCGGCTTGCCGCTGCGGCAAGCTCCTTGTACCGGAAGCAGTGGGTGAGGTGGTCGTTGACCAGCCCGGCGGCCTGCATCATAGCGTAGATGATGGTCGAGCCGACGAACGACATGCCCCGGCGCTTGAGATCGCGGCTGAAGGCGTCGGACTCAGGGGAGGTCGCGGGGACCGACGCGCTCTCTTTCCAGGCGTTGACGATGGGCTTGCCGCCGACGAAGCTCCAGAAGTAGGCGTCGAGGCTGCCAAACTCCTCCCGGATGGCCAGAGCTACCCGAGCGTTGCGCCTAGCCGACTCGATCTTCCGGCGGTTTCGCACGATGCCGGGGTCGCCGAGCAGCGCCTCGATCTTGGCGTCGTCATAGCGGGCGACCCTCCCCATGTCGAAGTTGTCGAACGCGCGGCGATAGCCCTCGCGCTTGTGGAGGATGGTTCGCCAGCTCAGGCCCGCCTGCGCTCCGTCGAGCACGAGGTGCTCGAAGAGCGCGCGGTCGTTGTGGACGGGCTCGCCCCACTCACGATCGTGGTATTCGATCATGAGCGGGTCGCGGATCGGCCAGTGGCAGCGGGTGGGCTCCACGGGCCGGCGCTACTGCTGCTGCGCGGCCATCTGCTGGATCATTTGCAGCTGCTCCCCGGCGATGACCGCCATGTGCGTCGAGGTGCCGCCGTCGATCACGAGCATCTGGCCCGTGATGAAGTCGGCGTCGTCCGAGGCCAGGAAGACCACGCCGTTGGCCTGGTCTTCAGGCTGGGCGATTCGGCCCAGCGGCACGCCCTTGCCCATGCCCGCGACCGCCTCGTCGGAGGAGAAGCCCGGGTCGATGTTGGTGCGCGTGCCACCGGGGGCGATGCAGTTGACGTTGATCTTGTGCCCCGCCAGGTCGATGGCCGCCGACTTGGTCAACATGAGGACGCCGCCCTTGGAGGCGCAGTAGTGCGACTGCGCGGGGAGCGCGACCAACGCATTGATCGAGCAGGTGTTGACGATCTTGCCCGGCTTGCCGTTGTCCACCCAATACTTGGCGGCGGCCTGGATGCCGAGGAACGTCCCCTTCAGGTTCACGCCGAGGACCCGGTCCCATTCCTCCTCCGGCATGTCCTGGACGGGGCTCCACGAGAGGATCCCGGCGTTGTTCACCATGATGTCGAGGGTGCCGTAGGTCTCGACGGCGGTGTCGACGAGGCCCTGCACGTCGCTCTTCTTGGTGACATCGGCGACGACGGTCACGGACTGCCCGCCCATCTCGGCGACGATTTCGGCGGTCTGCTGGAGGCCGTCGGCGTTCACGTCGGCGAGGACGAGCTTGGCCCCCTCCTCGGCGAAGCGCTTGGCGACGCCCCGTCCGATGCCGCTGCCGGCTCCTGTCACGACCGCAATCTTGTTCTCGAGTTTCATGAGACCTCTCCTTAGGTGACCTGTCCTTCGGCGCTAGGCAACGGCGGCTTTGGCGAACTCAGGAATGACCTTTTCGCCCCAGATCTCGACGGTGCGGACCAACGCCTCATAGTCGTTGTGGCCTGGCGAGAGGCTGAGCACGATCTGGGTGATGCCCGCCTCCTCCGCCTTGTGCAAACTGTCGACGATCCGCTCGGGCGAACCCGAGAAGACCGCGTCCCTGGCAAGCATGTCGTCGAGGCTCGACGGCCGCTCGTGCGGCACGTCGCCTTCTTTCAAATCAAGGGTGCCGCCCGCCGCGACGGGGAAGTAGCGGTTGAACAGCTCTCCGGCCCGCATTCCGCTGGCGACCCACTCCTCGATGACCTGCCGTTCGTCGTCCTTGTCGGTGGCGACGCCGCCGACGACCCAGAGCGCGTTGTAGTTCAGGACGTCGCTGAAGCGCCCCTTCGGGTTGTTCCAGCCCTCCTGATAGAGCTTGACGCGGTCGGCGATGTCCGCAAGCCCGGCGTAAGCGAACATGAGCGCCCCGACGCCGCGCTCGCCCGCTTCCTTCGAGGTGCCGGGGTTAGTGCACGCCATCCACAGGGGCGGGTGCGGCTTCTGCACCGGGTGCGGCACGACGACGCGGGGCCCGGGAATCGTGATGTGCTCGCCGTCCCAGCCTTCGAACTCTTCCTCGCGCCAGATCTTGAGGATGCAGTTCAGCGCCTCGACCCAGACCTCCTTGGCGGCGGCCTGCTCCATGGGGACGCCGTCGAAGCCGATCCACTCGTTGGGCCCGCTGCCCTTGCCCGATCCGAACTCGACGCGCCCGTTGGAGATCAGGTCCAGCGTGGCGACGCGCTCGGCGACGCGGATGGGATGGTTGTTCTGCTGCTGCAGGTCGACGATGGCGTGCCCGATGCGGATGTTCTTGGTGCGGGCGGCGATGGCGGCGAGCTGCATCTCCGGCGAGGAGGAGTGGCAGTACTCGTAGAGGAAGTGGTGCTCCGACATCCAGCAGTAGCCGAACCCGGCGGCGTCGGCGCGGACGGCGAGGTGGAGCTCCTGGGCGTAGATGCGCTCTTCCTTGCCCTCCGTCCAGGGCTTGGGAACGGGCGCGCTCAAGAAGATTCCGAGGTCCATGTAGGCTCCGTTACTTGGGATACGGCCCCACGGGGGCCGAGGATGCGTGCGGCATTGTGGCGGCGGGCGAGGACATCTGCAAGCGGCTGGGCCTAGGCGATCACGATGGGGTTGATCGGGCTGCCCATCCCGCCGGTCACCACCAGCGGCGCGCAGGCGAAGAACCCCTCGTAGACCTTGTCCTGGGCCAGTTCTTCGAGGTTGAGCAGCTCCATCATGATCCGCCCGTCGTTGCGCAGCATCTCGACGTGCACGCTCATGAACCGGTTATCGTCGAACGGGATACCCTCAACGGCGTAGTTGTCGGCGCCGACGGCGGCCACGTCGTGCTTCCGCATGAACTCGACGCCGTCGAGCCCGAGACCCGACTGGCCCATGCCGCGCGCCGCGAGGGCCTGTTGGTCGTTGAAGAAGGCGCCGACCCAACCCGTCCTGATGAGGACGATGTCGCCGGTGCGGACATCGACGCCCTGCGCCTCGGCCGTGGCCTCCAGGTCGGCGGAGGTGATGAAGGTGCGGTCCTCGCCCAGCAGGTTCACGCCGTAGTGGCCGGCGACGTCGAGGAGGACCATGCGGCCGGCGACGGCCTTGATCTTGTCGATGCCGAGCTTGGTGGCACCGATGTTCGGCTGGGCGGTCTCCGGCCCGAAGCCGTTGTACATGGCGCCGTCCCAGCCCGCGTGGCAGAGGGGGTCCATGTGCGTCTCGTTGTGGGACGCCATGATCAGCACGTCCTCGTTCACGAAGAGCTTCTCCGCGAAGGGGCCGAACTCCGCGTACCTGCCCACGTCCGAGGGGTGCACCAGGGAGAGGCGCATCGGCGCACCGCGGTAGTCCAGGGTCGGCATGCCCATCTGCTGGATGGGGAGACCGAGGTTATAGACCTTCCCCGATTTGATCGAACCGGCGGCGGCCTTGACCACGTCCGGCGTCAGCAGGTTCAGCGTCCCCCGCTCGTCGTCGTCGCCCCAGCGTCCCCAGTTCCCGATGGACTCTTTCGCTTGCGCCATGGTTGGGTTCCTCCTCAAGACCGGTACGCTAGCATTATCGCGTAGGGATTCGGCGGGTCAACTCCGAGCGGGACCGCATTGCCCGGACATCCCGCGCCACGAGTTACGACGGTGTGGGCCGGGCGGATGTATGAGCGGCGATCAATAGCTGATTTGCCCCAACGACCGTTCCTCGATTTCGTCGAGGAAGGCGGAGACCATCTCGCGCCCGAAGCCGGCGCGGACGATCGGGCTGAACCGCCGCCGCGGCCGCAGATGGGCGAGCTTCGGCTTCGGCTTCATACCGGCGAGGTCGGCCGCGAGATCCTTGGCGGTGTCCAGGTCGCCCAGTTCGTCGACGAGGCCGCGTTCTTGCGCCATCCGCGCGGTGAAGAGCTCGCCCGTGGCGACCTCGCGGACCGTCTCCTCACTGAGGTTTCGCCCCGCGGCGACCACCTCGACGAAGCGGTCGAAGACGTCGCCCATGAGCGCCTGCATCTTGTCGACCTCTTCGTCGGTCGGAGGACGCCAGGGGCCGTATAGGTCCTTGTGCGGCCCCGTCTTCTGGATGGAGAGGCCGATGCCCACGCGGTCGATGAGGCGGTCCAGGATGGGCCGGGCGAAGATGACGCCGATGGAGCCAACCAAGGCGTTCCGTAGCGCCACGATCCTCTGCGCGCCGTTGGCGATGTAGAACGCCCCCGAGGCGCCCATGCCCCGGATGTAGGCCACCACGGGCTTCACCTCGGCGACACGGGCCACGCCGAGGTAGATCTCCTCCGACGCCGACGCGGCGCCGCCGCCGGAGTTAATCGCGAGCACGAGGGCGCCGATGCGCCCGCTATCCCGCGCCTTCTCCAGAAGCGGCAGATGCACCGACGGCTCGATGCCGCGGCCGACCATGCCGTTCATCTCGATCAGACCGACCCGTTTCCCTCTTCGGAACAGTCCCATGAGTTCCTCCTTCAGAACGCTGCTTGCCGGCGTCCGGCACGATTCTAGGCGAGCCGGGGGGCGGCGCGCATTGACAGCGTCCCTGGGGCGGGGCTAGGCTCGCAGCCGGTTGCGACGATGCGCTTCGGTCTCATATCCGACACCCACATCCCCGAGGCTGGCCCTCACCTGCCCGAGCAGGTCGCCCACGCCCTCCAGGGTGTCGACCTCATCCTGCACGCTGGCGACATGCACGTCATCGACGTGATCGACGAACTCGAAGCCATCGCGCCGGTGATCGCGGTGCGGGGCAACGGCGACGCTCCCGACCCCTGGAACAAGCTGCGCCCCGGCGTCCCCGACGACCCCCGCGTCCACGAGTCCACCGTGCTCCGCTACGAAGGCTTCGCCCTCGGCGTGACCCACGCCTTCCCCACCGTCGACGAGGCCCCATGGAGCAGCCATGAGGCGACCATGGGCCGTCTCTTCGGAGAGAAGGTGGACGTGGTGGTCTGCGGCGACACGCATGTCGAGAAGATTTACCAAGACGACGACCTCTTCCTCGTCAATCCCGGCAGCCCGACGCTGCCCCACAACCTCACCGACCGCCTGGGCACGGTGGGCATCCTGGAGCTGAACGAGGGCCGGCCGCCTTCGGCGCGGATCATCGACCTCCGGGACGTCGGAGCAAGGAGCGCGGAATGAAGCTCGAAGGCAAGGTGGCGATCGTGACCGGCGCGGGTCAGGGAATCGGCCGGGAGTACTCGAAGGCGCTGTCGCGGGAGGGCGCCAAGGTCGTCGTGGCCGAGATCAAGGAGGAGACAGGGCGGGCCGTCTCCGACGAAATCAACGGGATCGGCGGCGACGCGACCTTCGCGCACCTCGACCTGGCCAGCGAGGCGTCCTGCCTCGAGGTCGCGGCAGCGGCCAAGGAGCGGTACGGCGGCGTCGACGTCCTGGTCAACAACGGCGCGATCTACCACAGCATGCGCCCCGACACCTTCATGAACGTCGACCTCGACTACTTCAACCACTTCATGGCGGTGAACATGACGGGGCAGATGCTCATGACGCGGGCGGTGCTGCCCTCGATGCAGGAGCGCGGCGGCGGGAGCGTCATCTTCCAGTCGTCCGGCGCCGCCTACCGCGCCGCGAGCAGTCCCTACTGCCTCTCCAAGCTGACCGTGGTGGGCCTGACGCGCGGCTTCGCCAGCGAGCTCGGCAAGTTCGGCATCCGCGTCAACTGCATCGCGCCCGGCGTCATCGACACCGAGGCGACGCGGGTCACCGTCGGCGAGCCGGTCATGGACATGATGGTGAAGCAGCTACCCCTTGGACGCCGCGGGACGACCGACGACCTGCTGGGCATCCTCATCTTCTTCGCATCGGACGACAGCAAGTTCGTCTCCGGCCAGGTGATGCTGGCCAACGGCGGCGACGACCACCGGCTCTAACTCGAAAGAAGGCCACCGCCCATGACGATGGACAAGAACGTCGACAGCAAGATCACGCCGGAGGCGCTGGAGCGAGCGCGGAAACGCATCGGCGACGTGACGCCGATCGCCCACCCCTTCAACAACGAGGCGACCCGCGACACCATCCGGCACTGGGTCGAGGCGCTGGGCGACGACAACCCGCTCTGGACCGACCCCGAGTACGCCAAGGCTACGCCCTACGGCGACATCATCGCGCCGCCGAGCTTCCTCTTCAGTTGCAACCAAGGGCCGGCGTGGCGGGGCGCCACCTCGGGCGGCTTCCGGGGCTTCCCCGGCGTCCACCGGTTCTGGTCGGGCGACTCATGGGAGTACTTCGAGGTCATCCGGCGGGGCGACACGATCCTCGGCGAGACCTACATCAAGAAGTTCATCGAGCACCCCAACTCGCGCATCGGCGGTGGGCTCGCCGTCGAGGACGTGGCGATACAGACCTTCTACAACCAGCGCGGCGACAAGGTCGCCGAGCACGAGCTGCGCTTCTTCAACACCGAGCGGCGCGCCGCGGCCAAGAAGGGCAAGCACCGCGAGTTCACGGAGCACGTCTGGACCGAGGACGAGATCCAACGGCTGTGGGCGGACATCGACGAGGAGAAAGTCCGCGGCGCGGAGCCCCTCTACTGGGACGACGTCGAAATCGGCGAGGAAATCCCTCCCGTGATCAAGGGCCCGCTGAGCCAGTGCGAGATTGTGGCCTTCAACACCGGCTGGGGCGGTCCCTTCATTCTCGCCAGCGAGATCGCCCAGCGTTACGCCCGCGCCCACCCCAAGGCCAACGTCCCCGACCGCGACACCAACGCCCCCGACTTCCCCATGCGCGCCCACTGGGACCGCGGCTTCGCCCGCGAGGTCGGCGCGCCCTCGGCCTACGACTACGGCGGGCAGCGCATCGCGTGGATCATCCACGGCCTCACCAACTGGTGCGGCGACGCCGGCATGGTGCGCGGCATCGACGGCAAGCTCACCGGCTTCAACGTCCAGGGCGACGCCACCTGGTGTAAGGCGCGGGTTACCGACAAGCAGATCGTCGACGGCGAGCCGCTAGTCTTCCTCGACACTTGGGGCGAGAACCAGGACGGCCGCGTCACCGTCACCGCCGGCGCCAAGGTGCGCCTCCCCAAGCGCGGCTAGCCGAAGCGGGGCGCGACCTTCTCCTGGAAGAGGGCCAACTGTTCGAGGTAGTGGTCGACGCTGTCCGACCTGAACTGGGCGTTGTAGACCGTCGCCCCCGCCTCTTGGAGCCGTCCCAGGTTGTCGACCATGACGTCGATCTGGCCCGGCTGCGTTATGTCCACTGCCGGCTCGAACGAAAGAGAGATGTCGAACGGCTCGGTGCGCGACGTCCACTCCGGCCACGACTTCGCCCGCGCGATTAACTCCCCGGCCTGCTTGGTAGTGAGGCCGAACGGGTCCCAGCCCTGGCCCGACGTCAGCGCGCGGCGCAGCGATAGCGCGGTGCGCCCTCCCAGCCAGATCGGCACCCGTTCCTGCACGGCGTGGGGGTCGATGATGAAGTCGTCGAAGGCGTAGAACTCGCCCTCGTATTTGGGCTGGTACTGGCCGAACACCGCGCGGAGCGCCTTCAGCGCGTCGGTGTAGATGGCGCCGCGGTTGTCGAATTCGGCGTCCAAAAGCTCGAACTCTTCCCGCAGCGAGCCAACGCCGACGCCAAGGATCAGGCGCCCCTTGGAGAGCTTGTCGAGGGTGCCGTAGCGCTTGGCCACCGCCAGCGGATGGTGGTAGCCCAGGACGATGACCGTGGTGAAGAGCTTGATCTGATTGGTGACCGCGGCGAAGAACGACAGCGTCGCCAGCGGGTCGTAGTAGCGGCCGCCGCGAATCTTGGCGACCTCGGTGGGGATGCCGACGTGCTCCGGGCAGGTCAGCCAGTAGTAGCCAAGCTCGTCCGCGGTGGTGGCGATGCGCTTGAGCTCGTCGGGGCCGGCGTCGCGCTCCCACGTGATGCGCCGGCGGGGGTGCAGCGACGTAACCGGCGTGGCGACGCCGAACTTCATGGGCTGGTCGGCCATGGCGGGCCTCCCTTCCTGGAACCTTTGGTCTCTTCAGACCGCGCGATGCTACTACGGGGGATGGGAGGGGGCAAACCAAGAGGCCGCGGCGCGGCCAGCCTTCAGTCAAGCCGGAACGACAGGCGCGGGGCTAGGCTTGTGCGACCTCGACCTTCTCGTCCGACGGGCGTACGAGCGGCACGAGCGTCGCGACGTTGCCGGCTGGTACGTCGATGTCGAACAGGTGTGACGGCGGGGCGTAATCAAAGCCGTCCTCCCCCATGGCGTCGACGTAGTCCCGGAGAGCCTCGACGGCGTTCTCAAGGGCCTCCTCAACGGTGTCGCCAACGGCCGCGACCCCCGGGAGGTCCGGAAACACCACGCCGTAGACGCCGTTGCCCTGATCCAACAGGGCCGGGTAGTGCTTCATCAAGGCCTCCTTTCTAGAGCCAGCCGGCTCGCTTCGCTATCGTGTGGATGGCCCCTCTTACACCCTAGACCAGGCCCTCGCGCGGCGACCACCCCGCCTCGGTGAGGCCGCGCCTGATCTCCGTCAGCAGGCCGGGGCCTCGGTAGACGAGGCCGGTGTAAACCTGTACCGCGTCGGCGCCCGCGTTCAGGAGACGCAGCGCGTCGTCGGCGCCGAAGACGCCGCCCGCGCCGATGACGAGGAAGTCCGGCGGAGCAACGGCCCGCAACCGCTCGACCGCGTCTACGGCGCGCCCGAAGATGGGGCGTCCCGAGAGTCCGCCTTCGAGTTCGCGTGCCTCGTCGGAGCGCAGCGCCGGGTCGAGCGAGGTGTTGACCGCGATGGCGCCGTCGACGGCGCGGCGGCGGCAAACGGCGGCGGCCTCCTCGATCTCGGATGCGCTCAGGTCCGCCGACAGTTTCACCAGGAGCGGCTTCGGCGGACCCAGCGCCCGGCGCGCTTCGTCCAGGGCGGCAAGCAGGCCGTCGAGGGCCTCCGGCGACTGGAGCGACGTCAGCCCCGGCGTGTTCGGCGAGCTGACGTTGACGACGAAGTAGTCGGCGACGGTGTGGAGGGCCCGGAGGCAGGCAACGTAGTCGTCCGCGGCGGCATCGATGGGGGTGGCGGCGTTCTTGCCGATGTTGACACCGACGGGAGCGCGTCTGGGCCGGTGGCGGGAAAGATTCGCCGCGACCCGTTCCGCGCCCCGGCTGGGAAAGCCGAGGCGGTTCACCAGCGCGTCGCGGGAGCGGAGGCGGAAGATGCGCCGCCCTGGGTTTCCCGGCTGCGACCGCGGCGTCACCGTACCCACCTCGACGAAGCCCGCGCCCAGCGCCTCGGCCATGCGCGCCACGCGTCCGTCCTTGTC
>DAOUKZ010000228.1:0-6306 GCA_034420775.1 Dehalococcoidia bacterium
GCTCCGTGCGGGCCTCGTAGCCGGAGAGGATGCCGGCAAGCGGCCCTCCGTCGTCGAACCATGTGGCGGCCCGGCTTGGGCCGGTGGGCGCGGGCTGCCTCTCAGTCTCTCCCAGAGGGGGAGCGGTCCGGGGGGTGGGGCCGGGGCCGGGGTCGAGGCGTTCGATGAGGTCCTCAAGGTCGATCCCCTCGAACCCGATCTCCTCACCCCCGCCGGCAGCGCCGAGGGTAGGCTTCTCTGGGGGAATCACCGTTCGCAGCAGATGGCGCATCGACCACTCGCTCCGGTCGGCGATGGCGCGGATTCCCGCCTGCACGCGCGGGGGAAGAACTCGCAGGGTGTCGAGGAGGCCGAGGAGCACGCCCATGGCGGCCTCGGCGTCGTCCTGGGCGCGGTGGGGATTCTCGTGGCCGACGGCGAAGTCCCGCGCCAGGTCGCGCAACGAGTAGCCGGTGCGGGTGGGGAGGAGGACGGAGGCAAGGTCGAAGGTGTCGTAGACCGGCCCCGGCGGGCGCAGGCCGCGCCGTGCAAGGAAGTTTAGATCGAAGGAGACGTGCTGGCCGACGATGGGGTGGTCGCCGAGGAAGTCTTCGAGGTCGCCCGCGATGGCGGCGAACGAGGGCGCGCCCTCAACGTCTGCCGGAGTTATGCCGGTGAGCTGCTGAATGAAGGAGGGGATGCCGCGCCCGGGGTCGACGTAGGAGGTGAAGCGGCCGAGGATTTCGCGGCCCCGGAACTTGACCGCGCCCACCTCGATGATCTCGTCGACGCCGGGCTCGAGGCCGGTCGTTTCGAGGTCGATGGCGACCAGCACCGGGTGTTCGCCGTCCGGCGCGGGGCCCGCCGCTCTATGGCCGGAGTCTTCCGTCAATGTGGACCGGCTAACCGTCCGTGGGGCCGAACGGGTCGGAGTGCCCCTGGATCACGCCGTTGGTGGGGTAGTAGCGCCCCGCGTGGAGCTCCTGCAAAAGCTCGTCCTGACAGGTGATGCGGCGCTCGAAGACGGTGGCGCCGCTGCCGATGCCGTGGGTGGAATGCGCGTCGCTGCCGCCGGTGCACGACTTGCCCAAGAGCTTCGCCGCCTCGAGGGCGAAGTGGTTCTCGCGGGGCGTGCAGGCCCCGTTCACGACCTCGATCGCGTCGGTCAGCTCGAAGACGGGATGCTCGACCGCCTCCTCCAGCGGTACGGGCTGTTTGAAGAGCAGCGACTTGTTGAGCGGCGGCTTTTCGAAGAACCGGCGAAAGGGGTGCACGGAGACCATAAAGCCTCCACATTCCCGAATTACCTTGCGGAGGTGGTGGATGCGGTGGATGCCGCTCTGATAGCCGTCCAAGCCCACGGTGCCGATGTGGCCGTATTCGGTGTCGACTTCCAGCGCCCGGATAAGGAGAAGGTCGGGGTGCTGCCCGGCGAACTTGTCGAAGTCCCACTTGTCCCAGCCGCCGCCGTGCTCGCTGAGACAGATGCCGTCCAGACCGAGGCGACGCGCCTCGGAGACGAGTTCTTCAGGGCTGAGATTGCTGTCCGGTCCACCCCTCACGGTGTGGATGTGCATGTCGATGATCAAGCGGGCCCCCCTCCGTAGGCGGGCGGCCATTGTACCGAGTCCGGAAAAAGCCGGTCAACGCGGAGGCGTCGCGCTTGGCGCGTCAAAAGTCTTTCTAATTTTGCGCTGCTAGCCTGATTCACAAGAGACCACCGCGCACCGGCGCGGATGAAGGAGCGAGCGATGACAAGACTAACGCTGGTCTCTGACGAAGAAAGACCGGACGGCCCGGACACGCCGCCAAACGTTACCGCGCTCGACCCGCGGGCCATGGAAGAGGCCGCGGAGGAGCCGGATAGGCCGGAGCGCGCCGCGCGGGGCGACAAAGAGGCGCTGGCGCGCATCTACGACCGCTACTGGCGGCGGGTGTACTCACTGGCGCTGCGCATGTTGCGGAACCAAAGCCAAGCCGAGGAGATCGCGCAAGACGTCTTCCTCACCGTCTGGCGCCGGGGCGGCACCTACGACAGCGAACGCGGCTCATTCCCCACGTGGATCATGAGCGTCGCCCACAACCGGTGCATCGACGAGCTCCGCAAGGTGCGGCGGCGGGCGCGCCTCCCGACCTTAGACATCGACGACCTCCACGTCGAGCCCTCGGGCGATTCCGAAGAGGTGACCAAGGCGGTCTTCAACGCGCTCGACCGCGAGGATCTCCTCGAAGCGCTCGACCGGCTCCCGCCGGCACAGAAGCAAGTGATCATGATGGCCTACTTCCAAGGGCTCACGCAGTCGGAAATCTCCGCCGAACTGAGCACTCCGTTGGGGACGGTCAAGACGCGGATGCGGCTCGGCCTTCACAAGATGCGGGGCTTGCTCGCGGCATAGGGCGGCGGAGCGTTCCGCTGCGGGGGCGTCTCTCGTGGCCGTCCCGGGGGTGGACGGGGCGAGTTCCACGAGGGGCGCCCTCGCAGGGGAACAGGTTAGGACACCGCCTTTGCTATACTGGAGGGCGGCGCTTCTCGAAGAGCGTCAACGGGGAAGCGCGCATGCCGTCCATCGTCGTGATCGGCGCCCATTGGGGCGATGAGGGCAAGGGGAAGATCGTCGATCTCCTGGCCCAAGACGCGGACATGGTCGTCCGCTTCTCCGGCGGCGACAACGCCGGCCACACCGTCATCAACGACAAGGGCGAGTTCGGCCTGCACATGGTGCCATCGGGCATCTTCGCCGAGCATACCCGCTGCGTGATCGGGAACGGCGTGGCCCTCAACGCGGCCACCCTGCTTTCGGAGGTCGAGAGCCTCCGCAACGCGGGCGTCGACCTGGGCCGGCTGCGAATCAGCGACAAGGCCCACGTAGTCCTCTCGCACCACCCTCGGCTCGACGGCATCGAGGAGCGGGTGCGCGGCGACGGGGCCATCGGCACCACGAAGCGCGGCATCGGCCCGCTCTACGCCGACAAGGCGGCACGCATCGGCCTACGGGCCGGCGACCTGCTCCATCGGGGCGAGCTCGAAGCCCGGCTCGGCGAGATCGTCGAGACCAAGAACGTGCTGCTGAAAGCCTACGGCGCCGAGCCCATCGACTTCCACGAAGCCCTGCGGGAATGCCTCTGCTACGCCGAAGCCCTCGGTGAGACGATCCAGCCCATCGAGGGCCTGGTGAACGAGGCCGTGGACACGGGCCGGACGGTGCTCTTCGAAGGCGCGCAGGGGACCCTGCTCGATGTCGATTTCGGCACCTATCCCTTCGTCACCGCGTCGACGACCACGGCCGGCGGCGTCTTTATCGGCTCCGGGCTGCGCCCGCAGGCGCTCGACCGCATTCTCGGCGTCTTCAAGGCGTACACGACCCGCGTAGGCGCCGGTCCCATGCCGACCGAGCTGACCGACGAGGTCGGCGAGGCCATACGCCAAAAGGCCAGCGAGTTCGGGGTGACGACGGGACGGGCCCGCCGCGTGGGGTGGTTCGACGCCGTCGCGGGGCGCTACAGCACACGCCTGAACGGCCTCACGGAAGGGGCGGTCACCCGCCTCGACGTGCTCGACGACCTTCCCGCCATCGGCGTCTGCACCGCCTACCGGACGCCCGCCGGAACGACCGAGGAGTTTCCTTCGACGCGAGCGGATCTGGAAGCCTGCGAGCCAGTGATCGAAATGCTGCCGGGCTGGCAGTCGCCGACGACGGAGGCCCGGAAGTTCGGCGACCTACCGGAACGGGCGCGGGACTACATTCGCCGGCTCGAAGAGCTGCTGGGTTGCCCGATGGGCATCGTCTCGGTGGGACCCCACCGCGACGAGACGATTATCCGCGGCCTCTAGCAGTAGGCTAGGACGCTGCCGCGGGAAGCGGCAGGTCGACCGAGACGCCGCGCACCGCCTCCATGATGATCCGCGCCGATTCCTCGTCGGGCTCGGTGAGGGGCAGGCGGAAGCCGCCGACGGAGAATCCCACCTGGTTCAAGGCATATTTGACCGGAATCGGGTTGGAGACCACGAACAGGTCGCGGAAGACGGGCATGAGGTGGTTGTGTATAGCCTCGGCCCGGGCGGGGTCGCCGCCGATCTGGAACTCCATCATCTCGCGCATCTGCTTGCCCACGAGGTGGGAGGCGACGGAGACGACACCGTAGCCGCCGCGGACGAGGATGGGAAGGAAGTCGTTGTCGTTGCCGCTCCAGACGAAGAAGTCGTCGGGTGCGCCGTCGATGATCTCGCCGATCTGGTCGAGGTCGCCGCTGGCCTCTTTGACGCCGATGATGTTGGGGACGGCGCTCAGCCGGAGCGCGGTCGCCGCGCTCAGGTTGACGACGGTGCGGCTGGGTACGTTGTAGAGCATGCACGGAATCGAGACGCTATCGGCGATGGCCTTGAAGTGCTGGTAGAGGCCCTCTTGGGTGGGTTTGTTGTAGTAGGGAACGACGAGGAGCGCGGCATCGACGCCGATGCGTTCGGCCTCCTGGGTCATCTCGATACTGAAGGCGGTCTCGTTGTCGCCCGTGCCGGCGATGATCGAGGCGTCGCCGGCGATGGACTTGATCTCCTGGAAAAGCCGCAGTTTCTCGTCGCGGGTGAGGGTGGGCGACTCCCCCGTGGTGCCGGAGACGATGAGGCCGTCGCTGCCGGATGCCAGCAGCGCCAAGGCGAGCTCCTTGGCGCGTTCGTAGTCAACGCGGCCCTCCGCGTCGAAGGGGGTCACCATGGCGGTCAGCAGTCTGCCCAGATGGCCCATCGCTTCCTCCACGCCTCCGTGTCTTCCGTCCCAGGGGCTGGCCGCCCAGCGGGGCGCCCATTATAGCCGACCTCGTCGGCTAGGGCTGTTCGACCAGCCCCCGCGCCAGCAGCTCGTCGGCGATCTGCACCATGTTGAGCGCGGCGCCCTTGCGTAGATTATCGGCGGACAGCCAGAGGACGACGCCGTTCTCCACCGACGTGTCGCGGCGGATGCGGCCGACGAAGACGTCGTCGCAGTTGGCGGCCGAGAGGGGCAGCGGGTAAAGGTCCTCGGCGGGGTTGTCGACGACGCTTACACCGGGCGCCGCGGCCAAGACGCTCCGCGCCTCCTCCGGTGAGACCGGCCCGTCGAACTCGACGTGCGCCGCCATGCTGTGCGCCTGGTAGACCGGCGCGCGGACGCAGGTAGCGGAGAAGGGCAGATCGGGGAGACCGAGGATCTTTCGCGTCTCCTCCTGCATCTTCCACTCCTCCCGCGAGTAGCCGTCTTCGAGGAAGACGTCCACCGCCGGGATCAGGTTGAAGGCGATCTGATGGGGAAAGACCTCCGGCTCCGTGGGCTTGCCGCGGACGACCTGCTCGGTCTGGAGGTCGAGCTCGGCCACGGCGGCCGCGCCCGCGCCCGAGACCGACTGGTAGGTCGAGGTCACCACGCGCTTGATGGGCTGGAGGCCCCGCAGCGGGTGCAGCGCCATTACCAGCGGCACCGTGGTGCAGTTGGGCTGCGAGATGATGCCCTGGTGGCGCTCCATGTCGCCGGCGTTGACCTCGGGCACGACCAGGGGCACGGCGGGATCGAGCCGGAACGCCGAACTGTCATCGATGACGACGGCTCCGGCCTCGACGGCGATGGGGCCCATTGCTCTGGACACCGCGGTGCTGGCGGAGAGGAAGGCTACGTCGACGCCCTCGAACGAGGCGGCGGTCGTCTCCGCCACCTCGATCTCCTCGCCGCGGAAGGTGAGTTTCGACCCCGCCGAGCGCGCGCTGGCGAGCAGGCGCAGCTCGCTGATCGGCGTCCTCCAACCATCCGCGATCTTCAGGAACTCGGCGCCGACGGCGCCCGTCGCGCCAACGAAGGCAATGCGTAGACCCACGTCGCTTCTCCCGTTAGTTCATGCAGCCTTAGAGACCGAGCAGCCGGTCGAGCCCGAAGACGAAGCCCTCGCCCTCGGCGGCGCGGCGCACGGCCCGCGCGATGCCGGGGACGTAGCAGTCCCGGTTGATCGTGTCGTGGCGGATGCTCAGCGTCTGGCCCGCGATGCCGAAGATGACCTCCTGGTGGGCCATGGCGCCGGGCAGCCGCAGGCTGTGGATGGTGACGCCGCCGGACTGCCCCGCCCGGGTGTCCGCCACGGTCTCCCGCTCGGGAACGTTCCGCTCGAAGTCACCGCCGCGCGCGTCGCGCAACATGCGGGCCGTCGTGGCCGCGGTGCCCGACGGCGCGTCGATCTTCGTCTCGTGGTGCATCTCCATGATCTCGGCGTGGTCGAAGTGGGGCGCGGCCTGCTGCGCGAGGTGCATCATCAGCACGGCGCCGATGGCGAAGTTCGGAGCCACGACGCCGCCCACGCCGTAGCGTT
>DAOUKZ010000229.1:0-24543 GCA_034420775.1 Dehalococcoidia bacterium
GCGGGCGGCTCTTGCTAAGATTGTCCTACCCGCCATGCCCTCTTCAGCCCCCTCCCGGGAGCGCCCTGCGGGCGCCCTCGCGCCAGCCCCCTCGCAAGGTCCGCCGTTGAGCGGCGTGCGGGTGCTGGAGGTCTGCGATTCCATCGCCGGGGCGCATTGCGGCAAGCTGCTTGCCCACATGGGGGCCGAGGTCACCAAGATCGAGCCGCCGGAGGGTGATGCGGCCCGCGGTCACGGGGCCTTTGCCGGCGCGGCTCCGGACGCCGAGACGAGCGCGCTGTTCCTTCACTTGAACGCGAGCAAGCGCTCGGTGACCTTGAACACCGGTTCGGCGACGGGACGGGCCATTCTCGACCGGCTCGCCGCGGCGTCGGACGTGCTGGTCTACGACGCGCCGGAGCTGTCCGATGCGGCGCCGGGCGCGGACGGTCTGGTGCGGGTCGCCATCACGCCGTTTGGGCTGGACGGGCCGAACGCCGGGTACCGGGCCAGCGACCTGACGTCGTTCGCGGCGGGCGGCGAGGCGTATACGCTGCCGGGCAATCTGTCGTACGAGCTTTTCCCAGAGCGTGGGCCCGTGCGCGCCGGGGGGTATCTGGCGGAGCACGACGCGGGGGTGCTGGGCGCGGTGGCGGCACTGGCGGGGCTGCTGTCGCGGTCGCGGAACGGGGTGGGGGAGCGGGCCGACCTGTCGCAGCAGGAGGCGTCTATGGCGATGGCGCGGGAGACGCTCCAACGGTTCGCGGGCTACGACGAATGGATCGATTGGCGGCGGACCTACTTCTTCGGCGGCATCTTTCCCGCCGCCGACGGGCACGTGATCCTGTTCCCTCGCGAGGACCGCCACTGGGCGGCGCTGTGCGACGCGATGGAGAGGCCGGACCTCGCCGCCGACCCGCGATTCGCCACCTTCGACGAACGCCGCGCCCATCGGCTAGAGGTCAATGCCGTGATGCGGGGATGGGCCGCGAGCTTGGAGAAACGGACGGTCTATCACGAGGTGGCGTCGCGAGGCTGCCCGGCGGCGCTGTTCGCAGACGCGAGCGACGTGGCCGCATCGCCGCAGCTTCGTTTTCGCGACTTCTTCGAGTCCGCCGTCCACCTAAGGGCGGGCACGCTGGAATACACCTCGCAGGGCTACCGATTCTCGCGGACGCCGCCGGTCGGGCCGCGCGCGGCGCCGCTGCTCGGTGAGCACAACGCGGAGGTCTACTGCGAAGGTCTCGGCTACGCCCGCCGCGACCTGACGGCCCTCCGGCGGGCGGGCGTGCTGTGAGCGGCGTGCCGCGCGCCGCGCCCCTGAGCGGCGTCCGCGTCCTCGACTTCACCTGGAACCTGGCGGGGCCGTACTGCTCGCTCCAGCTTGCGCTGCTCGGGGCCGAGGTGATCAAGGTTGAGACGGCCACGAACCTCGACGGCATGCGCCGGGGCCAGTACGCCATCGACCTCGATCCCGACGCATCGCCGACGTTCAACAGCGTCAATTTGAACAAGCTCGGTCTCCGGCTGAACCTGAAGCGCGCCGGCGGCGTGGAGACGATCGAATCGCTGGCGGCGGTCAGCGATGTGCTCGTGGAGAACTCCCGCACCGGCGTCCTCGACCGCATGGGGATCGGCTACGAGGCGCTGCGGCGGCACAACCCGACGATCATCGTGGCGTCGAGCTCGGCGTTTGGTGGCAGCGGGCCTGAGAGCGCGTATCCGGGCTATGCGTCGGTCTTCAACGCGAGCGGCGGTCTGGGGAGCCTGACCGGCTACGAAGACGGTCCGCCCGTCGAGCTTCGTGATTCCATCGACCTGCGCGTCGGCGCCGCGCTCACCTACGCCGTCCTCTGCGCGTTGTGGCACCGGGAGCGGACCGGCGATGGGCAGTACATCGACCTGTCGTCCGTCGAGGCCATCGCGGCGCTGGCGGGAAGCTCTGTGTTCGAACATTTGATGACAAGTGCGGTCCCCACGCGGGTGGGCAACCGCGACGCGCGGCACGCTCCCCACGGCCTCTACCGTTGCCGCGGCGACGACTGGATTGCGATCTCGGTGGGCTCCGACGCGGAGTTCCGCAGCCTGTGCGGCGTGATGGGGCGTCCTGGCCTGGCGAGTGATCCTCGTTTCGCCGATGGTTACCGGCGTCTTCGCCACGCCGCTGAGCTTGACGCCGTGTTGGAAGCCTGGACGCGGCGGCGGGCGGCCTCTGCCCTGACAGAAACGTTACAGCACGCCGGGGTCGCGGCCTATCCCGCAGCAAGCGGCGAGATGCTCTTGAACGATGGGCATGTGCGGGCACGGGGAGCTTGGCAAGAGGTGGAGCACCCCAAGATGGGGCGGCGCGCGGTGCAGGGACTCGCCTGGCGCTCGACGCCGGACGGCCCGCCGGAGGCGCGGCCCGCTCCCTTGCTCGGTGAGCACAACGGCTATATCCTCGGCGGCGTGCTCGGCCTTTCGAGCGGCGCGATCGGCGCGCTCACTGAGGCCGGCGCCTTCGAGTAGGCCCATGCCGTCAGAGCGACCCCGCCCCGCGTCCGCGCCGCCGGGCCCGCTGGCCGGGGTCGCCGTCATCGAGATTGCCGATGGTGTCGCGGGCGCGTTCTGCTCGCGGACGCTCGCCGATCTCGGGGCCGACACGATCAAGGTCGAGCCGCCGGAGGGCGACGCGCTCCGGTCGCACGGCCCCTTCCCCGGCGACGCGCCGGACCCCGAGTCGGGCGGCCTCTTCCGCTTTCTTAACGCCAACAAGCGGGCGGTGACTATTGACGTCACGACGGCGACGGGAGCGGCGCTGTTGAACCGGCTGCTGGATGGGGCCGACGTGCTAGTAACGGAGGGTAGCGTCCGGCGGGCGCTCGATCTGGACGCAATGCGCGCACGGTTGCCGAGCTTGGTCGCGGCGTCGGTCACGCCGTTCGGCGAGACCGGTCCGTACCGGGACTACGCGGCCTACGACATCAACATCAGCGCCGCGGGCGGGCTGAGCTTTGGCACGGGTTTCCCCGACCGCGAGCCGCTGACGATTCCGTTGCAGCAGAACGCCTACCTCGGCGGGTTCGCGGCGGCGCTTGCGGTGGTCACGGCCTTGCAGGCGCGGGACCGGGACGGCGAAGGGCAGCTCGTCGACACCGCCGTCGCGGAGGCGCCGGCGCTGCTGCTCAACGGTTATCACCTGCCGACGTACATCTACAAGGGGATTCCGGGTCGGCGATGGGGCAACCGCATGAGCCTGGGTCTCTTCCCCAACTGCGTGCTACCCGCCCTCGACGGACACATCTGCATCGATGCGCCGCAACTGGCGCAGTACCGGCGCTTCCTGGAGGTGCTGGGGGACCAGCCGTGGTACTCGGAGCCGCGCTACCGGAACCGGCGAGCCATGTCGGAGGAGTACCCGGAGGAGGCGGAGGCGCTGATCGCGCCCTGGTTCGCGGAGCGCACCAAGGAGGACATCTTCGAGACGACGCGGACGCGGCGGATTCCGTGCGTCCCGGTCAAGACCATCGGCGAGGCCGTCGCCGACCCGCACCTTGGCGAGCGAGACTTCTGGCAGACGATTGACGGTGAGCTTTACCCCGGTCCACCGTACCGGTTCTCGGAAAGCCCCTGGCGGCTCGACCGACCCGCGCCGCGTTTGGGAGAGCACAACGGCGAGGTGCTGCGAGACCGGCTTGGGCTCGACCTCGCCGTACTGCGCCGGGCGGGGGTGGTGTGAAGATGGATGCGCTCGCGGGCTACCGGGTGGTCGACCTGGGGAGCGCGTGGGCGGCGCCGATGGCGGCACACCTGCTCGCCGACATGGGCGCCGAGGTCATCAAGGTCGAGAGCCGGGCGAAGATGGACGGGATGCGACTGGGCCGGCCGATGATTGGGGAGGACGCGGCGGGCGGCGACGAAGGGCGTTGGCCGGAGCTGCAGCCGGTGTTCCACGGTCTCAACCGCAACAAACAGAGCGTGACGCTGAACCTGAAGGAGCCGGAAGGGATCGACCTGCTGCGTGGCCTCATCGCGCGCTCCGACGTGGTGATCGACAACTTCTCGCCGGGCGTCATGGACCGGCTGGGCCTCGACTACCCCAGCCTGCGCCGCCTACGTCCCGACATCGTTGTCGTGGCGATGCCGGCGGCGGGGAACACCGGGCCGCTGCGGGACGTCATCGCCTATGCGCCGATCGTGCTGGCGCTGTCGGGCCTGATGAGTCTGGTGGGCTACGAGGATGGCGCGCTGGTGGGCGAGCTGCAGTCGGCGTGGAGCGACGCCGTCGCCGGGCTGCACGCGGCGATGGCGGCGGCCGCGGCGCTGCGCCACCGAACGCGCACGGGCCGGGGTCAGTACATCGAGGCGGCGCAACTGGAGAGCACGGTGTCGTGGCTCGGCGAGGCGGTGATGGACGTTGCCATGAACGGGCGCACGCCGGCGCCCATCGGCAACACGGGGGTCGGCGTGGCGCCCCACGGCGTCTATCCGTGCGCGGGCGGCGACCGTTGGATCAGCATCGCGGTGGCCTCGGAAGAGGAGTGGGGCGGTCTGTGCGATGCGGCGCGCCGCCTTGGGTCGGCGCCGTGGACGCGGGACCGGCGGTTCGCCGATTCCTACCGCCGGTTGCGTCACCGCGAGGCGTTGGACGAAGCCCTGCGCGGGTGGACTGTTGGCTTCGACGCCGAGGAACTCACGGCGGCGCTTCAGGCTGAGGGCGTGGCGGCTTTCCCGGTGATGAACATCGAGGACCAGTTTCTCGACCCGCACTTCCGCGAGCGCGGAGCCTGGGTCGAGATCGAGCACCCGATGGCCGGGGCCGAGTGGCTCTACGGCGTGGCGTGGCGGCTGTCGCGGACACCGGGGCGCATCGCGTCGCCGGCGCCGCTGCTGGGCCAGCACAACGAGCGCGTCCTCGGCGGGCTGCTCGGCACGCCGGCGCAGGAGCTAGCGCGGCTGGAAGCGTCGGGGGCGGTTTCCTGACCTAACCGGCGGGCTCGTACCACCCGGAGAGGAAGAGCAAACCGTCGTGCTTGATGACCCAGGTGTGCTTCTGCTCGGTCTCGCCTGAGGTGGGGTTGACGAAGACGTAGTCCACCCAGCGCCCGCTCTCGTCGGCGGCGACGACCTCCAGCCCGTAGGGCTTGCCGTTGATGTCGCTGCGGTCTCTGGGGCTGGTGCCCAGGAAGTCCTTTCGGGTGGGATGGGCGATGGTGTTGGTGTCCTCGTCGTACATGGCCACGTACCAGGGGCCGTCGACGCTCTCGGGGGAGTTGAAGTAGTCGACGGTCTGCTGGCGGCCGACGGCCTCGTAGAGGTTGATGGCTTGCTGGACGAGTGCCTGGGTGTAGGCGGGGCCGTCGTCCTTGGAGGGGCCGGGCTGGTACCAGCCAGAGCCGAAGGCAAGGCCGTCGTGCCTGACGACCCACGAGTGCTTCGATTCGAAGCTTCCGGTGCTCGGGTTCAGGTAGGTGTAGTCGGTCCAAGCGCCGCCCTCGGCGGCGGCGGCGGCGACTTGGTTGCCGACGGGAAAGCCGCCGACGCCACGTATGTCGTCCGCGTGTTGGTCCACGTTTGCCGGAACGGTAGCGTGGGCGATCATCACGTCGTTCTCGTCGAAGATAAAGACGTACCAAGGGCCGTCGACGCTCGGGAGGGAGTTGTACAGGTCGAGGGTCTTTTGGCGGCCGTTGTCTTCGTAGTAGTCGATGGCCCGTTGGACGAAGGCCTGGGTAAAGGCGGCGGGGTCGGACTTGGGCGGCAGCGCGGGTGTCGGGTCGCCGCCGCCGCAGGCAGCGAGAACGAGTGCGGCGGTCACCGCCATGCCGAGCATCAGGCAGAGTCGTGGGCCGATTCTTCTCATGCAACGCCTCCGAGCAAAACCTGGGCTCTATTGTACCAATAGCGACGTTGTACCAATCAGGATTTGACAACCGGGGCGACCCTCGAGGTCATGTATCATGACCACCGGCCGCGCCGGATTTCCGCGCGCCAGACATGCAGGGAGGGACGCCATGGCCGATAGCGGCGCCGAGAAGCCCAAGATCGCCGAGGGCAAGATCACCGAGGAGGCGCTCGAACGGCTGCGGAGCCGCATCGGGACCTACAATCGTCCCAGCTTCTACGGTATGGGGCCGCTCCACGAGGCGGCGACCCGCGACAACATCCGCCACTTCGTCCGCGGCATCGGCGATCCCAACCCGCTGTGGGTCGACGCTGAGTACGCCCAGAAGACGCGGTGGGGCAAGATCATCGCGCCGCCCACGTTCCTGTACAGCGTCTACTGGACGTCGGGGCGCACCGGCGGCCTCCCCGGCGTTCACGGCTTCCACGCCGGCAACGACTGGCTGTGGCACCGGCCCATCTACCTCGACGACGAGATCACGGTGCAGGAGCAGTTCACCGGCCTCGAAGAGAAGAAGGGCGAGTTCGCGGGACGCGTCTTCATTCAGTCGAGTGTTTCGACCTACCGCAACCAGCGGGGTGAGACGATCGCCGAATGCAAGGGCTGGCAGTTCCGCGCCGAGCGGCGCGCCGCCCGCGAGCGGGGCAAGTACCAGCGCGAACCCCACCGCTACACCGAGGACGAGATCCTCGCTATCGAAGACCACATGCTCAACGAGGAGATTCGCGGCGCGACTCCCCGGTTCTGGGAGGACGTCAACGAGGGCGACGAGATTCCCTCGGTGGTGAAGGGCCCGCTGAGTATGGGCGACATCGCGGCCTTCGAGGCGGGCTGCATCGGCGGCCTCGGCCACGTCTTCGCGCTCCGAGAGTTCCGCCGCCATCCCGCCTGGGGCTACCGCGACCCGCGCACCGGCGCCCTCGAGGCGGTGATCCGCGTCCACGCCGCCTCCGACACCGCCGGCGCGGCTGGCCTGCCCATGGCCTACGACTACGGCTGCCAGCGCATGTGCTGGCTCGGTCATCCCCTCACCAACTGGATGGGCGACGACGGTTTCCTGAAGCGGCTCTACGGCGAGGTGCGGCGCTTCAACTACGTCGGCGACACCACATGGCTGAAGGGCAGGGTCACCGGCAAGCAGACCGCGGACGGCGAACACCTCGTCGACCTCGACGTCTGGGCCGAGAACCAGATCGGCGAGATCACCGCGACGGGCCGCGCCCAGGTCGTGCTCGCCGCCAAGGGGCGGGTTTGGGAGAAGTGGTAAGCCCTTCCTTAAGCCTCTCCCCTCTGGGGGAGATTGAGAGACGGCGCGCGCCGCAAGGCGCGCCGGTGCGGGTAGGCGCCGCTAGGCGGTAACGCCCGCCTCGTTCAGCGCCGCGATCTGGGCGTCGTCGTAGCCGAGCTCGCGGAGGATGGCCTCGGTGTCAATCCCCATGAGCGTCGGCCCGCGGCTGAGCGCCGCCGGCGTGCGGGAGAACTTGAGGGCGAAACCCGGCTCGTAGCGCCGCTTGCCGGTGACGGGGTGGGTGACGTCGAGCAGCATCTCGCGGGCTTGGAGGTGGGGGTCGGCGGCGAGCTCCTCGATGGTGCGGTTCACCGGCCCGTACTGCTGGTCGTTCTCTCGTAATAGGTCGAGCCACTCGTCGAGCGTCTTGCCCCGCACCGCCTCGGCGATGAAGGCCACCATCTCCGAGCGCAGGGGTTCCTCGGGCCTTGGATGGGGCGTCCATTCCTCCTTGCTAACTAGCTTGCAAAAGCGCTCCCAGAACCAAGGTTCACGGATGCTCAGGGTCAGATAGCGGCCGTCGCGCGTCTCGTAGACGTTGTAGGCGGGATCGGTGCCGCGGAGAGTGCGGTCTTCGACGCCGCCCGGCGGAATGGTGACCGAGACGTCGGTGAAAGAGACGTCGATGTACTGCCCCGTGCCGTCCTTCTCGCGGCGCAGCAGCGCCATGAGCACCGACATCGCCCCAAACCAGGAAGCGTTGAGGTCGGCCTGGTTATAGGGCGGGACGAAGGGCTTGCCGTCCTCGCCCTGGGGCAGCATGCCGGAGATGCCCTGGTAGGAGAGGTCGTGGGCCGCGATGCTGGCGTACGGACTCTCCTGGCCGAATCCCGACAGCGAACAGTAGACGATGCCGGGGTTGCGCGCGCTGACGGTCTCGTAGTCGATGCCGAGGCGCCGGACGACTCCGGGCCGGTTGCTCTCGATTATGGCGTCGGCGCGGTCGGCGAGCTTCAGGAAGACCTCGACGCCGCCGGGAGCGCGCAGGTTGAGGTTGAGGCTCCGCTTGTTGCGCAGGTTGACGCCGTAGCGGGCGACCGCGTCCGGCCCGCCCCGCTTCTGCGCGAAGCCGGGCTCGACGACGGTGATGACGTCGGCGCCGTAGTCGGCGAGCACGCCCGAGGCCATCTGCCCCGGCCGCGTCCGGCACAGGTCGATGACGCGGAATTCTTCGAGTGGGCCGGCCATGCGCTTCGCTAGGCCGCCGTAACCGTCTCGACGTGGGCCGCCGCCGCGGGCGCCTCGGCGATGCGGAAGGCGCGGCGGGGGTTCTCCCAGAGAATCTTGCGCCGGCTCTCGTCGCTCAGCGGCTGGCGGTCGAAGTCGCCCAGTGCCCAGGGCCAGGTGCCGTCGGGGTGAGGATAGTCGGAGTTCCAAAGCAGGTTATCGTCGCCGGCGAGCTCGACCACACTCTTCAGCATCGGCTCGTCGGCCCGCGCCGCGACGAACATATTGCTCTTGAAATACTCCGTAGGCCGTCTCTTCAGGTCGGGGTGCTCGGCGGTGCCGCTGAAGTCGTAATGCTGCTCCATGCGCTGGAGCCAGAACGGGAGCCACCCGGCGTCGCACTCGACGTGCACCACGGTGAGCTTGGGGAAGCGCTCGAACATGCCGTGCCATATGAAGGTCATCATCGTGGCCATGGCCTCGAAGGGGTGGGAGACGATGTGCCCCGACGTGTGGGTGACGAAGCGGTCGCCGAACGAGGGCAGATAGCACGACGCCGAGTCGTGGACGGAGATCGGCCGGTCGAGCCGCTCGATGGTCTGCCACAGCGGCCAGTAGTCCTCGTGGGGGAGGAGGCGGTCCTTCACCGGTTGGGGGCGAACGTAGAAGGAGACGGCGCCGAGGTCGGCGGCTCGCTCGGCTTCCTCGACGGCGAGGGCGACGTCCTGGATGGGGAGGATCGCCGCCCAGCGCAGGCGGTCGGCGTGGTCGGCGCAGTAGGCGCGGCTCCAGTCGTTGTAGGCCCGGCAGCAGGCGGCGAGCAGCTCGGGGTCGTCGAACTCGCGCCCTAGCATCTGCCCGCCAGCGCTGGGGTAGATGATCTGGACGTCGACGCCCTCGGAGTCCATGTCCTCGACGCGCTTCTCAGGGCTGTAGCCGGTTTTCGCCGCGTCGCGGAAGCGGTCGCGGGCCTTCTTGGCCGCGTCGAGGAACTCGGGAGCGGCCATCGGGTACTTGCCGTGCTCGTAGGTGAAAGGCTTCCCCTCGACGACGTAGCGGCGCCCCGACTCCAACCGTTGCAGGCGCGGCGCCCTATCGAGGAAGGCGGGGTCGATCCATTCGAGGAAGAAGTCGGGCGGCTCCATCTGATGCGCGTCGGCATCGACGACGTACGTCCCGTTTCGCACCGTCCACCTCCCTGCCGCCGCCAGAGTCTAGGGGCCGGGGAAGAGCCACACGTTGTCGGGCTGCTCGGCGGCGAGCCGCCAGCGGGGCACCTTCTTGCCGTCGTCGCTGATCTGCTCGAAGTACATCTCGACCTTGGCGTTGATCCCGACTTGGTCCTCGCCCCCATCGACCACGCCCTGCAGGCGCACCGGGTTGCCGTCGACGTTCTTGACGTCGTCGAGGTCGATCATCGCGGGGATGTAGGGCACGGCCTCGAGGAAGGGGGCAATGATCGGCTGCATGACGACGATGAAGGTGTGGACCGTTCCCGCGCCACTGCTCTCGATGAAATCAAGATTTTCGAGCTCGCCGCAGCTAGCGCAGCCGGGCACGCTTGGCGGCCACCAGGCGTCGCCACAGGTGTTGCAGCTTGGGACGAGGAGTCTGCTCTCCTTCGTCGCGTCCCACCACTCCTGCGTGTCATAGTCGGGGACGATGTTGAGTCGCGACCAGTCGATGTTGGGCGGCATGACGGCTCCTTTTCGCGTCCGTCTCTTCTAGTTGGGGTGCCGGCTGAGCATGAGGGAGCTGCTGGTGACCGGGCTTCCCCATCCGGCGCAGAAGCCGTTCTCGTGCCTGCGCACTTGGCGGCAGCCCTGCTCGCGGTCATAGGTGTGGACGCCGCGCTCCCAGTCGGGGCAGGCGTCGTCGGCGCGGCCTCGGAGCTGGCGCGTCATCTCGATCACCATCTGGATGCCGTGGGAGTAGCCCTCGGAGAGGTGCGAGCCCGACGTGTTCACCGGAAGCTCGGCGTCGAGCCGCCCGCGGCCCTCCTCGTACCAGAAGCCGGCCTCGCCGGGGCCGACGAAGCCGTAGCCCTCCAACTGCAGGAGCGGCGTGATGGTGAAGGCGTCGTAGAATGAGGCGAGGTCGACGTCCTCGCGAGAGCGGCCCGACATGGCGAAGACGCGGTTGCGCCCCCAGTTGCTGGCGTGATGGTAGACCGCAGTGTTGCGGCGCCCTGGGTTGTAACCGGGGCTCTCCGCCATGGTGCGGGCGGTACCGCCCATCACGAACACCGGCGGGTGCTTGAGGTCGTAGGAGCGCTCGGCGCGCGTCATGACGAGCGCGCAGGAGACGTCCATTTCCAAGCAGCAGTCGAAAAGACGGAACGGCTTGGAGACCCAGCGCGCTTGGAGGTAGTCCTCCATCGTCAACGGCCTCTTGTAGAAGAAGGCCTTCGGGTTCAACGTGGCGTGGTAGCGGTGGGTCATGGCGACCGCGCCGAGCTGGCGGGTGGTCATGCCGAAGTCGTGCATGTAGCGCATGGCGGCGAGGCCGAACATCTGGGCCGGCGTGGTGACGCCGATGTACTGGTTCTCGGCGTGGCCGACGACGGTCATCGGCGGCGCGGGGCCGGTGGGGGCCTGGCCGCCAGGGCGGCGTCCGGTTCGCCCCCGCATCGAGCGGAAGATCACCATCGCGTTGCAATAGCCACCGGCGAGGAGGCCGGCGGCGTGGGCGACGAGGGCCTCGGTGCTCGATCCGCCGCCCATGATGTCGAGGCTGTAGTTCAGGCGCATGCCAAGGGCTTGGGCCATGTCGTTCGAGCTGTGGGAGTCGTTGCCCTGGTAGCTCGTCATGGCGTCGATGTCGGTCAGCTTGAGGCCGGCGTCCATGACGGCGCGTTTGATGGCCTCGATGCCCAGGGAGTAGGTCGTCCGCTTGGCGTCGCGGTAGTAGGTCGTCTCGCCAACGCCGACGATCGCGGTCTTGCCGGTCAGTAGGCCCATAGGTGCCTCCGCAAAGGTGAAGAGAGGGTCGTTGGCAAGGGACGCCGCCAGCGTTCCCTGCCGCGGCCAATTCTAGTGGGGCGCGGCGGGGTGTCAAGAAAAGGAGACACCGCCCCCGCGGCCCGCTGCGCTATCATCGGCGCGGCATGAACGACGACTTCCTGGCAGGCATCAGCGTGCTCGACCTGGGGCGTTGGTACGCCGCGCCTCTGGCGGCGCGGCTGCTCGGCGACTTCGGGGCCGAGGTGATCCACGTCGAGCCGCACGAGGGCGACCCGACTCGTGTCGAGGGGCCGTTCCCGCCCGGCTTCGAAGGCCATCCCGACCACGGCGGCGTCTACCACTACTTCAACGGCGGGAAGCTGGGGGTTACGCTCGACCTTGACTCGGAGCAGGGGCGGCTTGACGAGCTTATCGCCTGGGCCGACGTGGTCGTCGTCGACCGGCTGCCACGGGAGGCGCAGGCGCTTCGTCTGACTTGGGATGACGTGCGGGAGGTGAACCCTGACGCGGTGCTGCTGTCGATCACGCCGTGGGGACTCGATGGCCCGTACAGCAACTACCGGGCTTACCCGATGAACGAGCTGCACGCCTCCGGGGCGGCCTACGCGCTGGGCACGCCGGACCGGGAACCGATCACGCTGCCCGGCCCGCAGTCGTCATACATGGCGGGGGCCAATGGAGCCGGAGCGGCGGTTGCGGCGCTCCACGCCCGCGACGTCACCGGCGAGGGCCAGTTGGTCGACATCTCCACGATGGAGACCGTCATCACGGTGCTCATGGGACACGCGGTGGTCAAGGCGTACCACCTCGGCGAGCGCACCATGCGCACCGGACACCGGCTCGCGGGGATGGCGCCGCACACGCACTTCCCCTGCAAGGACGGCCACTTCTGCGTCATCGGCACCCAGCCGCCGCATTGGGAGCGGCTCAAGGACGTGCTGGGACGGCCCGACTGGGCCGAGTCCGAGCTCTTCGCCGACGCCCGGTCGCGCTACCGGTACGTCGAAGACCTCGAGTCGCTGCTCGTCGCCGAGCTCGCCAAACGGTCGAAGGAGGAGTGGTTCGGCCTCTTCTGGGAACGCCGCGCGCCGGGGATGCCGCTGAACACGGTCGCCGACGTCATGGCGATGGAGCACTTGGCCGAGCGCCGCTTCTTCCAGGCGGTCGAAATCGCACCGGGCTTCGAGGCCCCGGTCCCGGGCGCGCCGTTCCTCTTCGACGGCCGCGACCGTCCCTCCGCGCGCCCCGGCCCCGCCCTCGGCGAGCACAACGACGAGGTCTTCGTCCGATTCAACGACAACGCTCCGGCTTCTCCCCCTCAGGGGGAGACTGAGAGAGGGTGCGCCCCGCTAGGGGCGCGGAAGCCCGCAGGACATCCCTCCCTCCACGAGTTGGATGTGACAGCGCCCAGGCCCCTGGAGGGCGTGCGCGTCGTCGAGTTCTGCTGGGTGCTTGCGGGGCCGCTGGTAGGACAGATGCTCGCCGACCTCGGCGCCGAGGTGATCAAGGTCGAACACCCCCACCGCCCCGACATCCAGAGGGCGATGTTCCCGTTCCTTGGGGAGCCGTCGCCAAACAACTCGGTGTCGTTCAACACGCTGCACCGGGGGAAGCGGGCCGTAGCGGTCGACATGGGGACCGAGGCGGGAGTGGAGGCGGTGCGCGAGCTGGTCGCCGTCTCCGACATCGTGATCGAGAACCTGAGCCCCCGTGTGCTGGCGGGGTTCGGACTCGGCTACGACGATCTGAAGCAGGTGCGCCCCGACCTCGTCATGGCGTCGATGACGGCGGCGGGGCATACCGGCCCCCTGGCGAGCATGATCGGCTACGGGCCGAGCACCGGCGCGCTTGCCGGCTTTGAGGGTTTGGTGGGCTATCCGGGCGGTCCGCCGCTCGGCGCGCAGCAGATCACCTACGGGGATCCCGTCGTCGCCAGCTTTGCGGCGAGCGCAATAGCCGCCGCCCTTCACCGTCGCCGGCGCACCGGCCAGGGCGTTTACATCGACGTGTCACAGATCGAAGTGACGGTGGCGGCGATGGGGCATCAGGTGTTGGCGTACGGGGTTGCCGGTGTGCTGCCGGAGCGGGCGGGCAACCGTCACCCTCGCATGGCGCCGCACGGCTGCTATCCCTGCGCGGGCGATGATGAGTGGGCCAGCATCGCCGTGGGGTCGGACGATGAGTGGGGGGCGCTGGCCGACGTCATCGGCCGGCCGTGGGCGTCGGACTCGCGGTTCGCCGACGTAGAGGACCGCAAGCGCGAAGAGGACGACCTCGACCGCCTGATCGGCGAGTGGACGCGCTCGCGGACGAAGTACGAGGTCACCGAGACGCTCCAGGCGGCCGGCGTCGCGGCGCTGCCCACGCTCAACACGCTCGACCTGCCCGCCGACCCCCACCTGCAAGCCCGCGGCGTCTACCCCGCCGGCAGACATGCGCACCTGCCGGAGGCGGGCTTCGCGCGCGGGGCGTGGAACCTAAAGGGAACGCCGCCTTCGGTGGCGGCGCGGGCGCCCTTCGCGGCGGAGCACAACCGGGCCGTCTTCACCGGCTTGCTAGGGAAGTCGGCACAGGAGTACCATCGGCTGACCGCCGGCGGGGCCGTCGTCGAGGCCGCGGACCTTTCCTGGGACATGGGCTTCTTGGGGTCAAGGGAATAGCGTCTTTAGGCCCTGCCGGAATGTAACGCGAGGAGGACGCGTCATGGCGTACGACTACAAGCTCATTTCCGCCGATTCCCATGCCATCCAACCCCCGGACTTGTGGGAGAAGTGGCTGCCGCAGAAGTTCCAGGACAAGGCTCCGAAGCTGATCAAGGACCCCCGCGGGGGCGACCAGTGGGAGTACCCACAGACGGGGACGCTGGAGCCCATGGGCCTGGTGACCAATCTGCAGACGCGTCCCGAAGACCTGAACTGGCACGGCGCGAGCTACAGCGACGGCGGCGACTACACTATCCACCCCGGCTGCTACGACGGCAAGGAGCGGCTGGGCCTGCTCGACATCGACGGGGTCGACGCGGAGGTCATGTTCCCGCCGCAGCGGGCCATGATGTACTTCATGCAGTTCGAAGACCTCGAACTGCAACTCGCCGGCATCCGAGCCTATAACGATTGGCTTTCCGAAGACTTCTGCGCCGCCGACCCCGAGCGTCTGGTCCCGCTGGCCGAAATGCCCAACGCGGGCGTCGAGAACAACATCGCCGAGATGAAGCGGGCCAAGGAGATGGGGCACAAGGGCGTCATCGTCACCTCGTGGCCCAGTGGCGGCGACTACATCCGGCCCGAGGACGATCCCTTCTGGGCGGCTGCCGAAGAGATGAACATGCCGGTGCACCTGCACCTCGTCCTCGTCACACGGCAGGCGCGCCGCCCTCAGCCGACCGCGGCGGGGGCGGAGGATGCGCTGGGAGCCTTGGGGTTCGCCAACGTCTCGCAGCTCATCGCGCAGATCATCTTCTCGGGCGTGAACCAGCGCTTCCCCAACCTCAAGTTCCTCACCGTGGAGTCGGGGGCGGGCTGGGTGCCGTACTTCCTCGAAGCCATCGACGACCGGTGGTGGCGGAACCGTCACCGCACCGGGTCGCCCCTGACGAAGAAGCCGAGCCAGTACTGGTTTGATAACTGGCTTGCGACCTTCATGGTCGACCACTCCGGCGTCTTCTCGCGGCACCTCGCCGGCGTTAAGAACATCATGTGGTCGACCGACTTCCCGCACCACGGGAACGATTGGCCGTACTCGCGGAAGCTCATCGACTCGATGATGACCGGCGTCTCCGACGAGGATCGCCGCCGCATGGTCGCGCTCAACTGCGCCGAACTGTATGGGCTGAACAACGGCGGCTAGGCAAGCCGTGGCCCTCCAGGCATTCCCTGAAAGGGAAGAGGCCGCCGGTATACTGGGCACCGGAGGGCCGGATGCTCGACCGGTACGAGGCCAAGCGCGACTTTGCCCGGACGCCTGAGCCGCGCGGCGGCGAGGGATCGGCTTGGGGCAGCCTGCGGTTCGTGGTGCAGAAGCACGCGGCGCGGCGGCTGCACTATGACGTGCGGCTCGAGATCGGCGGGACGCTAAAGTCGTGGCCCGTGCCCAAGGGGCCTTCCTTCGATCCCAGCGAGAAGCGCTTGGCGGTCATGGTCGAAGACCATCCGGTGGACTACCTTGCCTTCGAAGCCGTCATCGCGCAGGGTAACTACGGCGCGGGCCAGATGATTGTCTGGGACACCGGCATCTACTCCCCGGACGAGGACGGCGTCCTCTCCTTTGGCGACCGCGCGACCTCCGACCGGCGGATGCAGGAGGGGCTGGCGGCGGGCAAGCTCTCGTTCACCCTCCGGGGCCGCAAGCTGCGCGGCTCGTGGACGCTGGTCAAGACCTCGCGCGGCGAGCGTGAGTGGCTCCTCATCAAGCACAAGGACGCCCACGCCCGCACCGGCCCCGACGTGCTGGATGAAGGGACGTCGGTGCTGTCGAAGTTGACCATCGACGACCTCAAGGCGGGGCGGCTCCCCGACCCGGCTCCGCTGGACCGCCGGCTCGCCCACTGTGGCGCCGAGGGTCGCTTCCCGGCCTCGGTCAAGCCCATGCTCGCCAAGCTCACCGACACGCCGTTCGACGGCGATGGCTGGCTTTTCGAGCCCAAGATGGACGGCTTCCGGCTCCTGGCACTCGTGGAACGTGGCGCGGTCCGGCTGCGCAGCCGCAGCGGGAACGACATGACCGCGCTCTACCCCGAGGTAGCCGAGGAGCTGCGCGCCCAACCGCACGAGTCGTTCGTCCTCGACGGCGAGGTGGTCGTCCTCGACGACGCCGGTCTGCCGAGCTTCGGGCTCATGCAGCAGCACATGGGCGGGCCGAGGATGGAAGGGGCGCCACGCGCGTCCGGTACGGTGATGTACTACCCCTTCGACCTGCTCTACCTCGATGGCTACAACGTCCGCGGAGCGCCGCTCTCGGAGCGCAAGGATCTGCTCGCCCGCATGCTCGCGCCCGGCGACGTGGTGCGCCCCATCGAGTACACCGTGGGCGGCGGGGAGGCCTTCTTCGACGCCGCCACGGGGCTCGGGCTCGAAGGCGTCGTGGCGAAGCGGCTGGACAGTTCCTACCAGCCGGGCCGCCGCGGGAATGCGTGGCTGAAGATCAAAGCGACGCAGTCGCAGGAGATGGTCGTCGGCGGCTACAGCGCCGGGACCGGCGCGCGGGCCTCGACCTTCGGCTCGCTGCTCGTCGGCTACTACGACGATGACGTCCTGCGGTTTGCGGCCAGGGTCGGCACCGGCTTCGACCAGGCGGCGCTCGACGATCTCTACAAGCGGATGCAGCCGCTGCGGGTCGAGGAGCCACCGTTCGCTCCCGACCCGGAGCTTGGCGTGGCTGGCGACGTCTGGCTGCGGCCCGAGCTCGTGGCACGGGTGAAGTTCGCCGAGTGGGGCGCGGGCGATCATTTGCGCGCGCCCGTCTACTTGGGGCTCGAACCGGACCGCGATCCGCGATCCGTCGTTCGCGAGCGGCCGACAGCCTCACCCTCGGTTGCCAGCCCCGTCCAACAGCGAGCGGCAGCAAGTGGCCGTGGAGTTGCGGAAGATTCGACGGCGGCGGTCGAGCAGCTTGCAGGCAAGGCCGCGAAAGATGGGTCGATGACCGTCGATGCAGGAGGGTATGCCGTCCGTGTCACCAACCTCGACAAGGCGCTCTGGTCGGAGAGGGCGGAGCGGGCGGCGATCACCAAGCGCGACATGCTGACGTATTACGCGCGCGTCGCGCCGGCGCTCCTGCCCCACCTGCGCGACCGCCCACTGACCCTGACCCGTTATCCCAACGGCATCGACGCGCCGAGCTTCTACCAGAAGAACTGGACCTACGAGCTTCCCGAGTTTGTTGAGACGGTGAACCTCTTCTCGTCGCACAACGAGGGCGACGTCGAGTACGTGATGGTGAACAACCTGCCGACGCTGCTCTGGCTGGCTCAGCTCGCCGACATCGAGATGCACCCCTGGCTCTCCCGCTGCGCCCGCGACCCCGACGGAGCGGGCTTGGGCACGACGTTCACCGGATCGAAGGAGAACATCGGGGCCAGCATCCTCAACTACCCCGATTTCCTGGTCTTCGACCTCGACCCCTACATCTACTCCGGTGAAGAGGGCGCGGGCGCCGAGCCTGAGCTCAACCGGCGTGCCTTCGCCAAGGCCGCGGAGACAGCGAGGGCGCTGAAGGGGATTCTCGACCAACTCTCGCTGTCGTCGTTCCTGAAGACCTCGGGGAAGACGGGGCTGCACGTCTACGTCCCCGTGCGGCGCGAGCACCCCTATCCCGTCGTCCGGAAGGCGACGGAGCTCATCGGCCGGTTCCTCATGGAGCAACGCCCGCTCGATGTAACAATGGAGTGGGCGGTGAGCAAGCGCGACGGCAAGATCTTCCTCGACCACAACCAGAACGTGCGGGGGAAGAACATGGCGTCGATCTACTCGCTCCGCCCCTTGCCGGGCGCGCCGGTCTCGACGCCGCTCCGCTGGGACGAGCTCGACGACATCTACCCCGCCGACCTCACCATCGACGTCGTGCCTGACAGAGTCGAACGCCTCGGCGACCTCTGGTCGGCCATCCACGACGCCAAGCACGACCTCCGCCGACTGGTGGAAGGGGTGTAGAGCCGCTAACGCCACGATTGCCGCGCGGTGACGCCGGGCGGCGCCCCGGTTATAATCCCCCGCGGGTGCGGGCCTGCCGCGTCCCTGTGATGTAACGTTCAAGGAGGCGACTGTGGACTACAGCAACGTGGAGAAGGGCCACCTCAGTGTCGAGGTCCGATCGAACAAGGTAGCAATCGCGACGCTCAACCGGCCGGACCGGCTGAACTCGATGGGCGACGGCATGCACGAGGCCATCGAGGAGTTCCTGCACATGGTCAACTACGACCGCGACGTCAACGCCGTGGTCTTCACCGGCGCGGGCCGGGCTTTCTGTGCGGGCGGCGACGTGAAGGCGATGGGCGACCGCGCCACCGGCGCTGCCGAAAAGCTCGACCCCGGCAACCTGCTGCGCGGGGCGAAATACATCGTGCAGCGCTTCGTAAACTGCGAGGTCCCCCTGATCGCGGCGATCAATGGACATGCCGTCGGCCTCGGGGCCACCATCGGTCTGCTGTGCGACGTCACCTTCATCGCCGAGGACGCCAAGATCGGCGACAACCACGTCCGGGTGGGCATCACCGCCGGCGACGGCGGCGCGCTCATCTGGCCGTACCTCATCGGCGTCCACAAGGCCAAGGACATGCTCATGTCGGGCCGTCTGATCACGGGCCGGGAGGCGCACGACCTCGGCGTCACCAACTACTGCTACCCCAAGGACGAGGTGCTCGACCGCGCCATCGCCTACGCCGAGGAGATCGCCGCCGGGGCGCGGATCGCGGTACGGTTCACCAAGATCGCCATCAACAAGCACCTCTGGGACGGTCTCAACCGCGTCATGGACTTCTGCCTCATATCCGAGCAGCTCGCCATGGCGACCGAGGACCACAAGGAGGCCACCACCGCCTTCTCGGAGAAGCGGGCCCCGGTTTTCACCGGTTACTAGGCTTTCCGCTTTTGGAGGCGCCCCTGCCTCCTACACTCAGCCAAAAAAGAGGGGCCGCATTCGAGCGGCCCCTCTTTTGCGTGCAATCTTGCGGTCAGGCGGCTACTTGAAGCCGAGGTCCTCCCAGACGGCGTTGAGGCGGCGCATCCCTTCCTTGTTGCCGTACTTGTTCCGCTCGCGGAGGAAGTTGTGCTCGTCCTCGCGCCAGACCATGTTTGTAAACAGGGGATGGGCGACCTCGGCGTAGTTGAAATAGGTGTCGACGCCGAGGAGGCGGAAGAACATGTTCATGGACTTGCGGCCGAGCATGAGGTTGTCGGTCGAGTGGGCGGCGACGGCGCGGGCGTAGCGCAGGGCCTCGTCCATGAGCTTGTCGCGGGGTACGACGGAGGAGACGACACCCCACTCATGCATCTCCTGCGCCGAGACGCTGCGGCCGGTGATGTTGAGCTCGTACCCCCGGTTGATGCCGCAGCGGAGGAGCGTGAGGGGTAGCTGCACCTCGAAGCTGGCGAAGCCGATCCGGCTCTGGCGGCGAGTGAAGTAGGCGTCCTCGGAAGCGACGATGAGGTCGACGGTCATCACGATGCCGAAGCCCTGGCCGATCACTCCGCCCTGGCAGGCGGCGATGACGGTCTTCGTGCCCCAGGTCATCGAGTCGTGCATGGTCTTGAAGGTCTTGGAGATGCCCTGCATGCGGAGCGATTGGGGCAGCCGCTGCCCCTTCTTGAGGCCGAACGACTCGACGGGCAGGCGGCGATTGTCCTCGCCGGCGCAGAAGTCCTGCCCTTCGCCGGCCAGGATGATGACCTTCACCGAGTCGTCGTCCTGGGCCTGCTGGAACTTGGCGAGGAGCTCGTAGTTCATGTCCGGCGTCAGCACCGCGTTGCGGCGCTCGGGCCGGTTCAGCGTGATCTTGCAGATGTGCGGCTCGATGATCTCGTAGAGGACCATCTCTTCCGGCGGCTTGTCCCGTTGGAGGTCGGCACCGTAGCCGTGGGGGTTGTCGTTTTTGGTGGTCATCGCGTCTCCTAACGGCTACTTGAAGCCGAGGTCTTCCCAGACGGCGTTCAGCCGTTGCATGCCTTCCTTGTTGCCGTACTGGTTCCGCATCTTGAACCAGTTGTATTCGTCCTCTCGCCAGACCATGTTGGTGAAGAGGGGGTGGGCCACCTTGACGTAGTCGGCGTAGGAGGCCATGCCGAGCAGGTCCCAGAAGATCTGCATCGAGTGGCGGCCGAGCATCAAGGTGTCGGTGCCGTGGGCGGCGATGGCCTTGGCGTAGCGCATCGCCTCGGCTTCGAGCTGCTCGCGCGGCACGACCGACGTCACCACGCCCCACTTGTGGAGCTCCTGCGCCGAGACGCGCCGGCCGGTGATGTTCATCTCGTAGCCGCGGTTAATCCCGCAGCGCATGAGGGTGAGGGGAAGCTGGACGTCGAAGCCGGCGAAGCCGATGCGGCTCTGCGGCCGGGCGAAGAAGGCGTCCTCCGAGGCGACGACCATGTCCACGGTCATGATCATGCCGAAGCCGGCGCCGAGGCAGGCCCCCTGCACCGCGGCGACGACGGTCTTGGAGCTGTAGAGGAACCAGTTCCGCATGCGTTGCGAGCTCGCTGCCTGCCCCCGCATCCGGAACGACTGCGGGAGCTTCTGGCCCTTCTTCAGGCCGTAGGTCTCTACGGGCATGCGCCGGTTGTCCTCGCCGGAGCAGAAGTGCCGCCCGTTCCCGGCGAGGACGACGCACTTGATGCGGTCGTCATCCTCGGCGATGCGCATCTTGCGGGCGATCTCGTCGTTCATGTCGGGGGTGAGGATCGAGTTGCCCTTCTCGGGGCGGTTGAGGGTGATCTTGGCGATGTGGGGCTCGACGACCTCGTAGAGCACCATCTCCTCCGCCGACTTCTCCGACGGCATCTCACCGCCGTAGCCGTGGGGGTTTTCCTTCGCCTGGTCTTTGTCGGGGGTCTTCTCGTCGGCCATGCCGTCCTGCCTTGTCCGCGCGCCGGGTCTAGCGGCCCAGTCCCAGGCCGCGCCGGGCGATGATGTTGCGTTGTATCTCGGAAGTGCCGCCGGCGATGGTGCTGGCGATCGTCGTCTTGAAGTTGCGTTCGACCTTGCCGCGCAGCGGCGCCCAGCGGTCGCCGCGCTGCACCGTGCCGTACATGCCGAAAAGGTCCATGCCGAAGGCGGCGACGCGCTGGGAGAGCTCGCTGGTGAAGAGCTTGTTCACCGAGGCCTCGTGTTTGAAGGGTACCTCCGCCGTCTGCATCCAGGCGATGCGGTAGCACTGGGCGCGGGCGACCTCGGCACGGACGAGCAGGTCGGCGGCCTGGCTACGGAGCGAGTCGGTCCACCGGACGCGGCTCTCCGGCGAGGCCGCGAAGGCGATGAGGTCGAGGAGCATCCGCTTCGAGCCCGCGGCGGCGGAGATGCCCGACCGCTCGACGTTCAGGACGTTGCGGCTCAGCATCCAGCCCTGGTCCTTGGGGCCGATGAGGCAGTTGCGGGGGATGCGGACGTCGTCGAAGAAGACCTGGTTGAAGCGGTGCACGCCGACCATGCTGATGAGCGGCTTGACGGTGACGCCGGGCGTGTTCATGTCGAGGAAGAAGTAGCTGAGTCCCTGGTGCTTGGGGGCGTCCTTGTTAGTGCGCGCCAGCAGGAAGCCCCAGTCGGCGACGTGGGCGAAGGACGACCATATCTTGCCGCCGTTGACCAGGAAGTAGTCGCCGTGGTCTTCGGCCACGGTCTCGAGGCCGGCGAGGTCGGAGCCGGCGTTGGGCTCGCTGAAAAGCTGGCACCAGCGGACGTCGGCCTTGGCGATGGGGGGCAGGAAGCGCTCCTTCTGGGCCTCGGTGCCGTGGCCGATGAGCAGGGAGCCGACCATGCGCGGCCCGATGCTGTCGCCGCGCGGGGCCTGGTGCTTGACGACCTCCTCGGCGTAGACGACCTGCTTGAAGTACGACCACTCCTGCCCGCCGTACTCCTTGGGCCAGGCCACCACGAGCCAGCCCTTGTCGGCGAGCTTGCGGTTGAACTCCCACTGGAAGTCGTAGGCGTCGCCGTCGCCGCCGCCCTCCTCGTCGTCGCCGACGTTGCGAACGCCCCAATCGGAGGGCAGCGCCTCGCGCAGGAAGTCGCGGACCTCGGCGCGGAACGCCTCTTCTTCTTCGGTGAAGGCGAAGTTCATATCAGGCGTGACGGAGTTGGGCGGGGCCGCCGGACGCGGCTCAGAAGGGACGGAGGCATACTAGGCGGGCGCTTGCGAGCATGTCAACGCGGAAGGCGCTCCGCGGGGCGCTAGGTTAGGACGCCGCGCTCGCGGAGGGTGTCGATCTCGGCTTGGGGCATGTTGAGGAGGTCGCGGCAGACCTCGACGGTGTGCTCGCCGAGGAGCGGGGCGCGGGTGAAGCGCGGCGGAGCGCCCTCGATGTCGAAGGCCGGGGTGGTGGTGGGGTATTCACCCATGCGGGGGTGGTCGAGGGTGACGAAGTGGCCGCGGTGCGCGAGCTGGGGGTCCTCGTGGAGATCGCGGGCGTCGTTGACCTTGGACGCGGGCACGCCCGCTGCCTGCAGCGCCTCCTGCAGCTCGAAGGCGTCCCGCGGCGCGGTCCACGCGCCGATCAGCGCGTCGAGGGCGTCGGCGTTGCGGCGGCGTTCGAGGAACGTGGCGAAGCGCGGCTCGGCGGCCCACCCCGGCGCGCCCATGACGGCCACTAGCGCGTCCCACCCGGCGTCGGTGCGGACCGAGATGGCGCACCAGGCGTCCTCGCCGCGGCAGGGGTAGACCCCGTGCGGGGCGGCCTCGAGACCGCGGTTGCCCTGTCGGCCGCCCTCCTGACCGTTGACGGTGTAGTCGAGGATGCCGGGACTGAAGAACTGGAGCGTGGCCTCGATCTGGGAGAGGTCGAGGTGCTGGCCCTTGCCGGTGCGGTCGCGGTAGTCGAGCGCGGCGATGATGGAGATGACCGAGAACCAGGGCGCGATCATGTCGGGGTAGGGGATGGCGGGGCCGCGCGGGTCGCGGTCGGGCCAGCCGGTGACGTGGTTGACCCCGGCGAGCGCCTGGAGCAGGTTCCCGATGCCGGGGTGCGACGCCTGCGGGCCCTTCTGTCCCAACTGGCTGGAGCTGAGCATGACGAGGCGGGGGTTCAACTCGCGTAGGCGCTCGTAGCCCAGTCCCCATGCCTCCATCTGGCCTGGGCTGAAGTTCTCCACGACCACGTCGGCCCACGCGATGAGTCGTTTTGCGACCTCGATGCTCTCCGGCGAGCGCAGGTTCAGGCCCAGACTTCGCTTCGACGGGTTAAGGTCGGCGAAGGGCAGGCTGCTCTGGCGGCTCGGCTTCTGCAGGAACGGGGGCTGCAGACGGAAGCGGTCGGGCCGCACGTGGGCCTCGATCTTGACGACGTCGGCGCCGTAGATGGCGAGATACTTCGTCAACATGGGGCCGGCGATGACCCACGAGAAGTCCGCGACCTTGACGCCTTCCAGGGGCAGCGGGGCCATCTCAGATCACTCCCGCTTCGGCCAGGGTGACGATCTGGTCGCGGCTCAGGCCAAGTTCTTCAAAGACCTCGATGTTGTGCTCGCCGACGAGGGGAGCGGGCCGCCTGAGCGAGAGCGGCGTCTCGCTGAAGGTGCAGAATGCGCCGGGGTAGGTGATCGCGGCGCCGAGCGCAGGGTGCTCGACCTCCTGGAAGAAGCCGCGCGCCGCCAACTGCCCGTTCTCGAGGAGGTCCCGCGGCGAGCTGACCGGGAAGATGAAGAGGCGCCGTTCGATGGCCTCGTCGTAGATGCGGGCCTTGGGGAAGCGGGAGAAGAAGGCGGCGAGCTCGTCTTCCCACACTTCGAGCTCGGACTGGTCGATGGTGTCGCCCGTGGCGGAGTCAAAGTCGAAATCGGCGAAGGAGGGTGGGAAGCCCTCGTCCGTCATCCAGTCGATGATGGGGCCGAGCCGGACGCCCGCGCCTGGGCTCCAGAAGAACTGCGTGACGATATAGCCGTCGCTCGCTGGGAAGACGGTGCGGACTTGCCGCCCGCCGTAGGGGCTGCGCGCCCCCCGCCGTTGGATGACCTGGTTGGCGAACCAGTAGTGTGGCGTCGTAGTGAGTGTGTTGGCGACGGCTTCCTGCATCGAGACCGTCACGTGGCTCCCCTCCCCGGTACGGTTGCGGGCGTAGTGCGCCAGCATGGTCCCTGTCGCCGCCTGGGCGGAGGCGAGCATGTAGGCCTGGGGCTCGCCTATGCGCACCGGCGGGCGGTCGTCGTCGCCGCATATGCTCATGAGGCCGCCTGCGGCCATCGCCACGAGGTCATCCGCCTGGTAGCCGGCGTGCGGGCCGGTGGGGCCGAAGGGCGTGATCGAGGTCATCACAAGGGCGGGGCTGGCCTCGCGAAGGGTGTCGTAGCCGAGGCCGAGCGCCTCCATGCACCCCGGGGAGTCGGTCTCGACGAGGAAGTGCGCGGTCTCCGCCAGCTTGAGGAAGAGCGCCCGCCCGTCGGCGGTGGCGAGGTCGAGGGTGATGCCGCGCTTGTTGTAGTTGTGCGCGAACCAATAGAGGCTGCGGTCGTCGCGCGCGTCGCCGTGGTAGTAGGGGCCGCGCCGGCGCGACGGGTCACCGCTCGGAGGCTCGACCTTGATGACGTCGGCGCCGAGGTCGCCCAGGATGCGGCCGCAGAGGGAG